>JBIKVN010000070.1:0-13290 GCA_044356865.1 Phycisphaerales bacterium | reverse complement strand
AGCCGGCTGCGGTACTCGGCGTTCTTGCGGTGGCAGATGAGCGAGAGGGCCTCGACCGCGTCGCCGTTCACCAGGATCGAGACCTTCGCGAGGTCGTCCTCGCGGTACTCGATGATGTCGTAGTCCATCGTGCCGTAGCCGCGGGTGATCGACTTCAGCTTGTCGTAGAAGTCGTAGATGATCTCGGCGAGCGGCAGCTCGTACTCGAGCAGCTGGCGGCCTTCCGAGATGAACTTCTGGGCCTTGAAGATGCCGCGGCGGGCGTCGCAGAGCTTCATCAGGTCGCCGATGTTCTCGTCGGGGCAGATGATCTCGATCTTCACGATCGGCTCGCGGATCGCCTTCACCTTCGAGAGGTCGGGCAGGTCGGCGGGGTTGTGGATCTCGACCTGCGTGCCGTCGTTCAGGTCGACGAGGTAGGAGACCGTCGGGGCGGTCTGCACGATCTCGAGGCCGCCCTCGCGTTCGAGCCGCTCCTGGATGATGTCCATGTGGAGCAGGCCGAGGAACCCGCAGCGGAAGCCGAAACCGAGGGCCTCGCTGTGCTCGACCTCGTAGGTGAAGCTGGCGTCGTTGAGGTGCAGCTTTTCCATGGCCTCGCGGAGGGCCTCGAAGTCGCCGCGCTTGCCGCTGGTCTCCTCGCCGGCGCTCGCCGGGTAGAAGTCGCAGAAGACCATCTGCTTCGGTTCCTCATAGCCGGGCAGCGGCTCGTCGGCCGGGTCGTTCTCGAGCGTGACCGTGTCGCCGACGCGGACGTCGCCGAGGCTCTTGATGCTGGCGGTGAAGTAACCCACCTCGGCGGTGTTGAGCCCCTCGACCTTCTTCGGGAACGGCGTGTAGCGTCCGAGCTCGGTCACGCTGAAGACGCGGCCGGTGCCCATCATCCGCACCTTGTCGCCGATGCGGATCTTGCCGTCGAAGACGCGGAAGTAGACCACCACGCCCTTGTAGTCGTCGTAGTGGCTGTCGAAGATCAGGGCCCGCAGCTTCGGCGTCACCGCGGCCCGCGGCGAGGGCAGGCGGTCGCAGATCGCGGCGAGCAGCTCGGGAATTCCCTGGCCGGTCTTCGCGCTCACCAGGATGCAATCCTCGGCGGGCAGGCCGAGCACCTGCTCGATCTCCATCGCGACCTTGTCGGGATCGGCCGCGGGCAGGTCGATCTTGTTGATGACCGGGATCAGCTCGAGGTCGTTCGACACCGCGAGGTACGCGTTCGCGACGGTCTGGGCCTGCACGCCCTGCGTCGAGTCGACGACGAGGATCGCCCCTTCGCAGGCGGTCAGGGCCCGCGAGACCTCGTAGGCGAAGTCGACGTGGCCGGGGGTGTCGATGAAGTTGAGCTGGTAGTCCTGGCCGTTGTGCCGGTGCGAGACGGTCACCGCCGAGGCCTTGATGGTGATGCCCCGCTCGCGCTCGAGGTCCATCGAGTCGAGGAGCTGGGCCTTGGCCTCGCGCTCGCTCACCGCCTTGGTCGCCTGCAGCAGGCGGTCGGCGAGCGTGCTCTTCCCGTGGTCGATGTGGGCGATGATGGAGAAGTTGCGGATCGGCACGGGGATTCGTTCGCGACCGGACGCCGCGAGAACTGCATGTTAGCCCAAACCCCGACGGGTTTCGCGGGGCTGGCCGCATTCCGGGCAGGCCGGTCCCGGATCGGGCCCGAGCAGCTGCCCGCACCGCAGGCAGGTGGGCGTGCCGCGGCGGTCGATCGCCCTTCGCACGAACGGGCCGTAGGTCAGGTTCATCGCCTGCACGAACGCCAGGTGCTGGACGATCGCAAACGGCACGAGCGTGGCGAGCAGGATGCCCACCGTGGCCGCCCCGCGGGCGAGGGCCGGGTCCTCGGCGTCGAGGAACCCGAGCCACCACCAGGCCGCGAGCAGCCCGACCAGCGGCAGGAACGCGATCGCGAGGAAGCCGCCGACCGCCGCGGGCGAGCGGAGCATCGCGAGGTTCGCCTCCCAGTGGGTCGCCAGCAGCTCGCGTGGAAGCGGCCGCCACGCCGGGTCGTGGAAGCGCGGCCACCAGGTCGAGGCCCAGGTCGGGGTCGGGGTCGGGGGCGGGGCCATCGCCGTCAGCCCCTCGCGCCGATCCGCTGCCGCGCCGGCACGAACGCGGTGGTCCGGCCCGCGACGGTCGCGAACTCGATCGTCTCCCCGCGGGCGTCGACCGCGTCCTTCGACTTGCCCCAGCGGTGGTGGAAGAGCCACGAGCGCGGATAGCGCGATGACTGCGACTTCTCGCGCACCGCGAGGCCAATGATGGACTTCATCCGCGTCCGCATCGACTTCAGTTCGGCGTCGGAAAGGTCGGCCACGCGGGCCCGCGGGTCGATGCCGGCCTGGTAGAGGATCTCGTCGGCGATCCAGTTGCCGACGCCGGCCGCGAACGACTGGTCGAGCAGGAGGCCCTTCGCGGTGACGGTCCTTCCGCGGCAGAGCCGCACGAACCCGGCCGGGCCCGGCAGGTCGAGGTACGGGTCGAATCCGAGCGAGCGGATCGGCTCTTCGGCGAGCGGGTCGCGGGCGAGCCGGATGCGGCCGAAGCGCCGGGCGTCGGTCATCGCGAGACGCAGGCCATGGTCAAGCGTGATCTCGATCTTCCAGAATCGCGGCCGCTCCGACTCGAGGCGGTAACCTTGGAACGAACCGGTCATCCCGAAGTGGAAGCAGGGGAAGGGCGGCCGGTCGAGCTCGAGCCAGAGGTGCTTGCCGCGGCGGCACGCGGCGACGGCGCGGCGGCCGGTGAGCGCCCGCTTCACCGCGAGCGGCGACTGGCGGTCGAAGACGATTCGGTCGGTGGCGCACGCCACCGCCTCGATGCGGCGGCCGCGGGTCATGGCCTCGAGCACGAGGCGGCCGCGTTCGACCTCGGGAAGTTCGGGCATGGGAAGCGGGGGTTTCGCGGGCCGCCCGCGGCGGGATTCGGGCCGCGACGCCCGTACGATGCGGCGGTGACGACCTCGCCGGCACTTCCGCCACCGCTGCCACCGCCGCCCCGGTCGTCCGCCGCGAAGGCCGGCTCGTGGACGGTCCGCGGTGCGGCCCTCGGCGGGCTGCTGGCCGCGACCGCGGTCGTCGCCACGCTCGCCCGCCACCACCCGTCCGGGTTCGCGTTCCTGCCGCCGTGCCCGTCGGCCTCGCTCGGCTTCGCCTGCGCCGGCTGCGGCTCGACGCGGGCGGTGCACTTCCTGCTGCAGGGCGACCTCGCGGCGGCGTGGCGGCACAACCCGATGCTGGTGCTGGTCGGCGTGCCGTTCGCGGCGGTGGGGGCGGGCTCGCTCGCGATCGCCGCGTGGCGCGGTCGCTGGCCGCGCAGCCCGCTGCCGCCGCGGGCCTCGGCCCGGCTCGGGCTCGGCCTCGTGATCGTGCTGCTCGGCTGGACCGTCGCCCGCAACCTGCCGGGCGAGAGCTTCAGCGGGCTGCGTCCCCCGCCGCGGGCGGCGGCGGCGGATTAGCCGCCTTCGGCTCGACCTTCGCGAGCGTGCCTTCGACCGAACGCAGCGTCGGCGCGGCGGGCGGGCCCGATCGCGTCGGGTCGGGCTTCGCCGCGACGACCTCGAGCGAGACCGCCGCGACCGACGGGCTGCGGGGGGAAAGCACCAGCCGCTCGCCCTCGAGCCGCCAGGTCCCGTCGTGGCCCGTGATCGCGACCGGCGCACCGTCGGCCCGCGGCGCGACGAACCGGTAGCGGCCGTCCTCGCGCACCTCGAGGCTGCCGCCGTCGCCGACCCAGAGGCCGAGGAGCGCCTCTTCCGGCCCGACCGGCGGCCCCTCGAGCCGCACGAGCGACGGGAAGGTCCGAAGCGAGGTCACCACCTCGCCCTCGACGATCGAGAGCGAGCAGCGGGCCCGTTCTTCCTTGCGACGGGTGTACGGCTCGAGCCAGAAGGACGCGTGGTTCTGCCGGTCCCAGCGGCCGACCTCGTCGGGCTCGCGGTGGCGCCCGGCGGTCTTCCACAGCCGGTAGGAACCGTCCTCGCGCAGCTCAAGCGTCTGCGTGCCGTTCGACCACCACGCGACGATCGGCTCGGGCCGCTCGGGATCCATCTGGAGCGTGGTGAGGTTGCGGGGTCGCGGGTCGAGCGGCGGAAGCGTGACCTTCGGGCGCGGCGGGTTCGCGCCGGAGGGCGGGTCGACAGCTTGCGGCGTGGCGGAAAGCAGGCAACCGAGCGTGAGGACAACCAGCGTCGAGGCGATCATGGCGGCGATCAGCATACGGAGCGAGGCGGGGGACGGAAGCGGGAAACGCCGGGATTCCCCGCGCCGTCCCGTTCACTTCACGACATTCAGCCGCACCGCCCGGCCCACGTCCTCGGTGGGCTGGGCGATGAGGTCGTACCCGTCGCTCGCGACGACCGTGCACCGCACGAGTTCGCCCGCCGCGAGGGGCGTCGAGCTCTGGACATAGGTCAGCGAGTCGATCTGCGGGGCCTGGAAGTACGCACGGCCGACGTGCAGCGAACCGCCCTTCGACACGCCGGTCGTCGCCCGCCCGACCGTGCCGCCGGCGGCCGGGCCGTCGATGAGCACGTCGAACTGGCACTTCCGCTCGGCCAGGTATTCGGCGTTGCCGAAGGCGACCTCCTGCTGGGCCAGCATGAGCTCACGCTCGCGCTCGAGCTTCACCTCGTCGGGCACATGCAGCTCGGGATCCTCGTCCATGGTGCCCGCGGGCGTGCCGTCCTCGCGCGAGTACCTGAACACGCCCATCATGTCGAAGCCGAACTCGCGGACGAGCTCGACCAGCGCTTCATGATCCTCGTCGGTCTCGCCGGGGAAGCCGGTGATGAAGGTGGTGCGGATCGCCATGCCGGGGATGCGCTCGCGCAGCTTCTCGAGCAGCTCGCGCTGTTGCTTCGCCGTCACGTTCCGCCGCATGAGCTTGAGCATCCGGTCGCTCGCGTGCTGCAGCGGGATGTCGAGGTACTTCACGACGCTTTCGAGGCGACCGAGGCAGTCGATCATCGAGTCGGTGAAGGTCGACGGGTAGGCGTACATGAGCCGCAGCCAGCCGTCGCCGTGGTCGCGGACCGCGGCGTCGAGCGACTCGAGCATCCCCTCGAGCCCCCCCGCGTAGCCGATGTCCATGCCGAACGAGGTCGTGTCCTGCCCGATCAAGTTGAGCTCGAACGCCCCGTCGGCGAGCAGCCCGCGGGCCTCGGCCACGATCTCGTCGAGCGGCTTCGAGCGCATCTTGCCGCGGATCGACGGGATCGTGCAGAACGCGCACCGCTGGTTGCACCCCTCGCTCACGCGGAGGTACGCCCAGTGCCGCGGCGTCAGGCGGAAACGGTTCGCGTCGCCCTCGAAGTAGCCGATGCCCTGGCCGTCCTTGCCGTGCACGGTGAGGCCGACCGTGTCGCGGCCGCGTTCCTTCGCGGCTTGCAGGGCGTTGCCGGCGATCCAGTAGCGGGGGCCGTCCGTGCCGGGCGCCTCGCGTTCGGCCGGGGCGCCGCGCACCGCGTCGAGCACGTGGTCGCGATCGAAGACGCCGATCATCGCGTCGATGCCGGGGGCCCACTCCAGCATCTTCGCCCGGTGCCGCTGCACGAGGCAGCCGGCGACGACCACCCGCTTCAGCTCGCCGGCTTCCTTGCGGGCGATCGCGTCCTTGATGACGCCGAGCGACTCGTCCTTGCTCGCCTCGAGGAAGCCGCAGGTGTTGATCACGATCGCGTCGGGCTCGCCGTCTTCCGGGACCAGCGTCAGCCCCGCGCCCCGCAGCGTGCCGAGCATCTTCTCGCTGTCGACGAGGTTCTTCGGGCAGCCGAGGCTGACGAAGGCCACGCGTTCGACCGCGCCGGTTCCGGAGGGGGAGTCGCTCATGGGAGGGCCGGGATGATAGGTCTCAGGGGTCTTGCGACAGGCCCCTCAGGGGCCCGCTCCCCGGATCGCCGCGGCCATCGTGAAGTGCAGGACGCCGTATCCGATGCAGACGACGAGGCCGACGGCCACGCTGACCCAGAGCCAGGCGGTCGCCTGGGACTTGTTCGATGCGTACTCGACCGCGTCGCCGCGGGCCGCCGCGGTGTTCGCGAGGCCGGCGAAGACGAGGGCGATCGCCCCGGTGATCTGGCAGCAGAAGATCGTCACCAGCACGCCGCCGACATAGGAAACCGGCGGCAGCCCGGACGTGACGGGAACCGGCTGGACGGGGGGTGCGGCAGGACGGCCGGGCCCGGGCGGGACCGGCGGAACCGGCGGCGGCTTCGCGGTCGCCGGCATGAGCTCGGCGATCGTCGTCCAGGTCGCGTCCGACTCGGGCCGCACGAGGTCGTCGCCGTCGATCGAGCCTTCCGCGACGTACCGCGACAGCGTCGCCCCGTCGTAGGGGCCGTAGTCCTTGCCGTCGCGGCGGATGAGGTAGCGATCGTTGGGTGAGACGGCCATCGGAAACGGGAAGGGTACCCGGAGCCGTCAGCGGCGATCGGCCCGCCAACGGCCCAACTCGGCCTTCAGAGGTTCCCAGTACGCCCGGTCGCGCTCCCGCTCGAGCCGCTCTTCCGACAGGAGCGCCTCGGCCAGTTCCGGCTCGCGGCCTGGTTCGGCCAGGGCGAGCAGCGGACGGGACGGCGTCGCGAGCCGTCGTGCGTCGGGCCGGCGTCCCGCGAGCTCGACCAGCATCGAGGCGGTCCGCAGCTCGGCGAACCAGAACGCGAGGCGTGCGGGTGTCGGTTCGTCGCGATGCGCGACGAGATGGGCCTCGACGAGGCGGCGGATCATCGGCCAGTCCTTGTCCCGCTGCGTCTTCTTTGCAAGGACGAGGTCGGGAAGCGACAGCAGTTCCGCCCGGAACCCGTCGGGAAACTCGGCCGTGGTGCGGCGTTCCCAGAGCGCCTCGAAACGGTCCACGCCCCGCATGCGGCTCATGAGGTCGATTCGCATGCGATCGACGTCGGGATGTCCGCAGCGGAAGTGCACCGCGTGCCCGCGCTCGAGCGCCTCGATCGAGAGCGGCGGGACCGCGATCGGGGTGGCCCCGAGGTCCGCGAGGGCCGCCATGAGCCGCTCGAGGTTCGTCGGTTCGGCGAGGAGAGCGAGGTCGGTGTCGCGACTAAACTCCGCTCCGCCGTAGAAGACGCACGCCTGACCGCCCATCAGGAGCGCTTGCACCTGGTGCGTCCGGATCGAAGAAAGGACTTTGCGAATCGGGTTCGGGATCAAGCGATCCTCCGCACTCGAGGTAGGCGACCCAGAGCCGCTCGCTCTCGAGCCAGCGTTCGATCGGCGAGAGGCGGTACCAGTCCGTCCATTCGCCGCCGTCGAGAGGGTCGAGATCGTCCGGGTCGGACATGGCGACAGGGTAGCGGGGCGGCCTCACGCACCGGCGGTCTTCCCCGGGCGGCCGCGTTCGGCGACATATCGGGCCACCTCGGGATCGAGGTCGTCGGGCACGCGGCCCGCGGCGAGCTCGGCGCGGATCGCGGTCGAACGCTCGGGCGTGGGGGCGATCGGCAGGATGCGGGCGATCCAGCGGTCGGCCTCGGCGCCGTGAAGGCGCCGCAGTTCGCCCGCGAGCGTCGCGGCGTCGTGCGGCGGACGGACGACGATCGCGGGCTCGGCGAGCCGCTCGACCTCGCGCCACTCGCGCCAGGTCGTGAAGTTGACCGCCTGGTCGCTGCCGATGAGAAGGCGGAAGCGGGTATCCGGGCGGAGTTTCGCGAGTTCCCGCAGCGTGTCGATCGTGTAGCTCGCCCCGCCGCGGGCCACCTCGAGGTCGAGGATCTCGGCCCGCGGCTCGTTCCGGAAGGCGATCCGCGCCATCGCGAGGCGATCGGCGGCGGGCGAGGGCGGCGAACCGGTGCGCTGCGGGTTGACCGCCGCGGGAAGGACGAGAATCGAGCCCGCGCCGACGAGATCGGCCGCGGAGCGCGCGATCGCGACGTGCCCGCGGTGCGGCGGGTCGAAGGTTCCGCCGAAGACGAGGGCGACGCTCATCGCGCCGCCTCGCGCGATTCGAGCCACTCTCCGAGCAGTTCCGCCACCGCCCGCATCGCGATCGTGCCGTGCCGCGAGAGCTCGCGGGCCGCGCCGAGCAGCCGCGGCTTCCGCACGAGGTCGATCGCCACGCGGCCCGGCCGCAGGTCGCCCATCGGCGTGATCCAGCCGGCGATCTCGGGCGGAAAGTCGTGTTCGGGCCCGTCGCTCACGCCGCGGAGGACGCCCCACGACCAGCCGCGGGCGACCGCGATCTCGGTGAACGCCGCGGCTTCCATATCGACGAGCGTGGTGCCGGTGCGGCGGGCGAGCTCGGCCTTCTCGCGGGGCGTCTCGATGAGCGTCTCCGAGGCGAAGAGCCGCTCGCGGCGCGCGCCCTCGGGCAGCACCCGCGCCGGCACCTCGCCCCGCGCGGTGACCACCTCGGAAACCCAGGCCGCCGCCCCGACCGGCGCCGCGTCGACGAGCCCGCCGGCGATGCCGCACAGGAGGACCGGCCCGGCCGGCCGCAGCCCCGGAACCGTCCGCAGCACGCCCGCCCGCCCGAGCCCGCAGCGGACGAGGTCCGCCCGCTCGGCGATCCGGGCGACGAACCGCCGCAGGGCCTTCTCCTCGAAGGCGAGCGGGGCGAGGATGGTCGGGCGGCCGTTCATGCGGGGCTCTGGCGGGTTTCGACGGGCTTGGCAGCCCCGGAAGGCACATCTATACTCCCCGGTCTTCGGTCTTGTCCCCCGAAGAGTCCGAGTCCGCACGGCCCCATCGTCTAGCCTGGTTCAGGACACATCCCTCTCACGGATGGAACAGGGGTTCGAATCCCCTTGGGGTCATTCCACGAAAGTCCGCCGGATCGCCGCCGATCCGGCGGCGTTCTCTCCGACGGGATCGTTGGGGGGAGACAACCCGGCCCCATCGTCTAGCCTGGTTCAGGACACCTCCCTTTCACGGAGGTAACAGGGGTTCGAATCCCCTTGGGGTCAATCGAGCGAGAAGCCCCCGGCCGCGAGGTCGGGGGTTGTTCGTTGGGGGGAGGGGCCGCCGACACGAGAGGCGGGGGTTGGTTCGCGCCCCGGCGCGGAACGACGAGGCCATGCCTCGTCGGGGATGAACGCCACGGCCGTTCGAAGGTTGGGCTTGCCTGAATACGCCGTCCCTGTCACGCGTCGGCCGCGGGCCGACGCTCCATGCGCGTGGCGTGGTCGGTGGCGAGTCTCGCGAGCGGGACTTGTGCCGGGCGGGGCGCATGGAGTGCCGGCCTGCGGCCGGCACGATGAACGCCGCGGCCGTCCCGGGCCCCAGCTTGGAACGACGAGGCCATGCCTCGTCGAGTTTTTCATGTGGGGGTCCATAGCGGACGCGACCCCCGGCCGCAGTCGGCTGCCGCCTGCGCGTCCTTCAGCCTCAGCTCTCATCCCCGACGAGGCATGGCCTCGTCGTTCCTTCGTTGTGCGTGGTCGCGGGTTGGGCTTTCACGCCTCCGCCGTCCCCGTCCCGCGTCGGCCGCGGGCCGACGCTCCATGCGCGTGGCGTGGTCGGTGGCGAGTCTCGCGAGCGGGCCTCGTGCCGGGCGGGGCGCATGGAGGAAGCCGTTCGACAGGTTGGGCTTGCCTGAATGCGCCATCCTCGTCCCGCGTCGGCCGCGGGCCGACGCTCCCAGTGACGCGTGGCGGGATCGGTCGCGCGATGAACGCCGTGCCGGTCACTGGGAGTGCCGGCCTGCGGCCGGCACGATGAACGCCGCTGCCCCAAGCCGAAGACCGGAACTCACCCCCGCCGCCGATCGTGAAGTCCGATCGGCATGCGGATATCCTCTGGTCGTGACCGATGACCCTTCCGAGGCCGAACCTTCACGACGCATCGAACGGACGATACGAATCGGTTCGATGCACGAGGCTGATCCCGACCGGGACCATTGGTTGACCCGTTCCCCCGCCGAACGTCTGGCGGCGCTCGAAGCGTGCCGGGAGGCTTTCTATGGAACTGATGCGGTTCGCCGAGGACTTGCGCGAGTTCTTGAGATCGCTCGGCAGGAATGAGGTCGAGTACCTCCTCATCGGGGGGTACGCGGTCAGCCTGCACGGCTTTCCCCGCACCACCGGTGACCTCGATCTCTGGATCCGTCCGACCGCCGCCAACATCGAACGGGTACTGGGGGCGCTGAGGCAGTTCGGCTTCCAACCCGGCGAATCCGAACGGAAGGCGCTCGGAACTCCGGGTTCGATCCTTCGACTCGGCTATCCGCCGGTCCGAATCGAACTCCTGAACGCGCCTTCCGGAGTCGAGTTTGCGGCCTGCCGGGACCGGGCGGTGACCCTGCAGATCGGCGGCGTCTCGGTCCCGGTGCTCTCGCTCGACGACCTCGTCGCCAACAAGCGGGCCGCCGGTCGGCCGAAAGACCTCATTGATGCGATGGAACTCGAGCGGATCCGCGACCGGACCGCGCGGTAGGGGCGTCGGGGGCGGGAGTTATCGATACCCGGTTCCGGGAGACGCCTCCGCGGCTCTTCGGTCTTGTGGAAATCTAAGCCAATCTTCGATTCCCCCCGCGTGCCCGCGGGAGGCGACCGTTACCCTCGGCGAGTCTCCGACCCGCACCCTCCCCGAGCCACGTCATGTCGCCACTTCCAGCCTTCCGCCGTGCCCTGCGGTCCCTGACGCTCCTCGCGGCGATTCCGGCCTCCGCCGGATCAGTCGCCGCCGCGAGCCTGCTCGACTCCGACGGCGACGGCATACCCGACGCAAGCGACAACTGCCCGCTCGTCGCGAACCCCGACCAGGGCGATTGCGACGAGGACGGCATCGGAGACGCGTGCGAATCGGCGGTGACCCTGACCTCCGGCAACATGGGCGCATTCGGCAGCGGCGTGACCGCGACCGGCACGTTGGCCGGCGTCGCTCCGACGCTCTGGCCGGTGACCGTCACGGTGCGGGCGGTCGGCGACCTCAACCTCGCGACCGAGTTCGCGACCTTGACGCTTGCGGGCAGCGTCATCACGACCACGCTCTTCCAGTCGGGCGGCTCGGACTGCCCGTCGACGCCCGACACCGCGACGCTCGTCCTCTCGGCGAAACAGTGGAACGCCCTGGTCGCGGCGGCGCCGGGCGGGGCGATGGCGGTGGGGCTGACCGGCAACCCGCTGGTGAACGCGGGGCAGTGCGGGAATCCGTTCTCGGAGGTGCGGGCGACGCTGACCGTGGCTCCCGATTGCAACGCCAACGGCACGGTCGACGCCTGCGACATCACGACCGGCGAGGATCCCGACTGCAATGGCAACTCGATTCCCGATTCGTGCGACCTTGCGGCGGGAGGATCAAGCGATGTCGACTCCGACGGCGTGCCGGATGAGTGCGAGCCGGATTGCAACGGCAACGACTTACCCGACGACTGGGACATCGCGACCGGCGTCGCGCCGGACTGCAATGAGAACGGTGTTCCGGACGCATGCGACCTCGCGGCGGGCATGCCGGATTGCAACGGGAATGCGATTCCTGATTCCTGCGACCTTGCCGCGGGCACGCCGGACTGCAATGCGAACGGCGTTCCCGACTCCTGCGACCTCGCCTCGGGCACGCCTGATTGCAACGGGAACGCGATTCCCGATTCCTGCGACATCGCGGCGGGCACCTCGAGCGACATCGACACTGACGGCATTCCCGACTCGTGCGAGGATTGCAACGGCAACGGCCTGCCCGACGACTACGAACTGTCGCAGGGCACGGTCCCCGACTGCAACGGGAACCTCGTACCCGATACCTGCGACCTCGCGGGCGGCCTCGACCGCGACTGCGACGGGAACGGCACGCTCGATCGTTGCGATGTCTTCCTCGAGGGCATTGCCGACGAGAACCACAACTGCACTCCCGACGCCTGCGAGTTCGCCCGGGGCGACTTCGGGCTCGACGGCGAGGTGGGGGCCAAGGATCTCGCCTTCCTGCTCAGCGTCTGGGGGTCGAGCGATCCGCTGTTTGACCTGAATGGTGATGGGCAGGTCGACGGCGGGGATCTGGCGATCCTGCTGTCGAACTGGGGGGCGACGGGGTTGGGGAACTGTCCGTCGTTGGCTTGGGGCACCGTGCTCGAAGTCTTCGCCGATCCTGCGGTGGTGACGAACGCGGCGTACCGGGCGGCGATCTTCGCGACAGGGTTGCCGTGGCGGATTCGCGACAACGCGAGCCAGATCGAGATGCTCCTGGTGCCGCCGGGGACCTTCAACATGGGGTGTTCGGTGTCGATTCAAAACGGGTGCGGCAGCGACGAGAACCCCGTCCACGCGGTGACGCTGACGAACGCGTTCTACCTGGGTCGCTACGAGGTGACGCAGGCGCAGTGGACGGCGGTGATGGGGTCGAACCCGTCGAGTTTCGTGAACGCGAGCGCCGAGGTCCCGGCCGGCCAAATCCCCCTGCGTCCGGTCGAACGGGTCTCGTGGAACATGATCCAGGGGTTCAACACGGCGACGGGGCTGCGGCTGCCGACGGAAGCGGAGTGGGAGTACGCCTACCGGGCGGGCACGACGACGGCGTTCCACTCGTTCTCGGGGTACCCGAACGGGACCAACGACGACACGCTGCTTGGGAACATCGCGTGGTTCAATTCGAACTCGGGCAGCCAGACCCGCCCGGTCGGCGGGAAGCAGGCGAACGGGCTTGGCCTGCACGATATGAGCGGGAACGTGTGGGAGTGGGTGAACGACTGGTGGTCGAGCACCTACTACCAGAGTTCGCCGTCGACAAACCCGCCGGGGCCTTCGTCTGGTCAGTATCGGGTGTTGCGTGGCGGCTCGTGGTACGTCTATTCCGTCTACTGCCGCTCGTCGGATCGTGTCGGCTACACGCCCGGCGTCGTCACCGGCAGCCACGGCTTCCGTGCCGCGAGGACGCCTTAACGTTCCCTTTCCTCTTTTTCCTCTTCCCTCTTCCCTTGTGCTACCACCGGCGCCCACCGCCGAAGCCGCGAGCCGCGCAGCGGCGAGCGCGGAACGACGAGGCCATGTGACGGTTGGGCGAGCGGGCGTTCGCCGTCCTCGTCCCGCGTCGGCCGCGGGCCGACGCTCCATGCGCGTGGCGTGGTCGGTGGCGAGCCTCGCGAGCGGGCCTTGTGCCGGGGATGGGCGCATGGAGTGCCGGCCTGCGGCCGGCACGAGCAACGCTGCGGCCGTCCCGCGCCCCGGCGCGGAGGGCGAGGCCATGCCCCGCCGCGCTGAACGCGGAAGCCGTTCGACGGTTGGGCTTCGCAGCGTTCGCAGTCCTCGTCCCGCGTCGGCCGCGGGCCGACGCTCCATGCGCGTGGCGTGGTCGGTGGCGAGCCTCGCGAGCGGGCCTCGTGCCGGGGATGGGCGCATGGAGTGCCGGCCTG
>JBIKVN010000284.1:0-3856 GCA_044356865.1 Phycisphaerales bacterium | reverse complement strand
TTCGCCCGTAGCGCGGCCTGACCCGCGACGGCGAAGGACCGAAAGACGATCCGCCCGGACGGTGCTTGCGGCCGTCCGGGTTCGTTTTTGCCCCGGCGTCGCTCCGGTACCCTTTCCCCGATGCTCGTCACGAGCGAACGCGATCGCGAACTCGCCGCCGCCGCCGCCGAGCGGGTGGTCGAGACGCACCGTCGCATCGTGCCGTTCCTGCGGGAGGGCCGCACGCTGGCCGAGATCGACGCCCGCATCGGCGAGATCCTGGCCGATCTCGATTCGCGAAGCGCCTTCCTCGGCTACCGCGTCCGCGGGCATCCGCCCTTCCCGAGCCACGCGTGCCTCTCGGTGAACGAGTGCGTCGTGCACGGCCGCCACGACATGACCGCGAAGCCGCTCGAGCGGGGCGACCTGCTCTCGATCGACGTCGGCGTGCGGCACCGCGGCTGGGTCGGCGACGCGGCGTGGACCTACGCGATCGGCGAGGCGAGCGAGCTCGGGATGGCGCTCATGAAGTGCGGCCGCGAGTCGCTGCGCCGCGGGCTTGCCGCGATCCGGCCCGGGCGGCCGCTCATCGACTGGGCCCGCGCGGTGCAGGGGCATGTCGAAGGCGAGTGCCGCTTCTGCCTCATCCGCGGCCTCGGCGGCCACGGCTACGGCCGCGACCTGCACGCGCCGCCGTTCATATCGAATGCGGTGCCGAGCTATCCCGGCGAGTGGAGCGAAGCGTTCGCGCCGTTCCGGCCCGGGATGCTGATCGCCGTCGAGCCGATGATCTCGGTCGGGTCGACCGAGACCCGGGCGGAAGGACGGGACTGGCCGCTGTTCACGGCCGATCGCAGCCTGTCCGTGCATTACGAGGCGGATGTCCTGGTGACCGAGGCCGGGGCGATCGACCTGACCGCGGGAATGCAGGAGCTGCCCGACGTGGTGGGGTGATTGGCGGATATCGTTCCGCCTTCCCCGAGGAACCCACGCATGCCGCTCTGCACGACTTTCGCCGTCACGCTCGCTCTCGCCCCCACCCTCGCCGCCGTTCCCGCCCCCCCGCCGCCGACGCGGCAGGACGGCGTGACCGACACCTACTTCGGCACCGAGATCCGCGACGATTTCCGCTGGCTCGAGGCCCTCGAGAAGGAATCGCCCGAGGTTGCCGAGTGGACCACGCAGCAGAACGACCGCACGCGTGCAGTACTCGATGGGCTGCCCTGCCGGAAGTCGTTCGAGGAGCGGCTCACGCCGCTCATGTCGATCGGCTCGGTGGGCGCGCCGCAGATGCGCGGCAACCGGTACTTCCACACCGAGCGGACCGGCACGCAGAACCAGGCGGTGCTCAAGCTGCGCGAGGGTTTCGACGGCCCGTCGCGCACGCTGCTCGACGTGAACGCCCTCGACGCGAAGGGACTCACGAGCCTCGACTGGTGGCAGCCGAACCACGCGGGCACCGTCGTCGCGTTCGGCACCTCGGTCGCGGGCAGCGAGATGAGCGAGCTGCACCTGCTCGAGGTCGCGACCGGGGCGTGGCTCGCCGACGAGATCGTCGGCAAGGTGAGTTTCGGGGCGTGGACGCCCGACGGAAGCGGCTTCGTCTACTCGGTGCTGCGCGATCCGAAGGACCCGTACTCGCGCGAGATCCGCTACCACGAGGTCGGCCGCAGCCCGCGCTTCGACCGCGTGATCGAGCGGCAGGTGAACCCGAGCGAGATCCCCTTCGGCTCGCTCACCGAGGACGGCCGCTGGCTGATCGTCGGCTTCTCACGCGGCTGGCAGGCGAACGACCTGATGGTCGCCGACTTCGCGGGCTGGCTCGCGGGCCGGAGCGAGCCGAAGCCGGTCGCGAAGGGCCTCGACGCCCGCTTCACGCCGCAGGCCTCGCTCGGCGACACGATGTGGATGATGACCACGCTGGATTCGCCGAACGCCCGGCTCGTCGCGGTCGACCTGAACGATCCGGGGAACCGCGCGTCCTGGCGCGACGTGATTCCCGAGCGGAAGGACGAGGTGCTCGAGGGCGTCTCGCTCGCCCGCGGCATGCTGGTCGCGAACTTCTCGAAGGACGCGTGCACGCGGTTCGAGCTCTTCCGCCACGACGGCGCGCCGATCGGCCCGGTGCCGCTGCCCGGCCTCGGCACCGCGAGCCTCTCGACCGAGGACGACCGCACCGAGGCGTTCCTCACCTACACGAGCTACGACGACCCGCGGTCGATCTACCGGATTGACCTCGCGAAGCCGGCCGATCGCACGCTGTGGGCGCGGCCCGAGGTGCCGGCGGACCTGTCGAAGTTGACCGTCGAGATGGTCCGGGCGAAGTCGAAGGACGGGACCTCGGTGCCCATCTTCGTCGTGCGCCGCAAGGACCTGAGCCCGAACGGGAACAACCCGACGCTGCTCTACGGCTACGGCGGCTTCAACGTTTCGCTCACGCCGAGCTTCAATCCGACGCTGCTGCCCTGGGTCGAGGACGGCGGCATCTACGCGGTGGCGCTGCTTCGCGGCGGCGGCGAGTACGGCGAGCGCTGGCACCAGGCGGGCATGCGGGGGAACAAGCAGAACGTCTTCGACGACTTCTACGCCGCGGCCGAGCATCTCGTCGCCGAGAAGTGGACGAGCCCGGCGAGGCTCGCCTGCGAGGGCGGCTCGAACGGCGGCCTGCTCACCGGCGTCGCGGTGACGCAGCGGCCCGAGCTGTTCGCGGCGGCGATCAGCGCGGTGCCGCTGCTCGACATGCTGCGTTTCCACGACTTCCTGATCGCCCGCTACTGGGTGCCCGAGTACGGCTCGAGCGAGACCGAGGAGGGCTTCGGCTGGCTGCGGGCGTATTCGCCGTACCAGAACGTGAAGAAGGGCACCCGCTATCCGTCGGTGCTGTTCACCGCGGGCGAGAACGACAGCCGCGTGCATCCCTTTCATGCCCGCAAGATGGCGGCCCTGATGCAGCGCGACGCCGCGAACGGCGACGACCGGCCGATCCTGCTCTGGGTCGATCGCGACGCGGGCCACGGACAGGGCAAGCCGCTCGCGCTGCGGATCCGCGACGAGGTCGACCAGTGGTCGTTCCTCGCGTGGCAGCTGGGGGTGTGCAAGTAACGCGGGGAAGGGGAGCGCACGAGTCGCGACGAGGTATGGCCTCGTCGTTCCGGGCTGGGGCGGCGGACGGCTGAAGCGACGGTCGCTGCCGGCCGCAGGCCGGCACTCCATGCGTCCAGTCTGGCACGCAACGTTTCGCGCAAACAGCCGCCGACCGCACCCCGCGCATGGAGCGTCGGTCCGCGACCGACGCGGGACGGGGACGGCGACCGCACGCTCGCCCGGCCGTTGAACGGCATCGGCGTTCATCAGCGCCGGCCAAGGCCGGCGTTCCCAGGCCGGGGCGACGGACGGCTGCAGCGTTCATCGCTGCCGGCCGCAGGCCGGCACTCCATGCGCCCGGTCCGGCACGCGACGGCCCGCGCGACCAGCCGCCGACCGCACCCCGCGCATGGAGCGTCGGTCCGCGACCGACGCGGGACGGGGACGGCGACCGCACGCTCGTCCGGCCGTCGAACGGCATCGGCGTTCATCAGCGCCGGCCAAGGCCGGCGTTCCCAGGCCGGGGCGGCGGATGGCTGCTGCGTCCATCGCTGCCGGCCGCAGGCCGGCACTCCATGCGCGGGGTTTAGAAGGCGACGATTCGCGCGACCAGCCGCCGACTGCACCCCGCGCATGGAGCGTCGGTCCGCGACCGACGCGGGACGAGGACGGCGACCGCACGCTCGCCCGGCCGTTGAACGGCATCGGCGTTCATCAGCGCCGGCCAAGGCCGGCGTTCCCAGGCCGGGGCGACGGACGGCTGCAGCGTTCATCGCTGCCGGCCGCAGGCCGG
>JBIKVN010000069.1:0-13550 GCA_044356865.1 Phycisphaerales bacterium | reverse complement strand
GCTCATGGCGGCACGGCATCGGGCGAGACGATCCGCCGACATCGTGGAAGGTCCATCCGGCGCATCCAATCCCGTGACGATCACGACGAGGCATGGCCTCGTCGCTCCGGGCCTCCTACGCCAGGATCTCCCGCCGCACCCGCGCCGGCTTCGCGACGCCCGTGAGCCGCTGGTCCAGCCCCGCGTGCGGATACGTCAGCCGATCATGCTCGAAGCCCAAGAGATGCAGCATCGTCGCCTGCAGGTCTTGCACCGGCATCGCATCCTTCACGATGCGATACCCGAGATCATCCGTCTCGCCGAAGATCAACCCCGCCCGCGTCCCGCCGCCCGCGAGGAACATCGTGAACGCGTGCGGATGGTGGTCGCGGCCGAGAAACTCCTTGTTCCCGTTGCGGAACTCGGCGACCGGCGTGCGACCGAACTCTCCGCCCCAGCTGACAAGCGTCTCGTCGAGCAGCCCGCGCCGCTTCAGGTCGCGGATGAGCGCGGCGACCGGGCGGTCCATCTCGGCGCACTTCCGCGGCAACTGCGTGAGCAGGTCGTCGGTCGGGCTGGTGCCGTGGCCGTCCCAACCCCAGTCGAAGAGCTGCACGAACCGCACGCCGCGCTCGACCAGCCGCCGCGCCAGCAGGCACGCGTTCGCGAAGAGCGGCTTGCCCGGCCCGGCCCCGTACTCGGCCCCATACTCAGCCAAGATCCCGGGCGGCTCGCGCGAGATGTCCATCGCGTCGGGCACCGACATCTGCATGCGGTAAGCGAGCTCGTACTGCGAGATCCGCGTCAGCGTCTCGGGGTCGCCGGTCGTCGCCGCGGCCTGCCGGTTCAGGTCGACGATCGCGTCGACGATCTTCCGCCGCGAGCCCCGGTCGATTCCCGCGGGATCACGCGTGAACAGCACCGGCTCGCCGCCCGAACAGCGGCACTGCACGCCTTGGTGGACGCTCGGCAGGAACCCGCTGCCCCATACGCTCTTGCCGGCGTCGGGCGTCTTGTCGCCCGAGACCAGCACCACGAACGCGGGCAGGTCGCTCGCCTCGCTGCCGAGGCCATACGAGACCCACGAGCCCATCGAAGGGTGGCCGAACCGCGCCTCGCCGGTCCAGAGCAGCAACTGGGCCGGGGCGTGGTTGAACTGGTCGGTCCGCATCGAGCGGATGAGGCAGAGCTCGTCCGCGACCGTCGCGAGGTTCGGCAGCAGCTCGCTCATCTCCATGCCGCACTTCCCGTGGCGGTGGAACGGGTACAGGCACCGGAGCAGCGTCGGGTGCCCCTTGATGAACGCGAACTTCTCGCCCTTCAGGTACTCGTCCGGGCACGGTTGGCCGTGGAAACGCTCGAGGGTCGGCTTGTTCTCGAAGAGCTCGTGCTGCGAGGGGCTGCCCGCGAGGTGGATCGAGATGACGGATCTCGCCCGCGGACGATGGTGCGGCGGGCGCGGGCCGGCCGCCGGCGGTGAATCTCCGCCACCCGGGGACCCGAGCCCGAGCGACGCGAGGGCCATCGCGCCGACGCCCGCGCCCAGCCCCCGACCGACATTCCCGAGGAACGTGCGGCGGGTCTGCGCCTCGAGCGAGCGGTAGGCGGCGGCGATGGCGGCGAGATCAGTCATGGGCGGCGTCAGCCTCGGCTCAGGAACTCGTCGAGGTTCAGGATCGCGTGGGCGACCGACGCCCATGCGGCACGGTCGACGGTCGCGGCAGCGATCTCCGCGTCCGGAATCGCAAGCCACGCCCGCGCCGCCGCCGGATCGGCCGCGAAGCGCCCGCGTTCCGCATCGAACAGCGCGGTGAGCGTCGCCGTTTCCTTCGGCCGCGGCGATCGCGAGACCGTCCGCAGGAACATCGCCTCGAGAATGGCGTCCGGCCCCGCCGCGTTCGCCATCGCCCGGTCGGCCAGCGCCCGCGCCGCCTCGACGAACGCCGGATCGTTGAGCGTGACGAGCGCCGCGAGCGGCGTGTTGCTCCTCCCCCGCCGCACCGAGCAGGTCTCGCGGCTGGTCGCGTCGAAGGCCACCAGCGACGGGTACGGGCTCGATCGCCGCCAGAACGTGTAGATCGCGCGGCGGTACCGGTCGGGCCCCGGCGACACCTGCCACGAATCGCCCGAATACACCACCGCCCACACGCCGTCGGGCTGCGGCGGCATCACGCTCGGCCCGAACTTCCGCTCGCTCAGAAGCCCCGCCGCGAAGAGGGTCGCGTCGCGCACCGCCTCGGCCTCGAGCCGGAAGCGCGGGGCCCGCGAGTGGAGACGATTGTCGGGGTCTCGCTCGAGCGTCTCCGGACTCGGCACGCTCGACTGGCGGTACGTCTCGCTCGTCACGATCTCGCGCAGCAGCGACTTCCACGATCGCCCGAGCTCGCGGAACCGCAGGGCGAGATGATCGAGAAGCGCCCGGTCGTCGGGCGGCGAGCCCTGGCTGCCGAAATCCTCGCTCGTCTCGACCAGCCCGCGGCCGAAGAGCGTCTCCCACGCGCGGTTCACCGCGACGCGGTCGAAGAGCGGATTGTCGGGCGAGACGATCCATCGCGCGAGGCCGAGGCGGTCGCGCGGCGCATCCGACGGGAACGGCGGCAGCGCCGCCGGCGTCCCCGGCTCGACCGCGAAGGTCGGCGACGACAGGCTGCCCCGCTCGAGGAACCGCGTGACGCGGCGGCGATCGGCGGGCAGCTCGCGCATCACCGGCACCGTGGTCTCCGCCAGGATCGCGAACTCGCGGGCGATCTCGGGATCGTCGCCCGACGCGACCGCGGCCCGCGCCTCGGCCTCGCGCTGCCGCTCGCGCCAGAACGGCGGCCGCGTCGCCAGCACCGGCTGCTCGTCGTCACGATCGGCGTCTTCGGTCTGGTCCAGGAACGCGAGGAAGCGGAAATACTCCTCGTGCGAAATCGGCTCGTACGGGTGCCCATGGCACTGCACGCACTGGAACGTCGTGCCGAGGAATCCCTGCCAGGTCGTGGCGACGCGATCGAAGACCGCCGCCATGCGGAACTCCTCGTCGTCGGTGCCGCCCTCGGCGTTCACCAGCGTGTTCCGGTGGAACGCCGTCGCGATGCGATCGTCGTCGGTCGCGTCGGGCAGCAGGTCGCCGGCGAGGCAACGGACGACGATCTCGTCGTAGGGCAGGTCGCGGTCGAGGGCCCCGATGATCCAGTCCCGCCACGCCCAGATCGTGCGGCGGCCGTCCTTCTCGTAGCCCTGCGTGTCGGCGTAGCGGGCGAGGTCGAGCCAGCCGCGGGCCCACCGCTCGCCGTAGCGCGGTGACGCGAGCAGCTCGTCGACGAGCCGCTCGTAGGCGTCGGGGCGCTCGTCGCGGCGGAACTCCTCGAGCCGCTCGGGCGTCGGCGGGAGACCGATGAGATCGAGATGCAGCCGCCGGCACAGCGTCTCGCGGTACGCCTCGGGCGCGGGTGCAAGCCCGGCCCGCGCGAATCCCGCGGCGACGAACCGGTCGAGGTCCCGCCGCGGCCAGCGCTCGTCCACGATCGCCGGCAGCTCCGGCTCGACCGGCGGCGTGAACGACCAGGGCGGCGCGAGGGTCCCGCCCTGCTCGATCCATCGCCGAAGCAATTCAACCTCGGCCGCCGGCAACGGATCGCCTTCGGACGGCATCCGCTCGTCGGGATCGTCGCTGACCACCCGCTTCCACAGTTCGCTCGCCGCGGGATCGCCGGGGACGACGGTCGGGTGGCCGCTCACGCCGCCCTTCCGGATCCCCTCGTTCGTCCCGAGATTCAGCCCCGCCCGCTCGCGGACCCCGCCGTGGCAGCGCAGGCATCTCGACGCGAGCACCCGCCGCACCGCGTCGGGGTCGACCGGCGGTCCGTCGGGGAAGGCCGCATCGCCGGCCCACAGGGCCGTACCGATCGCGATCGCCCGACACGATGTCCCGCGCCGCCCGTACCCGTACCGCAAAAGGCCTCGCTCGGACCGCACGGGGCGATCGTAACGGGCCGTCTCACCGGCCGGAAGCCCCGATCCGCGGATCGGCCCGGTTATCCGCACGAACCTCTTCACTCGACCCGAACATCGACATTGCCAAGGGCAGGTCGAGCCCATAGCGTCCCCCCCCATGACCCTTGGCGAAATTCTTGCCGGCGATTTCCGCGTGACCGTGGTCGGTTCGGCAGCCACCACGTCGGGCCACCCCGCCAAGGTCGTAAGCCTCGTCGGCCGACTCGAGGCGAGTTCCCACGATGCCTGCGAGCGTCATTTCGGCGAGCTGCTCTCCTCGGGAACGACCCGCGTCGTACTCGACTGCCGGGAACTCACCTTCATCTCAAGCATGGGCCTCGGGGCCATCCTGCGTCTGCTTCGCGGGGTGAAGCCGCTCGGCGGCGGGATTGCGGTAAGCGGGGCCGCGGACAGTGTCCGCCAGACCCTGATGCTCGCGGGTCTGGGCAAGGTCCTGATGCTCGAGGCCGATGTCGAGGCGGCGGCCCGACGGCTCTGAACACCGGAGGACTCGGGATGCTCACCACCGAAAACACGGCCGGAGCCCTGGCCGTCACCTTCCTCGCGGGCCTCGCGTTCTTCTTCCTCGGCCTCGACTTCGTCAAGACCAGCCTGAAGGGCCTCGCGAACCGCCGCTTCCGCGCCATCGTCACCAAGCTGGTCGCCAGCGGACCGCTCGCCGCGACCTGGGGCGTGCTCTTCGGGGCGATCTCGCAAAGCGCGACCGCGGTGGCGTTCCTGCTCGTCGGGCTGGTGACCTCCGGGCTGCTGCCGCTTCGGCGGGCCCTGACCGTCGTCTCGTGGGCGAACGTGGGAACCGCGGCCCTCGTCTTCATCGCGGCCGTCGACCTGAGGCTCGCGACGCTGTTCCTGATCGGCATGAGCGGCGTGGTGATCGGGCTCGGCCGCACCGGGAAGTTCGACCCGATGCTGCGTTCCTTCCTCGGCGTCGGGCTGCTCTTCCTCGGGCTGAAGTTCATGAAGGACGCGACCGGTCCGCTGCCGCAGCAGGCGTGGTTCGCGGGCGTGGCCGAGAGCCTCAACAGCTCGCTCCTTCTCGGGTTTCTCGCGGGAATGCTGCTGCGCACCGTGATCCAGAGCTCGTCGGGAATCATCATCGTGCTCGTGACGCTCTGCGTGCACGGCGTGCTCGCACCGGCCCAGACCCTGATGTGCATCCACGGCACCGGTCTCGGCATCGGGCTGAGCGTGCTGCTGCTCGGCTCGGGGCTCAAGGGAAACTCACGGCAGCTGGCGGTGTTCCAGGCGTTGATCAATGCCGTCTCGGGCATCGTGCTCGCGGTTTGGCTCCTCGCGGCGCAGGGCGGGCTGGTGCCGGGCCTGCTCGACCTCGCGGGGACCGCCGACCCGGGCCGGGGCCTCGCGACCGCGTTCGCGATCCAGCAGGTGCTCACCGCCCTCGTCGGAACCGCGCTGCTTCCGCGGGCGCCGGCCCTGCTCGACCGGCTCGCCCCGCCCACGCTCGAGCAGTCGCTCCAGAAGCCGCGGTTCCTCGACGAGAGCGCCCTGCAGGCGCCGGACGTCGCCCTCGAGCTGGTCGATCGCGAGCAGAGGCGGATGCTCGGGCTCGCATCGGGCCTGCTCGGCGGGGTCCGCAGCGATCGCGACCCGCGGCCGGGCGAGGCGACGCCTCCCATCACGAAAGCCGCGATCGCGGCCCTTGACGTCGAGGTGTCGGCCTATCTCGGCGAACTCGCGAGGCGCGACGCGTCGATCGAGGCCCGCCGGCGGATCCTCGCCGCCACCGACCGCGAGCGGATCATCGCCCAGCTCGCGACGGCGCTCGACGACCTCGCGGGCGTGGCCGGACCGCTTCGGCAGGATCCCGGCGCCGCGACGCTCGCGACCTCGCTCGTCGAGAGCCTCGACACGATCCTCCGGACCGTGGTCGAGGTGATCGAGCGGGGCGACGAGCTCGACCGGATGATGCTCGCCGAGATGACCTCCGACCGCGGTGACCTGCTCGAGCAGGCCCGCAGCGCCGTGGTGCGGGGCGGCGGCGCCGCTTCCGCCCGCGCCGAGGCTGACCTGCTGCTCGCCCTCTCGCTCTTCGAGCGCACGGTCTGGCTGGTGCGGCAGCTGCGGCTGGTGCCGGCGCCACCCGCGCCGGTCGCGGCCGGCGCGTGAAAAGGCCGCGCCCCGCGGCGCGGCCTCGGTTCATCCGGGATTTCCCGCCGCTCACTGCGCCACGTAGATCGCCTCGCGGGCCTTCTTCACCCGCTCGGCCATGTCGCTGACGTGGGCGGCGGTGTAGCCGTCGAGCTTGCCCGACTTCTCGAGGGCGGCGAGCCGCGTCGAGAGCTTCTCGAGCTCGAACTGGGCCTGCTGCCGGACGGTGCGCGGCATGCTCGCGTTCCCGGTCGCGACCTTGATGAGCCGGTCGGTGTAGTCAACCTGCAGGTTGCGGCGGAACGCCGAGACCATCGGGTTACGGTCGTTCCAGCCCTTGCCGGCGTTCGACTCGCCGAGTTCCTTGTAGATCTCGCCGCTCAGGGCGTTCATGAGCTCGGGCAGCGTGATCGCATCCTGGCCGGCCGGGGTCCGCAGCTCGTTGTCCATGACGCGGGTGAGCGTCGAGGGATTCACGATCAGCGTCAGGGCCGTGCCCTGCAGCGCCGCGATCTGGTCGTTGATCGGCCAGGTGCTCGACGAGCCGGGCCCGAACTCGAAGCTCCACTTCTCGACGCTCATCTTGTTGAGCAGCTCGGGCGAGAGGCCGTACGCGTCGTCGCGGAAGGCGTTCTCGATCACGAACTGCAGGGCCGCCCGCTGCTGCTTCGCGTCGACCGGCACCAGCGGGTCGCCGGTGTTCGGGTCGCCCTTCTTCACGCGGTTGACGTGCGTGCCGCCGACCCAACCCGACATCATGTCGATCATCTGCCGCTGCTTGCCGAGGGTCTTCAGGTAGCCCTTCCGCACCCGCTCCCACGCGTCGCCGTCCTTCAGGTAGCCGGCGAGCAGGCGAGACCGAAGTTTCCGCACCAGTTCCATCTGGGCGTTCGCGTAGTCAAGCGGATCCTTCGAGAAGTCGTAGCGGCGGGCGAGCGGATCGGGGCCGCCGGTGTCCTCGTCGGTGAGGTAGGCGTGGCCGGGCTCGCCGACGCGGGCGAGGACCTTCGCCGGGTCGTCGAAGGTGTAGCCGTACTCGATCGCCCAGAGGTCGTAGGGCCCGATCCCGATCATCGTGTAGTCGCCCTGGACCGCCTCGCCGTCGACGTTGAAGTTCGTCGGGAGGTAATCCATGACCGAGCCGCCGAGCGGCTTCTTGCCCTTCACGGCCTCGCTGTTGATCTCGTCGAGCGTGTAGAGCGACGAGCTCTTGAAGTTGTGCCGCAGTCCGAGGGTGTGGCCGACCTCGTGGGCGACCAGGTGCTCGAGCTGCGGGCCGACGAACGCCTCGGGCACGCCGTCAAGCAGGTCGCCGGTCGGTTCGGCCGGCGGCGTGCCGGGCTTCGGCGTCTCCTGCCCGATCATGCCGAACATCTCGAGCTGCATGTTGGCGAAGGCCATGTCCATCGCGAGGCCCTGGGCCGCGAAGCAGGTCGCACCGCAGCGGTGGGCCGGATCGCCGTGGCCCGCCAACGCGTCCCCCCCGGTCGTGATCCGCATCACCTCGAGGAACTCGGGACGGCCGGCGACGAGCGGATCCTTGCGGCTGTCCGCCGGGTCGGGGTCGCCCGCCGCGGCCCGCGCCTGCCGTAGCTTGAGCTCGGCGTCGCGCTGGTCGACCGGCAGGCCGAGCAGGCGCGGATCCCACTCGGGATGGCTCTCGAGCCAGACCAGCGATTCGGACGAGAGGCTCTGCGCCGCGTCGAGCGGTCGCTCGTCGTACCAGTTGTAGAACGCCCGGATCCAGCCGTCGGTCAGGATGATGTCGGCGTCGAGGATCTGCCCGGTGAGCGGGTGGGCACGGCTCGGCCCGATGGCCGTCGCCACGTCGTTGTTGAGCCACCGCACGAAGTTGTAGCGGACGTCCTCGGGGTCCTTGTCCATGTGGGCCCCGGTCACCTCGTCCTGCTGGTAGACCTCGATCGCGTTGTCGATGCCGATCTTCCGGAACGCGTCGTTCCACTGCAGGATGCCGTCACGGACGAACCGGCGGTACCGCACCGGCACGGTGTGCTCGACGTAGAAGACGATCGGTTCCTTGGGCGGCGAGACGCTCAGCTTCGGGTCGCGCTTCTGGAGGTCCCACCGGTTGATGTACCGCACCATGTTCGTCTCGGTGCCGTACTGGCCGAGGTCGCGGTAATCGGTGAGGAAGTAGCCCACGCGGTCGTCGGCGGGCCGGGGCTTGTACGCGCCCTGCTCGGGGATCGCCGAGATCGAGTAATGGACGCTCTTGTAGCTGCCGCCCTGGTCCGGGGCCTCGACCGCGATCTCGAGGTTCTGCGGGAACGACTTGGTCTTCGTCAGTTTCGCGAGCCGCGGGTTCAGGGCCTGGCCGCTGATCTGCGCCCCTTGGGCGACCAGCAGCTGGTCGAGGTCGATCACCGGCTGGCCGCCCGGACCCATCGCCGCGATCGGGATCTCGAGCAGCACCCGGTCGGTGAAGATCCGCTTGACCGAGTCCTTGCTCGACTGCTCGCCGTTCGAGCGTACGTCGAGCTGCGGCTCGACGAGGGCCAGCCGGTTCCCGTACTGCCGCCAGAAGACGTAGCGGGCCGGGCCCTGGAGGCCGGAGAAGATCACGCCGCCCGCGGGGGTCGCGGCGATGAAGAACTTCATCTTCTCCCAGCCCTTCGGGAACTCGACAAGGGCCTGCTCGTCCTTGCGGTTCACCCACAGGCCGAAGAGCGACGGCTGGTCGCCGCTCTGCACCCGCTCGAAGCCCTTCGAGACGTCGTCGAACTTGGGCAGGTCGCTGCCGCCGCGCGGGCCGCCGGGGCCGGGGCCGGACGGGGCGCCGTCGGGAGCCGACTGGGCGACGGTCTCGTCGATGGCTTGGGGAACCGCGAGAACGACCGTGGCGAGCGAGACGGAGAGGAACGAACCGACGAAAGCAGGAAGCGGCATGGAGCGAGGTTTCCTATGCGGTGCGGGAGCGCTCGAGGCGCGAAACGACTTGGAGGCGGCGGATCCTCCGCCGTTCCCGAAACACTCTAGTGTCGGGCATGCGGCGGGTTGCCCGCCAAAATGCGGCGAAAACGGAAATCGCCCGACGCGGGCGGCGGACGGGAAACGACCGAGGGCCCGGCGCGGTTCGCCAGGCCCTCGGAGTTCGGTTCGATTCCGCCGTTCGCGGACCCGCTCAGGGGCACGGACCCCAGGCCGCCAGCAGCACGCTGAGATCCCCGGCCCCGACCGGACCGCCGTCGCCGGCGAGGTCGTACTTCGGGTTCTTGGTACCCCACGCGGCGAGCAGGCCGCTGAGGTCGGCCGCGCCGACGTTGCCGTCGCCGTCGAAGTCGGCCGGGCAGGGATTGCCGCCGCCGTTGCCCGGGATGACCGCGAACTGGGCACCCGGCACGAAGTCGAGGTTCACCAGCCGCGGCTCGGCCAGGTTCGGCCCGCCGCCGATGCCGGGCAGGAACTGGTTCGAAAGGTAGTCGTGGCCCTGTCCGTTCAGGATGACCGAGACCTTGAGGTCGCCGCCCGCGTAGCCGTCGAGCAGGGCCAGCGGGATCTTGATCTCGATGCCGGTCGTCACGCCCGCCCCGCTGCCGAGGTCGCTTCCACCGGTCACGCCCGCGATGTTCGAGTTGTCGAAGCCGATCATCACGCCGTTCTTGGCGACCAGCGGACAGCAAGCCCCGGCGCCGCCGGAACCGATGTACGCGCCGGCCCCCCCGCCCTTCGTGAGGAGTTCGGCGATGTTGGCATAGGTCGCGAGCGGAGTGCCGCCGGCGGTCATCGTCAGGTAGAAGTCGGGGGCGAAGCCCTTGTCGAAGGTGAGTCCGACGCCCGTGCCGTCGTCGCCCATCCGGTTGAGGCCGTTGTAGTCGACATCGGGATTGTTGCCGAGCAGCCGGTTCTGGCCGCCGTCCCGGAAGTCGATGAAGACCTCGAGCTTGTTGTAGTTGTCGGTGCGGCCTTCGAGGTTTCCGCCGACGAGCAGGAGCAGGCGGTCGGCGTCGAGACGGTAGTACAGGGTGTCGAGCTCGTTGCCGTTGGCGTAATCGACCACGCCGAGATTCGAGTCGCCGAAACCGGTCTGCGTGTCCTGCACGGCGAGAGGCTTCTGGACGTAGTTCGCATCAAGCTGTCCGTCGATGACCACATCGTTGGCGAACGAGGCGGAGGCACACGACGCGACGGCGACAACCAGGAGACCATGCTTCATCGGAAGAGACCTTTCGTGAGAAGTGCTGACGACCCGCCGGTGGAGCGACCGACCGAGGCTCCCGAATGTAGACCGGAGTTCCGGGGATGACGAGAAAAAACGAGCGGATTTCGTACGACCGCCCCGCTTATCGCCACTGCCCGGATGACCGGGACTCCGGGCTCACGGCGCCCACGCGGCAAGCAGCCGGGCCAGATCGGCCGCGTTGACCGTCCCGTTGCCGTCCAGATCCCCCTGCTGGGGCGTGGCCGGGGTCAGGCCCCAGTTCCCGAGCAGGATCCCCAGGTCGGCCGCGTTGACCTTGCCGTCCCCGTTCAGGTCGTTGGGGTTCGCCGGCGGCGGCGGCTCCTGCGAGAGCACCACGCCGGTGTACGGCCCGATGCCCAGCGTGATGCTGAACGGCAGGCCGTCCCACGGCACCGACTG
The DNA here is from genome assembly GCA_044356865.1 of Phycisphaerales bacterium. Lineage (GTDB taxonomy): Bacteria > Planctomycetota > Phycisphaerae > Phycisphaerales > SM1A02 > JBEIUL01. The sequence goes on along the minus strand of JBIKVN010000069.1, from coordinate 2,863 downwards.
GGCGGTCGCGTCGAAGGTGCCCCAGTTCGAGAAGCCCGCGTCGTAGCCGTTCCAGTCGGAGTTGAACCGCACTTTCCACTGGCCCGCCCGCGGCACGCCGATGCGGTAGCCGGTGCGGCCGAACCCCGAGAAGTTCGCGACCAGGATCGTGTCATCGCCGGGCCCGCCGTTCTCCCAGCGGTGCCACGCGAGGATCTTGAGCGAGTCGTTCACGTGGTGGACGTTCAGGTGCGGGCCCTTCAGGCCGCGGGTCTTCCCGTCGAGGTCGCGGCGCAGCCGGACGAGGTCGCGGTACATCGAGCGGATGCCCGCGAAGGTCGTCGCCTTGCTCCAGTCGAGCGGATCGGTGTCGGCGAACCAGCCGTCCTCGAGGAACTCCTGACCCATGAACATCATGGGAATCCCCGGCGAGGTGAAGGTCACGAACGCCCCGAGCGTCGAGCGCTTCTTGGCCCACCAGCTCGCGGCGTTGCCCGGCGAGATCTCCTCGGGCACCCGCTTCTTCCCGTTCGCCACCTCATCGTGGCTCTCGGTGTAGATCACGCGTTGCAGGGCCTGGCCGTTGTAGTTCGCGGCGATCGCGTCGCGGACCGCCCACATCGAGCGGTCGGAGTCGTTCGCTACGATGACCGCGTTGCGGACCGGCCAGAAGAACTGGGCGTCCCACTGCGAATCGAAGCCCGCGCCGCCGGCCCCGGTCGGCTTCGAGATCCACTCGTTCGAGCCGAGGTCCTCGGCGATCGAGATCTTCCAGGGCTGGCTCGCGTCGACCGAGTCGTTGATCCACTGCAGCAGCGACCAGCCCTCGGGGATGTCCGGGCCTTTCTCGCCGACGCGGCGGATGAACTTGGTGCCGTCCATGCGGTGGCCGTCGAGGCGGAACTCCTCGAGCCACATCAGGACGTTGTCGCGGATGTAGCTGCGGACCTCACCGCGGCCGAAGTCGGGCCGGGTGTCGCCCCACGGCGTGTAGGCCCGGAAGTCGTTGTAGAAGAAGATCCCGCCGAGGCCGTTCTGGCTCCAGCCGTCGAACTGCCAGAGGTCGAGGTCGTTCGGCCCGAGATGGTTGAAGACGAGGTCGGAGAAGACCGCGAGGCCGCGGGCGTGGGCCGCGTCGATGAGTTCCTTCAGCTCGTCGGGGCCGCCGTAGGAACTCTCGACCGCGTACGGGTGCGACGGGTTGTAGCCCCACGAGAGGTCGCCGGGGAACTCGGCCACCGGCATCATCTGGATCGCGGTCACGCCGAGGTCAACGAGCGAGTCGAGCTTCGCCTTCACGTCGTCGAAGGTGCCGGGCGGCGTGCCGTCGGGCACGTGGAAGGTGCCCGGGTGCATCTCGTAGATCACGAGGTCGTTCCACGCCGGCATCTGGAACGAGTTCGCCTGCCACTGGTACTGGTCGGTCTTGTAGACGATCGAGTTCCCGACGCTGCTCGTGAGCCGCCGGGCCCGCGGGTCGTTCTTCCAGAGCAGCGTGCCGCCCGGCCGCTGGATCACGAACTTGTAGGCCGCGTTCGGGTAGACGAAGCTCACGTCGACCGACCACCAGCCGTTGCCTTCGGAGTGCAGCGGATGGCTCGTGGCGCTCCAGTTGTTGAAGGTGCCCGCGACCCGCACGCCGGCGGCGTTCGGGGCCCAGGTGCGGAAGGTCGTGCCGGCGGGCTGGCCCTTCCCGCCCGCGTAGAAGATCGCGCCCACGCCGGGGCGGCTCGACGGACCGGTCGCGATCGCGACGGCGGCGAGCCCGGCGGCCAGCGCGGCCGCGAGGATTCGAGTGGCCCGTTTCGACATGCTGAGGCTCGAGCGGAGGTTCACGCGAATATGGCTCCGGTTTCGGGGAAAGCGGGCGGATACTACGCCCGAAACCGCCACAATCCACCCGGTCCGTCCGGGAATTCCTATCCTCCCCCTCCCATGCGAAGCTCCTTGACCACCACGGCCGCGACGCTCTGCTTGAGCCTGCCACTCGTCAGCTGCGGGGGCGAGGAAGAGGTGGTGACGGTCCCGCCGCCGCCCGAGTTGCGCTTCGACGAATCGGTGCGGACCGCCGCCGCCGACCCACGGTTCGCGGGGTTCCGGAAACTCGTCGAGGCCCGGACCGCGGCGAACCGGTCGTTCCGCGAGTACGGAAGATCGATCGGCGGGTCACCGCGGACCGACGAGGAGCGAACCCGCTGGTTCGAGCTCTTCGGGGCCGCGAACGATCGGACCGCCGCGGTCAGCGCCGCGATGAGCGACCCCGACCTTTCCGACGACGATCGCACCGCGATGCGGCTCATCGTGGTCGAGGCCGAGGCCCCGCCGGCCGGAACGTCTGCTCAGTAAGGCAGGCGACCGGGCAGGATCGAGCCGCGGATCGCGGCCCAGGCGCTGCCGTCGAGCGGCTCGGTCACGTTGTGGTGACCCGAATCCTCGATCGCCCGGCGGAACCGTTCACTCATGATGTTGAGCGAACGCACCGCCCCGTCGTAGGTCGAGTGGTTCACCTTCAGCCCGTTCCAGGTCGCGGGCGTGTCGATCCAGAGCGGTGTCGACCAGTCGATGATCCAGCCCGCGAGGTTGTAGGGCAGCACCGCGTCGTACTCGCCGATGGTGGCGAGGGTCTCGGCCGGACGCGGGAGTTTCGCGAGGGTACGGGTGTCGAGGTTCACCTGTCCGGGCGGCAGCGGGACGAGCGGCGCTCCGCCCTGCGTCCAGTCGTCGGGGATGGTGACGCCGACGTACGAACTGAACGAATACGAGCGGATGCGGTCGGTCGGGTCGAGCGGCGACCGGTACGCCTCGGCGGTCGCGTTGAGGTAGTTCCAGAGGGTGCCGGTCGAGAGGTTCGTCTCGTTCTCGGGATTCTGGATGCCGGTGGTCT
>JBIKVN010000283.1:0-3894 GCA_044356865.1 Phycisphaerales bacterium | reverse complement strand
GCGGGGATGTTGAGGGCCGTGAAGTTGTGCCGTTCGTCCTCGAGTTCGGGGCCGTCGGCCACCGCGAAGCCCATGCGGGCGAAGACCTCGACGATCTCGTCGACGGTGCGGCTCAGGACATGCCGGCGCCCGCCGCCGCACGGGATTCCCGGCTCGGTGACATCGACGAGCGGCCCGCCCGGCCGGCTCGCCTCGGCCGCGGCCTTGCGGACGGTGAACCCCGCCTCGAGCGCGGCCTTCACCTCGTTCAACCGCTTGCCGAAGGCGGGCTTCTCCTCGCGGGAGAGCGTCTTCAGGGCGTCCATCGCGGCCTTGAGGCGCCCCGTCGCCCCGAGCCAATCGCCCTTCCAACGGTCGACGCCCGCCGCGTCGGCCGCGGCGAGTTCGGCAAGGGCGGTCCGCTCGAGAGCGTCGAGGTCGGCGATCGCAAGGCTCATGGGGACGCGGAATGTACCGCGGGAAAAGCGACGCGGCCGGGTCCCGTGGGGAGCCCGGCCGCGGTGTGCGCTTTCGCGTGGGGGCATGGCCCCGTCGTTCCGGGGGCCGGTGCCGCCGGGGGCGTGGGTCAGGAAGTGGCCGTGGCCTTTTCCTTGCGGATCTTCGCGGCGTAGGCGGTCCGCTTGTCGGCGGTCGCCCGGCGGGTCGACTTGCGGCCGCTGACCTGCGAGCCGTCCTCCTTGCCGACGAGCTGGAGCAGCACCAGGTCGGTGCCGTCGCCGAGCCGATGCTTGTCGAGCTTCACGATGCGGGTGTAGCCACCCGGCCGGTCCTTGAACATCGGGGCGACCTTCGTGAAAAGGTGCTGGACCAGGCGCGGGGCCTTGCGGACCTCGCCGTAGCGGTTGAACTCGATCTCGGACGCCGCCGGGAGTTCCCAGTACGGGCTCGACTTCCGGTCCTCGGGAACGTTCGGGTCGGCCACCCAGGCAAACGCCTTGCGGTCGTTCAGCCGGCTGGTCACGATCCGGCGGTTGGCGAGGGTCTGCGCCTTGGCACGGGTGATGAGCTTCTCGACGAAGCGCTGGACCGCCTTGGCCTTGGCCGGGGTGGTCTCGATCTGCCCATGCTCGAAGAGGCCCGCCGCGAGGTTGCGGAGCATGGCGCGACGGTGGGCGCTGGTGACGCAGAGTTGCTTGCCGGTGATGCGGTGACGCATGTCAGGACTCGTGGTACGGGGATCGGGGAATCGTGGGTCGGTCGGGGTCAGGGTCGGCCGTTCAGGCCATCGTGAAACCTTCCGGCAGCACCATGCCGAGGTGCAGGCCGCGGGTCGTCAGGACATCCTCGACCTCGCGGAGGCTGGTCTTGCCGAAGGCGCGGACGGCGAGCAGCTCGTCCTCGCTCTTGGTGACCAGCTCGGCGACGGTGCGGATCTTCGCGCTCTCGAGGCAGTTGCTCGCCCGGACCGAGAGCTGCAGGTCGGCGATCGGGGCCGAGAGCTTCGAGAAGAGCTCCTCGTCCTTCTCCCACCCGCCGCGGGCCTCTTCCGAGACCACCGCATGGCCCGGCTCGTCGAACATCACGAACGGGTTGAGGTGCTTGCGGAGGATCTTGCCGGCCTCGACCACCGCCATCTCGGGCGTGATCGTCCCGTTGGTCCAGACGTCGAGGGTCAGCTTCTGGTAGTTGGTCCGCTGTCCGACGCGGGTGTCGTCGCAGCTGTATCGCACTCGCGAGACCGGAGAATAGATCGCGTCGATCGGGATCTCGCCGATGACCTGGTCGGTCTCGCGGTCGTACTGCTCGCTCGCGGGAACGTAGCCGCGGCCCTTGGTCACGGTGAGCTCGATCTCGATGTCGACCGCGTCGGTGAGGTTCGCGAGGACCTTGTCGGGATTCAGCACCTCGACGCTCGGGTCGCCCTCGATGAGCTCGGCGGTCACCTCGCCCGGGCCCTCGGCCGCGAGCTTGAGCTTCCGCGGCTCGTCGCCGTCCATCGCGATCACGAGATCCTTGATGTTGAGCAGGATGTCGGTGACATCCTCGAGCATGCCGGGCACGCTCGTGAACTCGTGGTCGATGGTCTTGCCCTGGCTCTTGATGGTCACGCAGCTGACCGCCGCGCCCTCGATCGAGGACAGCAGCACCCGCCGCATCGCGTTTCCGACGGTGATGCCGAAGCCTCGCTCGAAGGGCTCCGCCGTGAAACGGGCGAAAGTGCTCGTGCGGGTGTTCGGGTCGATGGTGAGCTTCGCAGGAAGCTCGAGGCCGCGCCAGCGGACATGCATGGGGACTGCTCCAGGACTCGGCAGGCTTCGTGGGGAAACGAACGCTTCGGACGCTTTCGCCCGGCGGCCCGCCTCGCGGCCGCCGACCCCCTGCCGGGCAGGTCGGACGGGCCTTCTGTGCGGAAAGCCGGGCGGATGTTCGGACGGAAGGCCACGACGCGGCTCTCGCCGGGTCGCGGGGGAAATCGGGGAATCAGACGCGACGCTTCTTCGGCGGCCGGCAGCCGTTGAACGGGATCGGGGTGTGGTCCTCGATCGCGGTGACCTTGAGCCCGTTCGCCTGCAGGGCGGTGATCGCCTGCTCGCGGCCGGGGCCGGGGCCCTTCACGCGGACCTCGACCTCCTTCATGCCGACGCGACGGACCTTGTTGGCGACCTTCTCGCTCGCCCGGCTCGCGGCGAACGGGGTCGACTTGCGGGCGCCCTTGAAGCCCACGGTGCCGGCCGAGTCCCAGGCGATGACCTCGCCGTTGACGTCGGTGATGGTGACCATGGTGTTGTTGAAGGTCGCGTTGACGTGGGCGATGCCCTTGAGGACGTTCTTGCGGACCTTCTTCTTCGAGCCGGATGAGCCCGGGGTGGGGCTCGAGGTATTGGCGGTGGACATGTCGGTGTGCTCCGTGCGAAAGGGCTATCAGCCCTTCACGCCCTTCTTGCCGGCGACGGTCTTCTTCTTGCCCTTGCGGGTGCGCGAATTGGATTGGGTCCGCTGCCCGCGGACAGGCAGGCCCTTGCGGTGACGGTCGCCGCGCCAGCTGCGGATGTCGCGGAGGCGGGCGATGTCCTGCTGGACCTGCCGGCGAAGGGCGCCCTCGACCACATAGTTCTGGTCGACGAGGGTGGCGATCGTCGAGACCTCCTTGTCGTCGAGCTGGTTGGCGCGACGGTCGGGGTCGATCTCGGCCTTCTTCAGGATGTCCGCGGCGAACTTGGGTCCGATGCCGTGGATGTACTGGAGGGCGAAGAGGATCTTCTTGCGATCGGGGATGTCGATGCCGGCGATACGGGGCATGGTGCGTTCCTGCGGGGTCGGTCCGGGGTCGAATCGGGAAGTGTAGCGGAAATCCGGGGGAGTTCCGCCCGCCGGTTCGGCCGGACGGTGGGTTTCAGCCCTGCCGCTGCTTGAGGCGGGGATTCTTCTTGTTGATGACGAGGCGCTTGCCCTTGCGGATCACGATCTGGCAATCCTTGGTGCGGCGCTTGATGCTGGCTCGGACCTTCATGGCGGGTTTCCTGCGGGTGCTGGACGAGGTGAGGGGACTCAGTACCGATAAACGATTCGGCCCTTGGTCATGTCGTAGGGGCTCATCTCGACGGTGACCCGGTCGCCGGGCAGGATGCGGATGAAGAACTTTCGCATCTTGCCGCTCACGTAGGCGAGGATCTGCTGGTCGTTCTGGAGGCGGACCCGGAACATCGCGTCCGGGAGGGCCTCCGTCACTTCGGCGTCGAGGGTGATTTTCTCTTCCTTGGACATGGGCTGGTCGGGGGACCGGGGCTCCTGTGTGCGGCGGTTCGTCGGTTCGGGGGTTCAGCGGACGGGGGTCAGGATCCGGGCGCCCGTCGGGGTGACGGCGACGGTGTGCTCGACATGCACCGCGGGCGAGCCGTCGACGGTCGCGACGGTCCAGCCGTCGTCGAGGCGACGGACCGCGACGCCGACCGC
>JBIKVN010000282.1:0-3895 GCA_044356865.1 Phycisphaerales bacterium | reverse complement strand
GCTCGGAGTGCATCGAGAGGCCGTAGAGCTGCCGCGAGAGCCCGACCGCGAAGTCGGCTATGTCAATGGCCTCCTGGATCTCGCCGAGGCCCTCGGGCCGGATCTTCCCCATCTCGAGCGAGACGAGTTCGCCGAGGGCGTCCTTGCGGTCGCGGAAGGCGTTCCCGATGCGGCGGACGATCTCACCCCGCTTCGGGGCGGGCAGGCGCCGCCAGTGCCGCTGGATCGCCTCGGCCCGGGCGACCGCCGCGTCGTAGTCGGCCTTCGACTCGAGGCGGACGGCGGCGATGGGTTGCCCGGTCGCGGGGTTGTCGCTGGTGACCGAGCCGGGCGTACCGGGGGCGACGAGGCGGGGATGGCGATCGAGACCGAGGGAGGCGAGCAGCGTGGCGGACATGGGGTGGGGAGGATAGCCCGGGCGACCTCCCCGCCGGCCAAGGCTGGCGTTCCCGGGGGACCTCGGACCACGCCCGGCATGGAGCGTCGGCCCGCGGCCGACGCGGGACGAGGACGGCGCACGCAGGATCGCCCCACCGTTGAACGGCCGATGCGTCCAGCGGCGCCGGCCAAGGCCGGCGTTCCCAGGCCGGGGCGCGGCACGGCCACTGCCTTCATCCCTGCCGGCCGCGGGCCGGCACTCCAGGCGCCCCGTACGGCACGAGGCCCGCTCACGAATGTCGCCATCGACCGCACCCCGCGCATGGAGCGTCGGCCCGCGGCCGACGCGGGACGAGGACGGTGTCGATCACGCGCCCAACCCACGGACGGCCTGGGCGTTCATCCACGTCGGGCAAGCCCGACGCTCCCAGCCGGGGCACGGCACGGCCGCCGCGTGCATCATTGCCGGCCGCGGGCCGGCACTCCAGGCGCCCCGTACGGCACGAGGCCCGCTCACGAATGTCGCCATCGATCGCACCCCGCGCATGGAGCGTCGGCCCGCGGCCGACGCCTGACGAGGACGGCACCAGCCGGCAGGCCCCACGTCGAGCCACCCAGGGGTCATCCTCGACGAGGCATGGCCCCGCGTTCCATGTCCACCCCCCTCCCTCGCCGTATCCTTCCCCTCCCATGCCGCTCGACCGGAACCAGATCGCCGCCCGTGCCGCCCGCGAGCTTCGCGACGGCTTCTACGTCAACCTCGGGATCGGCATCCCGACGCTCGTCGCGAACTTCGTGCCCGCGGGCATGACCGTCTGGCTCCAATCCGAGAACGGCCTGCTCGGGATGGGCCCCTTCCCGACCGAGGCCGAGGTCGATCCCGACCTCATCAACGCCGGCAAGCAGACGGTGACCGGCGTGCCGGGGCACTCGTTCTTCTCGAGCGCCGACAGCTTCGGCATGATCCGCGGCGGGCACATCGACCTCGCGATCCTCGGGGCGATGGAGGTCTCGCAGGAAGGCGACCTCGCGAACTGGATGATCCCCGGCAAGATGGTCAAGGGCATGGGCGGCGCGATGGACCTCGTCGCGGGCGTGAAGCGGTGCATCGTCACGATGGAGCACGTGAACAAGAAGGGCGAGAGCAAGATCCTGCCCGCCTGCACCCTGCCGCTGACCGGCCGCCGCTGCATCGACATGGTGATCACCGAGCTCGCGGTGCTCGAGATGGACCACGGGAAGCGGCGGTTCGTGCTCAAGGAGACCGCTCCCGGCGTCACCGTCGAGGAAGTGCTGGCGAAGACGAAGGCGGAGGTGCTCGTGCCGCAGTCGGTCGGGACGGTCGCGTGCTCCTGACCGCGGCGGATCTGGCGAAGTCGCACGGCCGACGCGAGCTCTTCCACGGGGTGTGCCTTTCGGTCGAGGAGGGCGACCGCCTCGGGCTCATCGGGCCGAACGGCGCGGGGAAGTCGACCTTGCTCCGGATGCTCGCCGGCCGCGAGGAGCCCGACGAGGGCGAGGTCCGCGTGCCGCGGAACACCGTCGCGGTCTACGTATCGCAGCGGGATGATTTCGAGGCCGGCGCGACGCCCCGTTCGGCGGCGGCCGCGGCGGCGCTCGGCTCGGCGAGATGCCACGGCGACCCGCACGAGGCGGAGACGCTCGCCGGCGTCATCCTCGGCAAGGTCGGTTTCGACGACGCCCGCATGACGACGCCGCTCGAACGGCTCTCGGGCGGCTGGAAAAAGCGCTGCTCGATCGCCTGCGGGCTGGCGGCGGCGGGCGGGTCGCCGGACTTGCTGCTGCTTGATGAGCCCACGAACCACCTCGATGTCGCGGGACTCGAGTGGCTCGAGCGGTTTCTCGTGCGCGGCGCCGCCGACATCCGCGCGAAGACGGTGATTCTCGTGACGCACGACCGTGTCTTCCTCGAGAACGTCGCGACCCGCGTCGGCGAGCTCTCGCGGGCGTACCCGGGCGGTCTGTTCGTCGCCGACGGGAACTACACGGAGTTCCTGCGGCGGAAGGGCGAGTTTCTCGAGGCGCAGGCCCGGCAGCAGGCGACGCTTGCCAATGAAGTGCGCATCGACGACACCTGGCTCGGCCGCGGGGCGCAGGCCCGGCGCACGAAGGCCAAGGGCCGCATCGAGGACAGCGCCGAGCGGCGCGAGCTGCTCTCGGAACTCGCCGAACGTAACACCGCCGCAGCCTCGGGCGGCGCGAAAGTCGACTTCACCGCGAGCGGCCGGCGGACACGGCGGCTGCTGGCGGCCGAGGGCATCGAGAAGAGCCTCGGGGGGAAGTTGCTCTTTCGGGGCCTCGACCTCGAGCTCGTGCCGGGCGAGTGCGTCGGGCTCATGGGCCCGAACGGCAGCGGGAAGACGACGCTGATTCGTGTGCTGACCGGGGAAGTCGCGTCCGACGCGGGCCGCGTGATCCGGGCCGAGCCGCCGCCGCGGACGGTCGTGCTGTCGCAGCAGCGGGCCGAGATCCCGCCGGCGACGCTGCTGAAGGAGGCGATCTCGCCCCTTGGCGACATGGTGCGATTCCGGGATCGCGAGATGCACATCACGGCGTGGGCGCGAAGATTCCTCTTCCGCGACGACCAGCTGATCCAGGAAGTGGGCCGGCTCTCGGGCGGCGAGCTCGCGCGGGCGCACCTGGCGCGGATGATGCTCGAGCCGGCGGATCTCCTGATCCTCGACGAGCCGACGAACGACCTCGACCTGCCGACGCTCGGCGTGCTGGAGGAGTCGATCGAGGAGTTCCCGGGCGCGACGCTTCTCGTGACCCACGACCGGGCGATGCTCGAGCGGCTCGCGACGCGGCTGGTGATCCTCGGGGCCCCCGACGGCACGCCGCGGATCGTGGCGAGCCTCGAGCAGGCGCTCAAGGCCCTCGGCGAGTTCGAGTCGGCGGCCGAGGAGGCGGCGCGACCGGCGGTGAAGCAGCCCGCCGCGGCGCCGGCCTCACCCGCGAAAGGCAAGCTCTCGTACCGGGAACAGCGCGAGTACGACGGCATCGAGGCCGCCATCGCCGCCGCCGAGGCGAAGGCGGCGCAGGTCGAGACCGCGACGCACGACCCGAAGGTGCATGCGGATCACCAGGCCTCGGCCAAGGCGTTCGAGGCGCTGGCCGCGGCGCAGGCGGAGGTCACGCGGCTCTTCGCCCGCTGGGAAGAGCTCGAGGCGAAGCGCGGCGGGTGAGCACGGCGTGGACCGGGCGACACGCCAGCGCGGAGGGCGGGGCCACGCCCCGCCGCGCCCTTCGCGAGCATCGTTCCGCAAGCCCGATCCTCGACGATCTATCCGCTCGATGAATCCCACCGCGCCATCGCGCCCCAGCCGGATTTCCCGGCGGGGCACGGCCCCGCCCTCCGCGCCGGGGCGCGATCGCACGCGTCGAGTCCTTCACCGCGCCGTCACGGGCAACTCCCCCAGCCGCCCAGCACCGCGGCGAGGTCCTGGGCGTCCACGAGTCCGCTCCCGTCGATGTCGGCCCGCGGGTACTTGCCGCC
>JBIKVN010000281.1:0-3910 GCA_044356865.1 Phycisphaerales bacterium | reverse complement strand
CTCGCGATCGAGGAACGCTACCAGCCGCTCGCACGCGTGCCGATGCAGGGCATCCCCCGCCGCCGCCCGCCGCGCGAGAAACGGCAGCAAGAGCGCCTGGTCGTAGAGCATCTTCTCGAAGTGCGGCACCGTCCACGACGCATCGACCGCGTAGCGATGGAATCCGCCGCCGACCTGGTCGTGGATCCCGCCGAGGACCATGGCGTCCAAGGCCGCGTCGAGCACCTTCCCGCCCGGTTCCCCGCCGAACCGCCCGACGAGCGAGAGGAACGGCGGCTGCGGGAACTTCGGCGCCCCGCCGAAACCGCCGTGGGTGAAGTCGGCATAGCCGACGAGCGCCGCCGCCGCGCGTTCCGCAAGCGGCCCGAACGCGGCGGGCGCTTCGCTTCCCGGCGCCTCGGGCTCGAGCTCCAGCTCGAGGCGAATCGCCTCGCCGATCCGCGCGGCCTGGGCATCGACCTCCTCGCGCCGCTCTTGCCACGCCGCCGCGAGCCGCTCGAGCATGTGGTCGAACGAGGGCCGCCCGTGCATCGCGACCGGCGGGAAGTAGGTTCCCACCCAGAACGGCTTCAGCGAGTGCGGATCGACCCACGCCGAGAGCGGCCAGCCGCCCGAGGCCCGGCCCTCGGTCAATCGCGTGAACGCCTGGCAGGCGGTCATGTAGACCTCGTCGACGTCGGGCCGTTCTTCCCGGTCGACCTTCACCGGCACGAAGTCGCGGTTGAGAAGTTCCGCCGTCGCCTCCGACTCGAAACTCTCCCGCTCCATCACATGGCACCAGTGGCAGGTCGAGTAGCCGATCGAGACGAAGAGCGGCCGGTCGCGCTCGCGGGCCTCGCGGATCGCCGCCTCGCCCCACGGTCGCCACGCCACCGGGTTGAAGGCGTGCTGCAGGAGGTACGGGCTCGTCTCGCCGGCAAGGGCGTTCGGCGTGCGGCCGGCGGGGTGACGGGCGTGGCTCATGGGGCGGGCAGGGTAGGCCCTATCCCCCTATCCAGAGAAGGCTGAGTCTCACGACCGGACGGCGATCGGGCCGATGTCAGGGGTTGGGTTTTTCCTCCGGTGCATCACACCACCCACAACCTCGCCGAGCTGGCCGAGTGGATGCGGTCGCTGCCCTTCTCGTCGCTCGCCCCGCCGGGGCTGCTTCTCGTGATCGGGCTGGCGACGCTTCTCTTCGGGGCCCGCCTGCTGCGGCCGACGCTCGCCCTCGCGGCGATCCTCGTCGGCGTGACGCTCGCGGTCGGTTTCGCCCGCGTGCAGGGCTCGACGCTCTCGCCCCTCTGGTGGGCGGCGTTCGGGGCGATCGGCGGCGTCGTCGCCGCGACCCTCGGCTATCGACTGCTGCTCGCGGGCGGCTCGGCGGCGATCGGCGTGGCCCTCGGGGCGATCCTCGCGAGTTCGGCGATCGAGGCGGGCATCGTGGCGACGCCCGACGGGAACGCGCGGCGCGAGTCGGCGGGCGAGTTCACTTCCTTCGCGGCTCACGAGGAATCCGACGCGATCGAATCCTCGCCGCCTCCGGTTCCCGACGCCCTCCTCGCCGCCCTCGCCCCGTGGATCGACCGGTATGCGGGCGAGCTCGGCGGGGCCTTCGGCGCCGCCGGCGGCGAGCTGCGCACCCGCTGGGCGCGACTCGTCGGTCCCGAGCGGACCTTCTTCCTCGCCACCGTCGCGGCCGGGGCCTTCATCGGCCTGGTCCTCGGTCTCGCGAACCCGAACGGCTCGGCCCGCGTCGTCACGAGCCTCCTCGGCGGGCTCTTCCTGCTCGCCGGCGGCGTGCCGCTTCTCGTGCGCAGCCTCGAGAGCGAGACGGTGCGGGCCGGTCCCGCGGCCACGCCGCTCCGCTGGCTCCTGGCGTGGCTCGCGATCGCCTTCCTCGGCTGGCTCTTCCAGCTCAGGACGCGGCCCCGGCCGAAACCCGAACCGGCCGGCGAGGCGAAGCCCGCGGCCGCCTGAGGCTCGCCGTACCATCCGCGGCTTCCGCCATGGACCACTTCGACTTTCGCCCGACCGGACCCGCCGGAACCCACGAGCTGCACGGCGAGGGCGTCGCGCTCTCGGAGATCGCCGATCGCTTCGGCACGCCGACCTATGTGTACTCGGCGGCGACGCTGCGCGAGCACTACGACCGCCTCGTCGCCGCGTTCCGGCCGCTGTCGCCGCTGGTCTGCTACTCGGTGAAGAGCAGCGGGAATCTCGCGATCCTGAGGGTGCTGGCCGAACGCGGCGCCGGCATGGACGTGGTCTCGGGCGGCGAGCTCCACCGGGCGCTCTCGGCGGGCGTCGCGGCCTCGCGCTGCGTCTACGCCGGCGTCGGCAAGACCGACGCCGAGATCTCCGCGGCGATCGACGCCGGGATCGGCCTCCTGAACATCGAGAGCGAGGCCGAGTTCGAGGTGGTCGCCGACCTCGCCGCCCGCCGCGGCCGCACGGTGCGGGCGGCGCTCCGGGTCAATCCCGATGTCGACCCGAAGACGCACCGCCACACGACGACCGGCAAGAAGGAAACGAAGTTCGGCGTCGACCTCGACCGGGCCCGCGCCTTCTTCCGCCGCTACGGCCGCGACGAGTGGTGCCGGCTCGAGGGGATCCACCTGCACATCGGCTCGCCGATCTACTCGCCGCAGCCCTATGTCGAGAGCGTGACGAAGACGCTCCGGCTCGTCGACGACCTCGCGACGGACGGCTTCACCGTCCGCACGCTCGACCTCGGCGGCGGTTTCGGCGCCGACTACGAGACCGGACAGACGCCGCCCTTCGCCGAGTACGCCGCGGCGCTCGTGCCCCTGCTCGAGCCGCGGGTGCGGAAGAATGGCCTCGCGATCATCCTCGAGCCCGGCCGGACGATCGTGGCGAACGCGGGCGTGCTCGTCACGCGGGTGCTCTACCGGAAGGACGGCGGCGAGAAGAGTTTCGTCATCTGCGACGCGGGCATGAACACGCTGCTCAGGCCGAGCCATTACGAGGCGTTCCACTTCATCTGGCCCGCCCGCGTCGACGCGACCCGTGTTCCGGCCCGGCGCGGCCGCGACCCGGGTGTCGCCGGCCTGCGCCCGGTCGACGTGGTCGGACCGATCTGCGAGACGGGTGACTTCCTCGCCCTCGACCGCCCGCTGCCCGAGACTTCCCGCGGCGACCTCCTCGCGGTCTTCACCGCCGGCGCGTACGGCATGTCGATGGCCAGCCGCTACAACGCGACGCCGCTGCCCGCCGAGGTCCTCGTCGACGGCGGCGAGGCCCGGCTGGTGCGGCGGCGCGAGAGCCACGACGATCTCGTCGCCCACGAGCTCGAGCCGGAAACGAGCCCGCGATGGTGAAGCGCGAGGCCGACGGCACCTGGCTCACGCTGAAGGAGACCATCGCGGCCCCCGCCGAGGAGGTCTTCGCGTGTTTCGCGACGGCGGAGGGCCTCACCCGCTGGCTCGCGGTCGGGGCCGAGGTCACGCCGCCCGAGAACGGCGGCCGCGGCTCGATCCTCCTCTCCTGGGACCGCGACTTCACCCACACCGTCACCGTCGCGATCCGCGAGTTCGAGCCTCCGGCGCGGATCGGCTTCGAGTGGTACCCCGATCCGCTCGACGAGGCGTCGGTGCCGGTCTCGGTCACCGTGACGGCGGAAGTCTCGGGCGGAACGCGATTGATCCTGCGCGAGGGACCGTTCCGCGAGGACGTCGACTCGATGGTCGCCCTCGCCGACGCCGCGGAAAGCTGGCGCTGGTACCTCTGCAACCTGCGGTGCGTGCTCGAGACCCGGCACGACCTGCGGGCGGTGCGGCCGCTCTGAGCGTTTCCGCCCGGGAACGGTTCACCGAATCCCGGCCGATTCCGCCCCGGCCCGCGACGGCCGGGCTTGTCGTGGCTTCGATCGTCGGCTGCACAGGCGGCGAAGCGAACAAGGGAGACAAGC
>JBIKVN010000068.1:0-13727 GCA_044356865.1 Phycisphaerales bacterium | reverse complement strand
CCTTGGGGCTGTCGGAGTAGACGACCATGCCGTCGGAGGCCGCCTGCTGGCAGGTCGGGACGAGTTTCGGGATCGCCTCGAGCTTGCCGGTCTTCGCGTTCGGGACCCAGACCTCGGCGAGGCAGATCCGGCAGCTCGCGACCACCGAGAGGCCGGGGTGGTAGCAGTAGTGCGGGATCTCGACCTCGTGATCGAGGGCGACCTGGAGGATCGACTGCCCGGGGCGGAACTCGTGCTTCTTTCCGTTGATCGTGATCGAGGGCATGGGGTCTCGGGGGAAGGGCCGGGATTGTAGCGGCGGGGCCCTGCCTCCCCGGACGGCCCGGTCAGGCCCCGGAAAGGTCGACGGCGACCGGCTCCCCGCGGCTCGGGGCGATGAGGATCACGGTCAGGCGGATGTCGTCGGCATGGATGCGGAAGCGTTCCGCGACCGCGGTGCGGTAGGAGTGAAGCTGGCCGCGGTGACGCTCGCGGGCGTGCGACTCGGCCTCGGACGGCGAGACCGCGTCGCTCTTGAAGTCGACGATCTCGGCGGCGTGCGGCATCGCGGGGTCGCCGTGGAGCACGAGGCGGTCGAGGAAGCCGAACTGCAGCCCGTCCTCGCGGCGGCGGACGAACGGGTGCTCGCGCCGGACCGTCGCGGGGCCGTCGGGGCGGGCGAGGGCCCGCCGCACCACGGGCGACGCGGCGGCGCGGCGGAACTCGGCGATGCGCTCGGCGATCCAGGCGGGCTCGGCGCGGGGCAGCTCGGCGCGGATCGCGGCGGCGATCGCGGCGTCGCCCGGGGCCGGGTCGTCGGACCAGCGGATGAGCTCGAAGGCCGCGTGCAGCGCGGTGCCCCGATCGGCGGCCGAGCGGTCGAAGGACAGCGCGTCCTCGGTCGATTCGGCGTGCGCCGACGCCGGTCGGGCGCGGATCGGGCGCAGACCCTTCGCCGGGGCGAACCGGATCGGGCCGCGCGGCCGTTCGATGGCGTTCGCGTCGTCGACGGCCTCGACCGGCTTCTCGAAGGTGATGTCCGCGAGGGAACCGAACACGTCGCGGGCCTCGCCCGCGGCGAGATCCGGGGCCCACGCCTCGCGGAGGATCGCGCCGAGCCGGATCGGCCCGTCCGGCACCACGGCCGGCGCGTCGGTCGGCGCCGCGACCACCGCGAAGAGCCCGCGCTTGGCCCGGGTCAGCGAGACGTACAGGACCGACAGCGATTCCATGACCAGCCGATGGGCGGTCTCGCGGCAGGCCGGAAGGAACGCCTCGGGGCAGATCTCCTGGGCCGGCCAGCGGACGACCGCCTGCGGCGGTTCGCACGGGTCGGGCCGCGAGACCGCGAGCGCATCGCGGGTCTTCACCTCCCGATCGAGCTCGGTCGTGATGGTCAGGTCGAAGTCGAGGCCCTTCGACTGGTGGACGGTCATCACCTCGATCGCGTCGCCCGCGAGATCCTCGACGCTCGCCTCCCGCAGCGCCCTCGCGATCGCGGCCGGCCGGCGCCGCGGGTCGTCGGCCGGAAGGCGATCGAGTTCGGCCTCGAGGCGTGCCGCGCGATCGACGAGCTGGTCGAGCCGCAGCGACTCGCGGGCGTCGGCGTGCGGACGGGCGAGCGCGGCGAGCGAGCGGATGCGGCCGGCGACACCCTCGCGAGCGAGCCGGGCCCGCTCCTCGCGGCTCCAGGCACGCCGGCGAACCTCGTGGCGATGGGCCTCGCGATCGAGCGTGACCTCGGCGCCGAGCGGCGATCGCGCGACGTTGAAGCAGGCGATGGTGTGATCGGGATGGTCGGCCAGCACGAGGCAGTCGAGCACCGCGTTCACCGCCGCCGCGTCCTGCAGGGCCCCGCTGCCGAACGCGGAGGCGGCGATGCCCTCGCGATGCAGGCGGTTCACGACCTCGGCCGCGAAGGCGTTCGTGCGGGCGATGATCGCGAGCGACCGGCCGGGATGCGCCGCACGCAGCTCCTTCGCGAGCTTGACCGTCGCGGCCAGCACCGAGGTGCGGACCGCGGCCGCCGAGCGCTTGCCCTCGATCGCGTCGGCGACGCGGAGGTGCACGACGCCCCGGCCATCCACCGCCTTCCCCGCCGCGTCATGCGGCTCGAACTGCGTGCACCAGCGACCGATCGCGCCCGACCGCTCGCCGAACGCGTCGGCGTGGTCGGAGATCCAGCCGAAGAGCCGGTTCACGCCGGCGAGCACGTCCGGCGACGACCGGCGGCTCTCGGCCATCCGGTCGTCCCTGATCGTCTCGCCGGGCACGAGCCCGAGCCGCCCGGGCAGGCTCGCGAGGATCTCGGGATTCGCCCCGCGCCACCCGTAGACCGACTGCTTGAGGTCGCCGACGACGAAGAGGCTGCGCTGGCCGGAGGCGTCGGCGACGATCTCGTCGAGGATCGGCCGCAGCGCCTTCCACTGGATCCCGCTCGTGTCCTGGAACTCGTCGAGCAGCACGTGCCGCACGCGGCCGTCGAGCCGGAAGAAGAGGCTCGCGAGCCGCACGTCGTCGGCCCCCTTCACCACCGCCCGCACGAGATCGTCGAACTCGACGATGCCGCGGGCCCGCTTGATCCGCTCGCGCACCTCGGCGAAGTCGAGCGCGAGGTCGCGCATCCCGAGCGTCTGCCGGGCGTACCCGTCGAGCACGATCGCCTCGAGCGTCGCGATCACCGGCCGGTAGGCGTCGGCGAGGGCCCGCGGGATCTCCGTCCTCGAGTACGTGGGCTGGCCGACCCGGATCGGCTTGAACAGCCCGCGACCGAGCGCCCCGGCGGCCGTCTCGAAATCGGGAAGTCCGGGTGCGGCGAGCATCGCCTCCACGTCCTTGCCGACCACCTTGACGTGCGCGTCGAGTTCCGCGGCGATCGCCCGCAGCCGCTCGACCGCCGCCCGGAATCCGGCGGGATCGATCGCGGGGACGTCCCACTCCCACGCCGCGGGATGGCCCTCGCGGGCGATCTCGAGCGTCTCGCGCACCGACAGGCGGATCGCCGAAGCCAGCCGCGAACCCGCCCGGCCGCGCCGGATCGAGGCCAGCGTGTCGAGCAGGCGTTCCTCGGCCGCGGGACGTTCGAGCCCGTCGAGCAGCCCGACGAGCGCCGCCTCGTCGAGCGCGGCCCGTCCCGCGTCGTCGACGGGCACGAGGTCGGGCGGGAGGTCGAACTCGGTCGCGAAGCCGCGCACGAACCCGGTGAAGAACGAATCGAGGGTCTGGATGCGCAGGCGATGGAGCGACGCGATCGCCTTCGCGAGCAGCTCGGCGGCCCGTGCGGTCGAGAGCTTGAGCTCCGCGGCCTTCTCCTCGACGAGCGCCGCCTCGGCGAGCCGGTCGATGACGCGGTCGCGGATCTCGCCCGCGGCCGCCCGCGTGAAGGTGGTCGCGAGGATCGTGCCGGGATCGACATCGGCCTTGAGCAGCTCGATGTACCGCGTGCTCAACCGATAGGTCTTGCCCGAGCCCGCGCTCGCGAGGATGCGGAGGTGCGGCGTCACGATCCCTCACCTCCCTCGGAAGCGTCGTCGTCGCCCCCGCCGAAGACCGCTTCCTGCCGGATGAACCGGAGCGGATCGTCGCGGACCCGCGACGGACCCGGCGTGAAATCGCCGGCCCGGATCCGGGCCACCACCCGCCGGGCCTCCTCGACCGCGTCGGCGTACTCGTCGTCGGTGAAGTCGCCCATCGCGAATGCGACGCCGCCGGGATCGGGGGGCAACTGGATGTAGCCGGTCGCGACCGTCGCCGGATCGACCTTCAGCCGCTCGGCGGCGAAGTGCCGGTAGAGCGGCAGCTGGAGATCGGTCCACCGGGCGGAGTCGCCACGGCCGGCGCGATGCGCCTCGCGCGGGGTTTGCGGATTCTCGGAAGTCTTCGCGTCGAGCACGCGGTAGCGAGGCGTGGCACCCGAATCGTTCCGCTCGATGCGATCGAGCCGGCCGCGGATCCGCATGAGCTTCCCGCCGCCCGCCGGCTCGAGCAGCCAGGTGCCGACGAGAATCGCCTCGGTCTCGTGGATCGTCCATCCGGCCCGCCGCTGCTCGACCTCGCGCTCGGCGAGCCGGTCGAGCCTGGCCTGCAACGAATGGAGCTGCAGCCGGATCGCCGGACGCAGGCGTTCGCCGAATCGCTTCAACAGGAATCGTTCCTGCACGAGCCGGTCGAGTCCGGACCGGAACGCCTCGCGCACCGCCCCGGCGTCGGTCGAGGCGCGGATCTCCTCGTCGAAGAACGCCGCCTCGATCACGTCGTGGGCGAGCGTGCCGAAGATCCGCGCGTCGAGTTCCGCCGCGTCGGTGACGATCTCGCCCAGCCGTTCGTACCGCTCGAGCCAGTACCGGTACGGGTCGGCGAGATAGACCTTGAAATCGGTCACGCTCATCGACTCGAGCCTCGCCCCGAGGTCGGCGGGCGGCTGGGGAACGGTGAAGGCCGTCGTCGCGCGACCCGTGGCCGCGTGCCGCACGGTTCGTGGCTCGCGGAAGAGCGTCCGCACCCGGGTCGCGAGTTCGGGGCCGCTTCCGCCGAGCAGCAGCCGGCTCGGCATCGTGGGGTCGCCCGCCGCGGACCGACGACCGAACACCAGCCGGAGCCCCGGATGGAAGCGACGGAGCGCGTCGAGCATCGCCGCGTCGCGGGCGAGGCGGCGGTCGGGATCGGGCAGCCCGAGGGCGGATGCCATCGAGGGCGTGAGCCAGGCGACGGCGTCGCCGCGATCGGGCACGCTTCCCTCGTTCATGCCGACGATGCAGAGGTGCGGCGCGGGCTCGAAGAGCAGCTCGAGCCAGCCGAGCAGCTCGATCTCCTCGGGCCGAGGCTCGGCGGGCTCGCGGCGCTTCGCCGCCATCTCGAGGACGAGTGCGGCGGCATCGCACGGCGTCATCCGCCCGACGACGAGCGGGCTCGCCGCGGCCAGCCGCGCGAGTTCCTGCTCGAGCAGCGCGCGATCGCCCGGGTCGCGATCAACGCCGAGGCGCGAGAGCATCGCGGCGATCGCGTTCGCCGCGTCCATCGGTTCGAGCTCGGGCTCGGCGAGCGGCTCCATCGCCTCGTCCATCGCGAGCCGGAAGCGTCCGGTCCCCGCGTCTCCCGGGGCGTCGACGGGCAGCGTGCCCTCGAGCCCGTGGAGGCAGGTGGCGGCCAGCAACGCGTCGATCTCGGCGGTCTCGTCGGATGAGCTCGAGCGGCCGGCCGTGACCGCGGGGCATCGCGCCAGCATCGCGAGCGACGCGGCCGAGCCCTCGAGGTACCACGAGAGCGCCGCCGCGAGGGCACGGAACGGCTCGCGACCGCTCACGAGGCGACCCGCAGGCTCGTGCGCCCCGAGTCCCGCATCGCGCAACGCCGCCGCCACGGTCGGGACCAGCGAGGAATCGGCGACCCCGATCGCGACCTCGTCGCTCGCGGGAGGCTCCGGCCGCGCGGCCAGTTCGGACAGGAAGGCGATCGCCTCGTCGGCCTGGCCTCGCGGCGAGCCGGCGACGCGGATCGCGTCGAGCGGGATCGGGGTCACCGCGGTTCCGCCCGCCCGCGGCACGCCGAACGCATCACGACCCTCCGGTGCCGGGGTGTCGGGCAGCACCACGGTCACCGGCTGCAGCGACGCGAGCCGCCGCACCGCGCCCGAGACCTCGAGGAAGCCGACCAGATACAGCTGTTCCGCGGTCGACGTGCCGCGCTCGACGAGCCGTCGCTCGCGATCGACCTGCGCGGCAAGCCCGGCCGACGCGAGCCGCGCGACCACGCGCTCACGAACCGCGGCGAGGGCCGACCACCGCTCGCTCTCGTCCGGCACCACGAGGTCGTCGTCGGCAAGAATCGACCTCGAGACCGCCGGCACGATCGCCTCGGCATCGGCGAAGGTCTTGCCTTCCCGGCCGAGCGCGTCCTCGAGCTCGACCGCGACCGAGGCGAGCGACTGCCGCGATTCCGGCGTCCACGTGTCGCCGCGTCGGACCCCGAGCCGGCGGAGTTCCGAAGGGCTCGATTCGGCCAGCGCCCGTCGCCAGGCGACCGTCCGCTCGAGCAGGGTCGCCGCGGCCGGCACGTCTCCGGCATCCGTGGTCGCGACCAGCCGATCGGCCAGCCGTTCGGCCGTGACGATCACCGGCGGATCGAGCCGCGATCCCTCGGCCTCGGCGACCTCGAGCAGGTTCGCCGCCAGCAACCGCGCCGCCCGTGAGGTCGGCACGCACACCACCGCATTCGTCCCGTCGATCGCCCCGTGCACCCTCGGCAGCCGCGCCGCGATCGCCTCGGCGGCGAGACGCACGAACGGCGTCGCCCCGCGCGGGGCGATCCACTCGATCACGGGATCCCGGGAGTCCGCGCTGTTCCGGACGGTCATCGAAGAAAGGGTATCGATCAATTGGGCGGGCATCGGACCCGTCGAACCCGGATTGGACCGCTTCCTGACGGGCTGCACCCGAACCCTGCGGCATTTTCCCCGAGGACGGATTCCGAACCCGGATGCGTCCCGACCGGAACGCGGAAACCTCCCGCATCGCTGACCCGGTCCGGACGGCTATTCGGGAGTTCGATCGCCTTGCCCCGCCGGCGACACCAGGAGTCCGCATCGATGCGATCACCCGCCGTCCCTACCTCACTCCCAGCCCCGACCGCCGCCGCACCGAGGCGCCGACCGGGCCGGGCGTCGGTCTCGACGGCACTGTTTCATGCCGCATTCTTCGCCCCGATCGACCGGGCCACCCCGCCGGTGGTGCGCCGGTTTCGCGAGCTCGCGCGAGTCGCCTACGAACGGGAGATCGCCGCCCACTTCGGGCCCGACCACCTGTCGCGGGTCCGGCGGTTCGCCCGCGTGTACCGGGGCTGGGCCGCGCTCCGCGGACTCGGGTTCGCCCTCCGGCTCGGCCGCGGACCGGCTCGCGAGGGGACCGGACGGCTCGCGCAATGGCGATCGACCCGGCAACTGCTCGGCGCCGGGGTACGGCCGGGTGATTACTACCGGTACTCGATGCACCGGGTCAGCCCCACGCTGCGGGAATTCGCGGTGAGCGACCTCGAGCAGGTCGCGGTGCAGCGATTCCTGCATCCCGAGCCGATCCGGCAACCGATCGATCACAAGGCACGGCTCTCGACGCTCGCCGCCACGGCCGGACTTCCCGTGCCGCGGCCGATCGCCGAGGTCACGAGCGAGAGCCGACCCGAGCGGATCGCCGAGGCACTTCCCGAGCGCGACCTGTTCGTCAAGTTCGCGAATCTCGGCTGGGGCATCGGAGCCCTCGCGTTCCGCTGGCACGGCGGATGCTGGGGTGATTCCGATGGGCAACGGCTCGACCGGGCGGGGCTCGCCCGCGTCCTGGTGGAACGATCGGCCGGAGGCCCGCTCGTGGTCCAGGAGCGGCTCTCGAACGGGGGCGAGGTTCGCGATCTGACGCCGGGAGGACTGTCGACCTTCCGCATCGTCACGCTCCGGCCGACCCGCGACGCCGATCCCGTCCTGCTCGGGGCGATCCTGCGGATCCCGGCGCGGTCCGGCGCGATCGTCGACAACTTCGCGGGCGGAGGACTCGCCGCTCCGGTGCTGGACGCGGTCGGGACGCTCGGCCGCGCCTGCACGAAAGGCAGCTTCGTCGAACGATTCGACGGGCATCCGGCGACCGGCCGACGCATCTCGGGGACGCGGATCGCCGAGTACCCCGCCGCCGTCCGGCTCGCGCTGTCAGCCCACCGCCTCTTCCCGAGCGTGATCTCGGTCGGGTGGGACATCGCGATCACCGCCGACGGACCGACCCTCATCGAGGGAAACGTGGCCTGGTGCCCGGAACTCATGCAGCAGGTGACCGGCGTGCCCCTGCTCGCCACCGCGTACGGCGAGACCTACGGGCGGCTGTGATCCTGGCGCCCGATCGCCGACCGGAAGCCCTTGCGCTGCACGCGATCTTCGTGCATAATCCGCCCCGTCTCATTCCCGGGGGAAAGCCGGCGAGCCGGATCGGTCCCCTCATCCCAAGGAACCACGCATGGGCCTTCTCAAGGAATTCAAGGAGTTCGCGGTCAAGGGCAACGCCCTCGACATGGCGGTCGGCATCATCGTCGGCGCGGCGTTCACGAAGATCGTGAACAGCATCGTGCAGGACATCATCATGCCGCCGCTCGGCGTGGCCATCGGCGGCGTCGACTTCAAGAACCTGCAGCTGGTGATCCAGTCGGCCGACCCGGCGGCAACCCCGCCGGTGCCCGAGGTGGCGATCCGCTACGGGAACTTCCTGAACGTGGTGATCGAGTTCCTGATCGTGGCGTTCGCGGTCTTCATCATGCTCAAGGTGATGAACAAGATCCTGAGCGCTCGGCTGCCGGGCGGCATCCCGGGCGTCGGGAACAAGTGACCGCCGCTCATCGCGGCAGCGTGCGGAACTCGAGCACCAGGCCATCCGCCTCGACCGCGATCGCGTCGAGGCGGACGGTGCGGCCGTCGGAGAGCCCGTAGTCGACGGTGAAGCGGTCCTCGGTGACCGTCGAGACGGCCGAAGGCGTCGCGGCTCGCAGGCCGGCGGCACGCAGCGACGCCGAGATGAGCGACGCACCGACCCGCGGCAGCGGAAGGCTTCCGAGCGAGAGCGACCTCAGCCGGAGCGCGAGGGCCGTGCCGCCCGGGCCGTCGACGACCGCGGGCGCCACCCCCGCCTCGAGCACCGGATCGACGCCGAACCCAGCGAGGGCGATCCGCAGGCGCACCTCGCCCGCGCGGAACCGGACCTCGGCGGCGGGCGGCGGCGGGTTCCCCGCGTTCGCTTCCCACTTCGGCAGCCGCGTCGCGATCCAGGCGTTCACGTCGTCCTCGCGCAGCCGGATCGCCCACGGGGCGTCGTCGGGGCGGACCCTTGAGAACTCGGCCGAGAGGAAGTGCTCGAGCGCCTCGCCACGCACCTCGGCGGCGGCGGGATCGGCGGGCACCGGCGACCAGCCCGACGGCGGGATCGCGACGAGCAGGAAGAGCGAGAGCGGAATCAGGACGAGGATCGCGACGATCGCGAGCCGGACGCATCGCCGGCCCGGCCGCCCCGCCGGTCTCATCCGCGGAACCTCGACACCACGAGCGTGTCGTTCTGCCCGCCGAATCCGAACGAGTTCGAGAGGCAGGTGTCGACCTTCGCGGCCCGCGCCGCGTTCGGCACGTAGTCAAGGTCGAGCTCGGGATCGGGCTCGTTCAGGTTCGCGGTCGGCGGCAGCATGCCGTGCTCGATCGCGAGGACGCAGGTGATGAGCTCAACCGCCCCCGCCGCGGCGATGAGGTGCCCGAGCATGCTCTTCACCGAGCTCATCGGGATCCTCGGGGCGAGCTCGCCGAAGACTCGCTTGACCGCAAGCGTCTCGATCGAGTCGTTCTCCTTCGTGCCGGTTCCGTGGGCCGAGATGTAGTCGATCGGCGGGCGGCCGTCGGCGCGGAGGCCGTGCGGGTCGATGCCGGCCTGCCGCAGCGCCATGCCCATCGCCGCCGCGGCCCCGCGGCCCTCGGGCTGGATGTCGGTGATCCGGAAGGCGTCGGCGCTCGAGCCGTAGCCGACCAGCTCGGCGACCGGCGTCGCCCCGCGGGCCTTCGCGTGATCGAGCGTCTCGAGGACGAGCATGCCCGAGCCCTCGCCCATCACGAAGCCGTCGCGGTCGCGGCTGAACGGCTTGCTCGCCTTCTTCGGGTCGCCCTTGCTCGTGCTGAGCGCCGTGAGCCGGTTGAAGCCGGTCACGCCGAGCACGTGGATCATGGTGTGCGTGCCGCCCGAGAGCATCACGTCGGCGTCGCCGCGGCGCAAGAGGCTGAACGCCTCGCCGATCGCCTGGGTGCTGGCGGCACAGGCGGTCAGGCAGTTGTAGGTCGGTCCGCGGAAGCCGAACTCGCGGGCCAGATGCGTCGCGGGCAGGTTCGGCTCCTGCTCGATCTCGCGGGCGGGCGACATCCGCCGCAGTGCGGTGGCGGCCCATTTCTTGCCGTCGAGCGAACTCGTCTCGGGATTCCAGCCCGCGAGGTTCGCCGCCATGTAGTTGTCGAAGTCGAGGACGCCTTCGCCCGCGCCGAGATACACGCCGACGCGACGCAGGTTCAGGCCCTTGAAGGCGTCGAGGCCCGCCTGCATCCACGCCTGCCGCGCCGCGCCGAGGGCGAAGCGGGTGTTCGGGCCGGCGGTCTCGTGCACCGCGGGATCGCGGACGAACTTCCGCACGTCAAAGTCCTTCACCTGCGAGGCGAAGGTCGTCGGGAAGGTGCGGGCGTCGAAGCGTTCGATCGGCGACATGCCGGTCTCCGACCGCATGAGGCGGCCCCAGACCGTGGCGATGTCGTGGCCGAGCGGCGTGACCCAGCCCATGCCGGTGATGACGATGCGGGGGGCGTTCGCCATGGTCAGGCTCCCGTCCCGCTTCCGGTCCGCTCGAGCACCGCGGCGGCGACCTGCCCGCCGAGGCTGGTGCTCAGGACGAGGATGCGGTCGAGCTTGGCGGCGCGGGCCGGTGCGGCGTTCGCGTCGAGCCACGTGCAGCCGGCGGTGTTGATCCGGGCGGGAAGCCTCTGCTCGAGCAGGCAGCGGGTCGCGATCGCGACCGAGAGGGCCCCGCTGCCGGCGCCGCAGAGGCCGACGAACGGCGTGACCTGCACGATCGGGATGGTGGCGGCCCGCGACTCGAAGATCTGGCGGATCGCCGCGGCCTCGCCCGCATCGACGCCGGGAATCCCGGTGCCGGTCGGGACGATCGCGTGGAGGTCGGAGGCGGAGACGCCGGCGTCGTCGAGGGCGACCCGAACGGCTTCGGCGATGTCGTCGCCGCAGCCCGAAAGGTCGGCCGCGAACGGATCATGCGGGAAGCACTGGCTGGCGCCGAAGCCGATGAGCCGGGCAAGCTTCCGGGCTCCGCGGGCGGTTGCGGTCTCCTCGGCCTCGAGCACGACGATGCCGCCCCCCTCGCCGATCGCGCTGCCCTTCGCGTCGGGGGCGAACGGCTTCACGACCGTCGCCGGATCGACGCCGGCCGGAGCCGGCGCCACCCGACCCGCGAAGGTCTGCCGCAGCATGCCCATGTGGTTGATGCGGCTCTCGGCCCCGCCCGACAGGCACGCGTCGGCGTCGCCCCGCTCGATCACCCGCCGCGACTCTCCGAGGCTGAGCAGGGCGCTTGCGTCGGCGCAGGTGATGGTGTTGGACGGCCCCTGGCAATCGTGGATGATCGTCACGTGGCAGGCGAGCATGTTCGGGAGGTACTTGAGCAGCCAGAGCGGCGTCAGGTTCTCCATCCCTTGGTTGCCCCAGTGGCCAAGATCGACGCCGAGGTCCCCCGGGGTCGCCGGGTCGTCGCGGCGGCTCGCCCACATCGCGCCGGTCAGCTCGTCGAGTTCCGCCGCGATCAGGCCCGCCCCGATGTGGCAGCCCATGCGATCGGGAACGATGGTGGGCGTCGCCCCCTCGGCGGTGCCGCGGGTGACCAGCCCGGCCGAGCGGATCGCCTCGGCGGCGGCCCCCACCGCGAGCTCGATGTCGCGGGCCATGACCTTCGTCGCCTTCCGGTAGCTCTTCGGCACCGCGGTCTTCACGTCGTAGAGCTCGTCGGCCAGCTCGGCCCCGGCGCAGCTCGGGAAGCCTGAGGCGTCCCATCGCTTGATGGGGGCGATCGCCGAGCGGCCCTCGCACATCGCCGCCCAGAGCGGGTCGATGCCGACCCCGAAGGCGGAGATCGGCCCGAGACCGGTCAGGACGATGGAGCGGGCCGCGGACGCAGGACGGGGCATGGGGGCGGGAATGGTAGCAGGCGAGTTCCGCGGTCCCGACCGCTCAGTAGGTCACCACCACCACCCCGGGGAGTCCCGCGAAATCCCTTGGGTTTCGCGTCAACAGCGGACGGACATGGCGCGCTGCGGTCGCCGCGATCCACAGGTCGTTGTCGCCGAGCGAGCGACCCTCGGACCGGGCCTGCCGACTCAGCCGGCTCCAGATCCAGCCCGTCTCGTCATCGACGGGAAGGAACTCGAAGTGGGTCAGGAACTGGAGCGACGCGCGACGACCGGCATCCTCGTAGCCTTCCGAGAGTTCCGCGGCCGCGACCGCACTGACGCCGAAGGTCGTCCCGGCGTGCCGCTCGATGGCGTTCGCGGCACGACCGGGCGTCTGGCGGCGAACTTCCCGCTCGAGATCGATCAGCACCGTCGTGTCGAGGATCACGCGTCGATCTCCGTCCCTCCGGGGTGTCCGGAGTCTTCACGGGACTCGCGACGGGGATCTCGCCTCGGCCGCGGCGACGCCTGATGACGGTCGAGCCGGTCGAGCGCCTCGTCGGGTGGCAACCAGAGCCGCTCAGCCTCGGAGAAGAGCGAAGCCAATACGGGGCGGGTCGGGGCGGAGCCAACCGCGGCAGCAGCCGGGGCAGCAGCCGAGGCGGCAACTGGGGACCGGGCACCGAGCGTCTCCGCCACGCGCCGGATGACCTTGGAGAACGACTCGCGAGGCTCTCGTCGAAGCCGACAGAGAGACTCGTAGGCGACGAGGTCGAGAGAGATGGTCTTGGTGGCCATGCTGAAAGCATACATGCATGCATGGTACTGTGCGTAGAGCCATGTGCTCCTTCACCGGAAAAACTTCTTGCCGGTTCCGAACTTCTTGTTACCGGACTTCTTTAGACGGGCCAGCCCCGAGCCTTCGCGAGATCAGCATCGCGAGCTCCAGCGACTGCTCGTAGTTCAGCCTCGGATCGAGTTGCGATCGGTAGGTCCGCGAGAGGTCGGCGTCCCCGAGCCCGCGGGCCCCTCCGGTGCACTCGGTCACGTTCTCGCCGGTCAGCTCGAGGTGGATCCCCCCAAGCTGGGTTCCCGCCTCGCGATGGATCTCGAAGGCCTGCTCGACCTCGGCCAGGATGTGCCCGAACTTCCGCGTCTTCACCGTGCGGCCGTTCGCGACGACGCTCTCGGTGTTCCCGTGCATCGGGTCGCACGACCAGAGCACCGGGCGACTCGTGCGGCGGACCGCCTCGACCAGCGGCGGCAGGTGCCGCCCGATCTCGTGGGCGCCGAAACGGTGGATCAGCGTGATCCGCCCGGGCTCGCGGGCCGGATCCAACCTCTCGACGACTTCCGCCAGCCCCTCCGGCGACGTCCCCGGCCCGACCTTCACGCCGAGGGGATTGCGAATGCCCCGGAAGAACTCGACATGGGCGCTCTCGAGCGAGGCGGTGCGCATCCCGATCCACGGGAAATGCGTCGAGAGGTCGTACCACCCCTCGCGGCGCGGCACCTGGCGGGTGACGGCCTGCTCGTAGGCAAGCAGCAAGCCCTCGTGGCTGGTGTGGAACTCGATCGGATCCAGGGCCTCGACCTTCCGGCCCGCCAGCGTCTCCATGAACCGCAGGCTCTCGCCGATGCCCTCGACGATCCGGCGGTAGTCGCTCGCCAGCGGTGAGTGCCGCACGAACTCGAGATCCCAGTGCTCGGGGTGGTGCAAGTCACCGAAGCCGCCGTCGACGAGGGCGCGGATGAAGTTGACGGTCAGGGCGCTCCGCTCGTGGCCCCGCAGCAGCAGCTCGGGATCATGCCGGCGCTCGGCGGCGGAGAAGGCCGGCCGGTTCACGTTGTCGCCGCGATAGGCCGGCAGGGTGACGCCGTCGCGGGTCTCGACCGGGTTCGACCGGGGCTTCGCGTACTGGCCCCCGATGCGGCCCACGCGAATCACCCGCTTGCGGCTGCCGTGGGCCAGCACCAGGCTCATCTGCAGCAGGATCTTGAGGATGCCCGTGATGTGCGAAGGCTC
>JBIKVN010000067.1:0-13789 GCA_044356865.1 Phycisphaerales bacterium | reverse complement strand
GGGCGGTTTCGCCACGCCGAAGGCCCTCGTCGACTTCGTGAACTCGATCGACCGCACCAGCATGGCCGGCGGCATGAAGGCCTTCGGGGTGATGCACGCTTCGGATCGCGCCGCCAAGGCGTTCCTCGACGGCGCCCGCTCGATGCTCGACGCGATCTCGCCGTTCACGACGGCCGCCGAACAGGCCTACGGCGCCGCGGCGGTCGCGAACGCGATGACGAACGGCATGGGCGGCATGGGCGGCGGCCCGATGGTCGCGAGCCTCGCCGATCTCTCGCTCGTCTCCGAGGATGTCGACTCCGCCGTGGCGACCGCGGGCGGCGGCGAGACCATCGCGCTCGTCAAGGTCAACGGCTCGTGGTTCATCGATGCGAACGAACTCGCCGCCGCGATGGGCGGCGAGCAGGGCCAGGCCATGGCCGCCGCCGGTCCGATGATGGCCATGATGAAGCCGGCGATGACCGAGGCAGCCCTGGCGGTCGCCGGCCGGATCGAAGCCGGCGAGTTCACCGACGCCGGGGCTGCAGTCGCAGCGTTCAACGAGGCGATGCAGGCCGCCATCGCGAAGAGCATGGGCGGCTTGGGCGGCGGCGGCTTCGGCGGCGGGCAGCCGTGACGCCGGCGGGCGACGCGCCCGGCTCTCCCCCGCCCCCGCCGCGGCGGTTGTCCGTCCCCGATCGTCCCCGGCCCGCCTCCCCCGGCGACGAGGTCAGCCGCCTCGTCGCTTCGCTCCTGGCCGCGAAAGGCGTGCTCACCGCGGTTTCGGCCCTCGCGGTGATGGCCGTCCTGCCTTGGGTCACCGCAAGCCTGCGCACGGCCGTCGCCGAGAGCGGTGCCGCACTGCCGCCGGCTCTCGCCTGGACTCTCGAACGGCCGTGGATCCTCTACGCCCTCGCCCTCGAGGCCTTCGTCTCGGGCGTCTGCATGGTGGTCACCCGTCGCGGCCGCTGGATCCACCTCGCGCTCTCGAGCGTCACGCTGGCGGCCCTGGTCCTCTTCCTCGGCCTCTGCCTCCTGGCCATCGTGCGTTCGATGGCGGACCGGGCCGTCGGCGCCTGACCGATGCCCGACGAGATCGCCGAGCGCACGCGGCGGGTGCTTGGCCGCTGCCGCGAACTCGGGTTCGCCCTCGCCGGTGTCGCCGACCCGCGGCCGAGCGACCATGCCGAGGCGGTCCGCCGCTGGTTCGCCGAGGGCCGGCACGGCTCGATGGCGTGGCTTGCCGACGAGGTCGAGGCGCGGCTTGATCCCGCGCGGCTGCTGTCGGGCGTGCGCAGCGTGATCTGCGTCGCCGACCGGTACGCCGCGCCGGCGATGCCCGTCGCCGACCTCGGGAGTCCCGACCGCCCCCGCGGCGCGATCGCCCGCTACGCCCGCGGCGGCGACTACCACGAGGTGATCAAGAAGCGCCTGAAGCGGCTGGTGCGCGAGCTGCGCGAGGAGTTTCCCGGGGAACGCTTCCGCCACGCGTGCGACCTCCTGCCGCTGCTCGAGCGCGAGCTCGCGGCGCGGGCCGGCCTCGGCGCGATCGGCAAGCACACCCTGCTCATCGAGCCCGGCGCCGGCAGTTGGGTGCTGCTCGGCGAGGTGCTCACGACGCTGCCGCTGGCGATCGACCCGGCGTCGTCGCCCGGCCCGCGTCGCGACCCGTGCGGCACCTGCACCCGCTGCATCGACGCCTGCCCGACGCGGGCGATCACGCCCTTCTCGGTCGACGCGTCGCGCTGCCTCGCGTACACCACGATCGAGCATCGCGGCGAGGTGCCCGAGGAGTTCCACGCCCCGACCGGGGCCTGGCTTTTCGGCTGCGATGTCTGCCAGGAAGTCTGCCCGCACAACCTCCCGACGCGGCGGAAGCGGCGGGAGGCGAGCGTGCGGCCCGACTACGCCGAACGCACGGCCCACCTCGACCTGCTCGAGATCCTCGGCTGGAGCGAGGAGGACCGCCGCCGCGCGACCCGCGCGAGCCCGCTGCGGCGCTGCCTTCTTGCGAGCTTCAAGCGCAATGCGCTGATCTGCCTCGGGAACGCCCTCGCGGGGCGAGGCGACTTCGATGCGATCGCCCTGCGGGAACGCGTCGCCGCGATCGCCCGCGATCCGGCCGAGGACCCGCTCGTCCGGACCACCGCCGACGCCGTGCTGGTGCGGCTCGGCTGACTCACCGCAACCCGAGCCAGCGGGCCAGCGGCGCGACGGGAATGTCCGCGACGATCCCGCCCTTCCCCGTGCAGGCCTGCGCGGCGCGATAGCCCGAGCGGCACGCCCCTTCCATCGTGGCGGGCCAGCCGGTGGCGGTCCAGTCGCCGGCGAGGAAGAGGTTGCGCACGCCGCCGCGGGCGTCGGGCGCGGCTTGGGGGCGGAACGCGTCGATGCCCGGCTCGACCGCGAAGGTCGCCCGCACCTCCTTCACGCTGCGGGCCTCGACCGGCTCGAGGCCCCGCGACCGCGGCGAGGCCCAATGCAAGTCGGCGACGGTGCGGCGGACGATCTCGTCCTCGGGAAGCGCGAGCCACCCGTCGGCGCCCGAGATCACCGCGTGCACATGGTGCAACCCGTCGACGGTGCCCTTCGCGAAGAACCACTGCGTGGCGCGGCCGGGCAAGACCAGGTGCGGAGTGTCGAGCGTGCGTTCGGCGAAAAAGAGGTGCACGCCGATGATCGGGCTCGGGCGGATCCGGTCGAGCTGCCGCAGCCGATGGTCGGCGGCCTTCAGCGTGTCCGAGGCGAGCCGGTCGAGGCGATCGGCCGGCACCGCCGAGATCGTGGCGGCCGCCTCGACGAAGCCCTCGTCGGTCACGACGCCGGTGACGCGCCCGCCGGCCGACGCCCCATCGAAGGCGAGGGCCTTGGCGCTCACCCCGAGCCGGATCTCGCCGCCCGCCTCGGCGACGATCGCCTCGGCACGATCGTACAGCTCGACGAGGGGCACGGTCGAGAGGCCCATCACCGGGCTGAACGGGTTCCCGAGGAAACCCTCCTGGAACACCTGGATCGCGTACGCCGCCTCGCACCGGTCGCTCGGCAGGTTGCAGGCGCTGACCACGACCGGTTCCCAGAAGAGCTCGCGAACCCGCGGGGGCTGCCGGGTCGCGTCGAGAAACTCGCCGAAGGTCCGCCCCCGCCACCGCTCGCGTCCGGCAAGGCCCATCCGCAGGAGCGCGACGTTCGCCCGCAGGAGCGCGAGCCGCTCGCTCCACGACAGCAGCCGCATCGACAGGCCCGAACGCGTGAAATGCAAGGGCGCCGGCAGCCAACGCCCCGTCCGCAGGCGATCGGGCTCGCGGGGCGGGTTCGCCCAGAAGGTCGTGTCGTGCCACTCGATCCGGTCGAGGACGCCCAGCCGCTCGTAGAGGTCGAGCAGGTTCGTGCAGCAGCCCATGAGGACATGCTGGCAGTTGTCGAGCGTGCGCCCCGAACGGGGATCGGTGAACGAGGTCGCCCGCCCGCCGAGCCTCTTCCGCGTCTCGATCACGATCGGCCGGTCGCCCGCTTCCGCGACCCGCAGCGCGGCGGCGAGGCCCGCGACGCCGCCGCCGACGATGGCGATCGTGCGCCTCATGCTCGCTTGGCCCGGAAGGCGATCGCCATCTTCCTCCACGCCGGCACCGCGATGCGCCGTCCGCTCGCGGCCCGCCGGGGATCGGC
Source organism: Phycisphaerales bacterium (assembly GCA_044356865.1). Lineage (GTDB taxonomy): Bacteria > Planctomycetota > Phycisphaerae > Phycisphaerales > SM1A02 > JBEIUL01. The sequence continues at coordinate 10,144 of JBIKVN010000067.1, read as the reverse complement.
GGCGACCCGCTCGAGCAGTTCGCGGTAGATGCCGGTCATCGCGACCAGCGTCGGACGGCACGGCGGGTCGACCATCGCCTCGAGCGGCTCGCTCGCGCGGTAGTGCTGCCGCGCCCGCTCGACCTGCCGCGCGAGGAACGCCCGGCACGCCGGCGGATCGCGCCAGGCGAGAAGATCCCCCGGCGTGAGGCCCGCCGCGTGGTACTCCTCGAGCGGCAGGTAGCTGCGGCCGCGCCCGGCGTCCTCGCGCACGTCGCGCAGGATGTTCGTGAGCTGGAACGCGATGCCCCGGTCGATCGCGAGGGGAATCGCCGCGTCCGCGATCGGCGTCCCGCCCGGCCCGCCCCAGATCCGCACGCAGACCACGCCGACGGTGCCCGCGACCCGGTAGCAGACGGTACGGAGGTCATCCCAGGTGCGGCAGCGGACCTCGCCGACATCGGCGAGCTGGCCCTCGAGCATCTCGTGGAACTCGCGGGGCTCGAGCGGATGACGCCGCGCGACCTCGGCAAGGGCCACCCAGATCGGGCCGGCCGCGGCGTTTCCCGCGAGCGCCCCGTCGGTGCGGCCCTTGAACTCGGCGACCCGTCGGGCCAGGTCGTCCGGCGCGACCCCGAACACCCCATCCACCAGGTCGTCCGCCGCCCGCATCCAGGCGTAGATCGCGTAGAGCGCCGAACGCCGCGGCTCGGGCAGCATCCGCAGCCCCCACCAGAAGTTCCTCGCCTGCGTGCGGGTGATCTCGGCGCAGGTCGCGAAGGCCGCGTCGGAAGCGCTCATGCGGCCTTGCCCTCCGGAAGCAATCCCCCGAACCGCTTCCCCCACCACGCCCGGGCCAGCAGCGACGCCCGCGTCCACGCCGGCACCCGCGGCCGGTGCAGCACGCTCTCGCAGTTCCACAGCTCGATCTCCCGCAGCGTCGCGGCGCCGCCGTGCAGGAAGAGCCAGACGATCGGGCGCGACGCGGGCGAGACCCGCGGCAGCAGCGACTCCCCCCGCTCGAACAGCGGCCAGGTGCGGTCGACGAGGGAACGCACGAGGCGGCGGCTCTCGGCCAGGAAGGTCCGGTCGCAGGCGAAGCCCTGCCGGGCGGTACGGAGGAAACGGTCCTCGAAATCGGGAATCGCGTTGAGTTCCGCCGGCACGTAGATCCGGTTCCGCTCGAGAAGATCCCGCCGCAGGTCCTGCCAGTGGTTCGTGAGCTGGAGCCCCGTGCAGGTCGCGTCGCTCGCCGCGAAGGTCGCCGCGTCGCGGCCCTCGCCGAGCAGCATGAGGACCAGGCGGCCCACCGGGTCAGCGCTCAGCCGGCAATAGCCGACGAGCTCGTCCCAGGTCGCGTAGCGGTCCTTCCGCTGGTCGAGTTCGAACGCCGAGATGAGGTCGCCGAACGGCTCGATCGGCAGCGCGTGCCGCCGCACGGTCGGGGCGAGGGCGACGAAGACCGGATGCCTCGGCTCGCCCGCGAAGCACGCCCCGAGCTCGTCGCGCCACCACGCGAGGGCCTCGAGCGAGGCGTCCGTCGACCCGAGCTCGTCGCCGAGGTCGTCCGCCCAGCGGCAGAAGGCGTAGACGGCGGCGAAATCGTCGCGAAGCCCCGGCGGCACGAACCTGCTCAGCACCGCGAAGTTCTCGCGCCGGGCCCGCGTCAGCCCGACGCACCACGCCCGGGCGGTCGCCTCGTCGACCGCCTCGCGGGGCGAACCCGGCCCGAACCGGGCCAGCGCGGCGGGAATGTCGGCGATCGGGTTCCGCATGGGCCCGGAAGCGTACCGCGGCCGCCCGCTTCCGACCCGTGCGAACCCCTATCATCCGCCCTTCCCGATGAAGCTGATCCTCGCCAACCCCCGCGGCTTCTGCGCCGGCGTCTACATGGCCATCGACGTCGTCGACCAGCTGCTCGACATCTGCCCCGACGAGCGGATCTCGGTCTACCACGAGATCGTGCACAACCGCCATGTCGTCGAGCGGTTCCGCTCGCGCGGCGTGACCTTCGTGGAAGACCTCGACGAGGTCCCGGACGGCACCATCGTCGTCTTCAGCGCCCACGGGGTCAGCCCCGAGATCCGGGCCCACGCCCGCCGCAAGAACCTCATCTCGATCGACGCGACCTGCCCGCTGGTCACCAAGGTCCACGCCGAGGCGATCCGGTACGCCCGCAAGGGCTTCCAGATCCTGCTCATCGGGCACGTGAACCACCAGGAAGTCGTCGGCACCCGCGGCGAGGCCCCCGAGGCGATCCAGGTCGTCGAGAAGGTCGACGACATCCCGAAGCTCACCATCCACGACCCCGACAAGCTCGTCTACCTCACGCAGACCACGCTGTCGCTCGACGACGCCTCGGCGATCATCGACGCCCTCAAGGCGAAGTACCCGAACATCAAGGAACCGCCGGGCGGCGACATCTGCTACGCGACCACGAACCGGCAGCACGCGGTGAAGGCGATCGCCCCGCAGGTCGACCTGGTGCTCGTCGTCGGCAGCCGCAACAGCTCGAACTCGGTGCGGCTGACCGAGATCGCCGAGAACCGCGGCACGCGGGCCCGCCTCGTCGACGACCGGAGCGAGCTGAAGCCCGAGTGGTTCGAGGGCGTCAAGGCGGTGCTCGTCACCGCCGGGGCGAGCGCCCCCGAGGACCTCGTGAAGGACCTCGTCCTCGAGCTCGTGAGCCGCTTCGGGGCCGAGGTCGAGCAGCACGACATCCACCGCGAGGAGGTCGAGTTCGGCCTGCCCGGCACGCTCAAGACCCTGATGCGCGGCAAGGGCATCGACCCCGAGGGCCGGCGGATCCGCATGGACATCCGCGCCGACTTCGAGGAGTGGCTCCACTCCCGGGGCGTCCCGATGCGGACGGTCGACCTGACGGTCGGGGCCACCGGTGGCTGAGAAGCCGAGCGTCTTCGACCTGACCCCGGAGTCCTTCGCCGAGCTCTGCCGGCGCGAGGACCTGCCGCCCTTCCTCGGCAAGCAGGTCCTCGAGTGGACCTACGCGAAGCGGACGATCGACCCAGCGCTCATGACCAACCTCTCGGCCCGCAACCGCGAGCGGCTCGCGTCGCTCGTCGACTTCGGGCAGGGCGTGACGCTGGCCGAGCAGGTCGCGACCGACGGCACGCGGAAGCTGCTGCTCGGCTGGCCCGAGGGCGCTCCGCACGCCGGGGCGACCGCGCTGCCGGTCGTCGGCCAGCCGCCCTCGCGGCAGACCGAGTGCGTGCTGATCCCCAACCCCGACCGCCGCACCGCCTGCGTCTCGAGCCAGGTCGGCTGCCCGGTCGGGTGCGCCTTCTGCGCCTCGGGCCTCGGTGGCCTCGAGGGGAACCTCACGACCGGCCGCATCGTCGAGCAGGTCTGGCGGCTCGCGGGCCTGCCCGGCGTCGGCCGCGTCTCGAACGTGGTCTTCATGGGCATGGGCGAGCCGCTCGCGAACCTCGGCCAGGTCTTGCCCGCGATCCGCGCGATGCACGCCGACTGGGGTCTCGGCATCTCGGCCCGCAAGATCACCGTCTCGACCGTCGGCCTGCCCGCCGCGATCCGCAAGCTGCACGAGTTCGAGCTGCCGGTGACGCTCGCCCTGTCGCTGCACGCCCCGAACGACGACCTGCGGCGGAAGATCATCCCGTGGGCCGAGTACGCCTCGATCGCCGAGATCCTCGAGGCCTGCGACGAGTGGTTCCGCAAGACCGGCCGCGAGATCACCCTCGAGTACATCCTGCTCGGCGGCTTCAACGACCGGCCCGAGCACGCGAAGGAACTCGCCGCGGTCGCCCGGCGGCTGCGCTCGAACGTGAACCTGATCCGCTACAACGAGGTGAAGGGCGTGCCGTTCTCGCGGCCCGCGACCGAGGACGTGCTGGAATTCCAGAAGATCCTGCGTGAGAAGAGCGTGAACGTGCACATCCGGGCGAGCCGCGGCCGCGACATCGCCGCCGCGTGCGGGCAGCTGCGGCACGAGCGGCGGGGCATTCCCGCGTGAGCGGCCCGGCCGACGCCCCGCGGGTCTCGCGGGCCGGCGAGAAGCTCGACCGGGCGATCGAGGCCTTCGGCCTCGACGTGACCGGACTCCGCGGCGCCGACTTCGGCTGCAACGTCGGCGGCTTCACCGAGGTCTTGCTGCGGCGCGGGGCCGCCTCGGTCATCGCGGTCGACACCGGTTACGGCACGCTCGCGTGGAAACTGCGGCAGGACGCCCGCGTCGAGACCCGCGAGCGGACCAACGCCCTGCACGCCGAGCCGCCCGCGGGCGGCGTCGACCTCGTCACCGTCGACCTCGCGTGGACCCCGCAGCGGCTCGCGGTGCCGGCGGCCCTGCGCTGGCTCGCCCCCGGGGGCCGCATCGTCACGCTCGTGAAGCCGCATTACGAGCTGCTCGACGGCGAGAAGACCCTGCTCGATCGCGGATTCCTTCCCCATGCCGAGGCCGAACGGGTGCTGGCGCGGACGCTCGAGGCGATGCCCGCCCTCGGCGCGACCGTCCTGGGCTGTTGCGAAAGCCCGCTCGTGGGCGGGAAAAGCTCGCGCCGGGCGGGGGTTCCCGGCAACCGCGAATGGCTCGCGCTGCTCGCTCCTTCCGACGGCGTTTCCGGCGACCTTTCCGCGGCGTGAAACGCGACGCCGCAGGGGCGTGCGTGGTAGGATCCCCGCCTTCCCCGGATCGCCATGGCCGCCCCCCCGAACGACACCGCCGCGCCCCCTCCGCCGACAGGTCCCGACACCGCCGCGGCGGGCGGCTTCGACCGCATCCACGGCATCGAGATCGACCGCGAGCTGCACGAGTCGTACCTGACCTACGCGATGAGCACCATCGTGGACCGGGCCCTGCCCGATGTCCGCGACGGCCTCAAGCCGAGCCAGCGCCGCATCCTCGTGGCGATGAACGACCTCAAGCTCGCCCCGGGCAAGAAGCACATCAAGTGCGCGAAGATCTGCGGCGACACCAGCGGCAACTACCACCCGCACGGCGAGAGCGTCGTCTACCCGACGCTCGTGAACCTCGGGCAGGACTGGAAGACGCGGACGCTGCTCATCGACAAGCAGGGCAACTTCGGCTCGATCGAGGGCGACCCTCCCGCCGCGATGCGGTACACCGAGGCCCGCATGACCGCGGCCGCGGTCGCGATGCTCGAGGACCTCGACCAGGAGACGGTCGACTTCAAGCCCAACTACGACGACCGGCTCATGGAGCCGACCGTGCTGCCGGGCAAGTTCCCGAACCTGCTCGTGAACGGCAGCACCGGCATCGCCGTCGGCATGGCGAGCTCGATGCCGCCCCACAACCTCGGCGAGACCTGCGACGCGATCGTGGCGGTCATCGACGACCCGGCGATCTCGGCGGAAGACCTGATGCGGATCGTGCCGGGGCCGGACTTCCCGACCGGCGGAACCATCATGGGCCGCAGCGGGATCGTCGAGGCGTACACCACCGGCCGCGGCCGCATCTCGGTGCAGGGCCGCGTCGAGCGGTCGAAGCAGGGCGACCGCGATGTGCTCACCATCGTCGAGATCCCCTACCAGGTCGTGCAGGGCGTCCTGATCGAGAAGATCGTCGAGACGGTGAAGACCAAGCGGATCGAGGACATCGCCGAGGTCCAGAACCACTCCGGCCGCGACGCCCGGACGCGGATCCGGATCGTGCTCAAGCGCGGCGCCGACCCCGCGGTCGTCGAGCGGCAGCTCTACGAGTTCACGCCGCTCCGCACCACGTTCTCGATCATCAACATCGCGCTCGTGAACGGCCAGCCGCGGACGCTTCCCTTCCGGGCCCTCATCGACCGCTACCTCGACCACCGCCGCGAGGTCATCCGCCGCCGCACGCAGTTCCAGCTGCGGCAGGCGAAGCAGAGGGCCCACCGGCTCGAGGGCCTGATCTACGCGGTCTGCGACATCGACGAGGTGATCCGGATCATCCGCTCGAGCCGCACCCGCGAGGAGGCCATCGAGCGCCTGCAGTCCCGGGCCTTCCGCATCGGGCCCGACCACCCGCGGGCGGCGATCGTCCCGCCGCGGCTCATCACGGCGGGCGAGGGCACGATCCTCACCCGCGTGCAGGCCGAGGCGATCGGCGCCCTGCGGCTCATCCAGCTGGTCGGACTCGAGATCGAGCAGCTCGCGGCCGAGCTCGCGAAGCTCCACGACGAGATCGAGGGCCTCGAGCGGATCCTCGCCGACGGGCGGCTGGTCCTCGACATCATCCGCGAGGACTGCGTCGCGATGAAAGAAGCCTTCGCCACGCCGCGGCGCACCGTGATCGAGCAGGTCGAGGCCGACGACTTCGAGATGGGCGCCCTCATCGCCGAGCACGAGGCGGTGGTCGTCCTCAGCCACCAGGGCTACATCAAGCGGATGCGGCTCGAGACCTTCGAGGCCCAGGGCCGCGGCGGCATGGGCATCAAGGGGGCCGAGTCGGACGGCGAGGATCCCGTCGCCCACATGTTCGTGAGCAGCTCGCACGACGACCTGCTCTGCTTCACCGACACCGGCCGCGTCTTCCTCGTGAAGGTCTGGCAGGTGCCCGAGGCGAGCCGCACCGGCCGCGGCCGGGCGATCGTGAACCTGCTCGCGCTCAAGGAGGGCGAGAAGGTCCGCACCCTGCTGCCCGTGCATGACTTCGAGGCGAACGAGAACTACCTCGTGTTCGCCAGCGAACAGGGCAAGGTCAAGCGCACCAGCCTGAAGGACTACCGCAACGTCAACCGCTCGGGCATCATCGCGATCGGCCTGAACGAGGGCGACCGGCTCATGGGCGTGCTCGAGACGACCGGCTCCGACCACCTGCTGCTTGCGACCCGCAAGGGCATGGCGATCCGCTTCCACGAGGACGACGCCCGGGTGATGGGACGCGCCGCGGCAGGCGTCCGCGGCATCGATCTCGACGACGACGACGCCCTCGTCGGCTGCGTGCGCTGCGTCGACGGGGCCGACCTCTTGACCGCGACCGCGAACGGCTACGGCAAGCGCACCGGGCTCGGCGAGTACCTCGTCCAGTGCGACGACGGCTCGACCCGCGTCCAGGACCGCGGCGGCAAGGGCCGCAAGGACATCCAGACCTCGGGCCGCAACGGCCCGGTGGTCGCGGTACGGGCGGTGACCGACGCCGACGACCTGCTCTTCATCTCGGAGGGCGGCAAGGTCGTCCGCACCCACGCCCGCGACGTCTCGCGGATCGGCCGCAACACCCAGGGCGTGCGGCTGGTGCGGCTCAAGGAGGGCGACTCGCTCGCGGCGGTCTCGGTCGCACCGTTCGTCGAGGGTGCCGCCGAGGCGATGCCCGACGGGGACTAGCCGTTGCGCCGCCTCCGCCGCACCGCGACCGTGCCCCACATCGACCTGACGGCGATGCTGGACATGGTCTTCAACCTGCTGCTCTTCTTCATCTACGCCACGATGGTCATGGTGCGGGTCGACATCCTGCCCATGCAGCTCGCGTCGTTCCAGCGCGGCACCGAGGCCACGCCCGCCCCCGCGATCACCGTCTCGGTCGGGCTCGACGGGAAGCTCGCCCTCGACCGGGTGCCGATCGAGATCGCCGCGATCCGCCCCCGGCTCGAGGAGGCGAAGGCGAAGGATCCCCGCACCGTCGTCTACATCGCCCTCGCCGACGGGCCGGGCTCGACCGACCGGGCCCCCCTGCTGCAGGAGCTCTGGGATCGCCTCGGCGATGTCGGGTTGCCGATCAACTTCGTCGGACGGCCCTCGCTGCCCTCGCGGACGGCCCCGGGCCCCTGAGCGGGTGACACCATGGCTTCCGCCGAGTCGCGACCCTCGAGACCGCTGCTCACCTCGTTCGGGCTGTCGCTGTTGCTGCACGCGACGATCCTGCTGCCGGTCTTCGCGGTGGCCCTCAGCTCGGCGTCCTCGAGCGAGACCGGGACCGGTCGCCCGCCCGACCCGGTCGCCCTGGCCTCGCCGCCCGAACCGCCCGAACGGAAACCGGACGATCCCGAACGGGCCGAGCCGGAACCGGAAGAACGCAAGCCGCCCGAGGACCAGGCCGTCCAGCTGGGCATCGACGACGGCGCCGAGAGCTCGATGAACTGGATCGGGTACGCCCAGTACCAAGAGCACCTCGCGGCCCTCGCCGAGACCGAGCAGGCGGCGCGACGAATGACCGACTCGGGTGGCGAGGGCGGCGCGACGCCGGAAGTCACGGGACTGCCTCCGAGCCCCGACACCGCGCCGCCGGCACAGGCGGTCGCCGCGGCGACCCCGTCGCCGCCGGTGCCCCCGGTACCTGAGACGCCGGCCCGGCCCGAGCCGCAGCCGACGCCGGTCGAGCCCGTGGCTCGGCCGGCCGAGCCCGAGCCGGCTCCTGAGCCCCAGCCGCAGCCGGAGCCCCAGCCCCAGCCGGAACCGGCCCCGGAACCCGATCCCGTTGGATTCCCCGCTCCGATTCCTGAGCCGACGCCAGAACCAAAGCCAGAGCCAGAGCCAGAGCCAAAGCCAGAACCAAAGCCAGAGCCAAAGCCAGAGCCAAAGCCAGAGCCGCAACCGGAGCCCTCGCCGCAACCGACACCGGAACCGGCGCCAGAGCCAACCCCAGAGCCAACTCCAGAGCCAACTCCAGAGCCAACTCCAGAGCCAACTCCAGAGTCAACTCCAGAGCCAACTCCAGAATCGGCCCCAGAACCGAAGCCCGAGGCTCCGCCGGAACCGACGCCGCCGCCCGAGCCGCAGCCGGAAACCCCTCCTCAACCGGCTTCGCCCGAGCAACCGAATCAGCAGCCCTCGCCCGGTTCCTCGCCGACCCGCGCCGGCAACCCCGGCGACGATCCCTTCGCCGCGGGCGAGCTCACCGACATGGAGAGCGACGCGACCAGCGTCAAGAACGTCGACCCGAAGGACTGGAAGAACGGACGGCCGCTCGCGGCCCGCGGCCTGCAGATCAAGACCCGCAAGCCGCGCTTCGACACGCTCACCATGATCACGACGGCGCCGCGGAACCCGGTCGTCGAGCTCAAGTTCGACCGCCATGGCAAGCCGCTTTCGTACCGCCTCATCGTGAGCAGCGGTTCCGAGCGTGTGGACGGCCCGATCCTCGATGCTCTCGCCGGCTGGACCGCCGCCGGCAAGCCGCTCGAGAAGCTCGGGCCCGGGCAGACGGTGATGGTCCGGCTGCGACTGGTGTTGCGCGGGGAGTGAGCCATGGGGCGCGATGGACGCTCAGGCGATCCGCGCTCAGGCGATCCGCGGTCCGGGCCCCGATGAACCCGTCGCTCGTCCCGCGTCGGCCCCAAGCCGACGCTCCGGATCCCCGCACGCCACCCCGGGAACGCCTTCTCCCGCCCCGTCGCCGCATGGCACCGCCCCGCCCCACGGGCTACGCTCTCCGCCCATGACGACCGCGACCACCGCCCCCCACCGCCTGATCCGCGCCCCCCGCGGCCCCCACAAGACCTGCTCGACCTGGGCCGCCGAGGCGGCCATGCGGATGCTCATGAACAACCTCGATCCCGAGGTGGCCGAGCGGCCCGAGGACCTCGTCGTCTACGGCGGTCGCGGCCAGGCGGCGCGGAACTGGGAGTCGTTCGACGCGATCATCGCGAGCCTCGAGCGGCTGGCTCCCGACGAGACGCTGCTGGTCCAGAGCGGCAAGCCCGTCGGCATCGTGCGGACGCATGCCGACGCCCCGCGGGTGCTCATCGCGAACTCGAACCTCGTGCCGCACTGGGCGACCCAAGAACACTTCGACGACCTCGCCGCCCGCGGGCTCATGATGTTCGGGCAGATGACCGCGGGCAGCTGGATCTACATCGGCACCCAAGGCATCCTGCAAGGGACCTACGAAACTTTTGCCGAGTGCGCCCGCCAGCACTTCGGCGGCACGCTCAAGCACCGCCTGAACGTCACCGCGGGCTGCGGCGGCATGGGCGGGGCCCAGCCGCTCGCGATCACCATGAACGAGGGCACCTGCCTCATGGCCGAGATCTGCCGCGAGCGGCTCAAGAAGCGGATCCATGACCGCTACCTCGACGAGTACCACGAGGACCTCGACGCCTCGATCGACCGCGCCCTCGACTGCGCCCGTCGCGGCGAGGCGATCTCGATCGGCTGGCTCGGCAACGCGATCGACCTGCTCGAGCGGCTCGACGCCCGCGGCATCGTGCCCGATACGCTCACCGACCAGACCAGCGCCCACGATCCGCTCGAGGGC
>JBIKVN010000280.1:0-3951 GCA_044356865.1 Phycisphaerales bacterium | reverse complement strand
GCGTTCCCCGGAGCGGGTCGCGCCGGCGGCGGGTCCGGCAACCGCGAGTCCTCGGCGAGCTCGGGATCGGCGATCGGAACGGGCCGAAGGGCGATCACCGTCTCGCGACTCGCGGTCGGCAGCGGGGTCGGCTCGTGCTCGAGCAGGATGCCGCGGGCGCTCTGCGGCGGCGGGGCGATGTCGAGCGGTTCGGGCCGCGACGGCTTCGCTTCCGCGACGACGCTCCGGGGAGCACGCATCTGCATCCACGCCGCAACCGCGCCGGCGGCGGCGACGATCGTGAACGTGCCGGCGACGAGCCGCCAACGGGCCGCCTTGCGACGGGCCATGCGATCGAACCGAAGCGGCGAACGGGATGAAGAACTCGAAAGCACCGTGAGAGTCCGTGGTGGGGTCCGTCCGGAAGCTTCCCGTCCCTGGGAAGGTCGCGGCGAGCATAGCCGCAATCCCCGGTTTCCTCAGCGGATCTCGACGGTTTCCGCGTCGGTCACCACCGCCGCGACCCGCAGGTCGTGCGGCTCCTCGGGCACCCGCTCGACGAGTTGGGTGGCGAAGGCGAAGCCGATCGCCGGACACCGATCCGACAGCCGCACGAGCAACCGGTCGTAGAACCCGCCTCCCCGCCCGAGCCGCCGGCCGGCACGGTCGAACGCCACGCCCGGCACGATCGCCGCATCGATCTCGCCGACCCGCAGGATCCGGCCCGCGGCCGGAGCCAGCATGCCCGCCGCGTCCGGCACGAGATCGGCCCGATCGCCCGACTCCCACTCGACGATCGCGATCTCGTCGGAACCCTCGTCGACCCGCGGCAGGGCGACGGTCAGGCCGTCGGCACGGCAGGCGTCCGCGGCGGCCAGCGGGCTGATCTCGGTCCGGGTCGGGAGGTAGAAGAGGACGGACCGCGCGGCCTGGATCGCCGGCAAATCGAGCAACCGCGCGCCGCCGCGGGCCGAGGCCGCCTGGCGTTCGGCGTCATCCATCTCGCGCAATCGCTCGCGGATCGCGACCCGCAACGCCTTCTTCATCTCGAGGAGCTCGCGTTCGGGGTCAACCACCGCGGGCTTCCTTTCGGCGCGACTTCGCCCGCTCGAGCCGCTCACCGATGGTCGCCTCGTGTCCACGGTCGGTCGGACGGTAGTAGGTCCGATCGACGCCGAGATAATCCTGGCGACCGACGCCGTCCGCCTCGGCATGCGGCGAACGGTAATCCTCGCGCTCGGGCGAAAGCGGCGAGCCGTCGTCGTCGTGCCGGGCAAGCCGCCGCTTGGTCTGGTCCATGAGGTACTTCGGGACCGGAATCGTCCGGCCCTCGCGCACCTCGTCCATCGCCGCCCAGATCGCCTGGCTGCTCGCGCCCGACTTCGGGGCGCAGGCCATGTAGATCGCGGCCTGCCCCAGCGTGAGCTGGCCTTCGGGCATGCCGATCCGCTCGACGATCTCCCACGCCGACGCCGCCACGGCCATCGCCTGCGGGTCGGCGTTCCCGATGTCCTCGCTCGCGAAGATCGCGATGCGGCGGGCGATGAACCGCGGGTCCTCACCGGCGACGAGCATCCGGGCCAGCCAATAGGTCGCGGCATCGGGATCCGAACCGCGCATCGACTTGATGAAGGCGCTCGCAAGGTCGTAGTGCCCGTCGCCGCTCGGGTCGTGGACGATGGCTTTCGCCTGGATCGACTCCTCGGCGACCGCAAGGTCGACCGTCGGCGGCGGATCGCCGGGTTCCCGGCCGGAAAGCAGGCTCAGTCCCGCGACCTCGAGGGCCCCGAGGGCCCGCCGGGCGTCGCCGTCGCAGAGCCGGGCCCAGTGGGCGATCGCCCCGTCGGTGACGACGAGCCCGGTTCCGCCGAAACCGTCCGGATGCTCGATCGCCCTTCGCACCACCGCCGCGATCTCGGCCTCGTCGAGCGGCCGGAACGTGAACACGGTCGATCGGCTCACCAGCGCCGAGTTCACCGCGTAGTGCGGATTCTCGGTGGTCGCGCCGACCAGGATGACCGTGCCCCGCTCGACGTCGCCGAGCAGCACGTCCTGCTGGGCCCGCGTGAAGCGGTGGATCTCGTCGAGGAAGAGGATCGTGCGCCGCCCCGAGTCACCAAGCCGTCGGGCCGCGGCGTCCACGATGACGCGGATGTCCTTCACGCCGATCGACGCGGCGTTGGCGCTTTCGAAGTGGCTCCGCGTGCGGGTCGCGATCAGTTCGGCAAGCGTCGTCTTCCCGGTCCCGGGCGGGCCCGCGAAGAGGAGGCTCGTCACCCGGTCGGCGTCGAGCATCCGCCGCAGGAGCTTCCCCGGCCCAAGAAAGTGCATCTGGCCCGCGAACTCCTCGAGCGTTCGCGGGCGCAATCGCTCGGCCAGCGGCGCCGCCTCGCGGGCTCGCACCGCGCGGCCCTCGGCCCAGAGGTCTCCTCCCGAGGCTGTTCCGGTCGCCGGTCGCATCGCGAGCGGCCATGGTAGCCGTCGCTTACCGGACACCGCCGCGCATCATGTGCCGATATCTCGCCGAGGCGTGCGAACCCCTACGATTTCCGCCTCGTCCATCGGGAACGACGCCGCGCCGTGGCGCCGTTGGCCGATGACCCCGAGTCGCGTCGATCTGCCGCAGGCCCGTTGAGCCGGCGATTGCCGCCCTGCCCCCAGCCGGAGCCTTCTCTTCATGTGCGGAATCGTCGCCTACATCGGTCACAAGGAAGCGGCCCCGATCCTGCTCGAGGGCCTGAAGCGGCTCGAGTACCGCGGATACGACTCGGCCGGACTCGCGATCCTGCGCGACGGGAAGCTGCATGTCGCGAGGGCCGTCGGCCGCGTGAGCGTGCTCGAGGAGCTCGTCAACCGCGCCGGCGACTTCACCGGCTCGCTCGGCATTGCCCACACCCGTTGGGCGACCCACGGCGGCGTGACCGATCGGAACGCCCACCCGCACCGCGACGACGAGAAACTCGGCCACGGCATCGCAATCATCCACAACGGGATCATCGAGAACTACTCCGTCCTGAAGAAGTACCTCGGCGAGAAGGGCCATGTCTTCACCAGCGAGACCGACACCGAGGTGCTCGCCCACCTCATCGGCGAGCTCTACCGCGGCGACCTCGAGAAGGCCGTGCAGGCCGCCCTCCGCGAGGTGACCGGGGCCTACGCGATCGCGGTCACCTGCGAGAAGGAGCCCGGCACGCTGGTCGTCGCCCGCAAGGGCAGCCCGCTGCTCGTCGGCGTCGGCAAGGACGAGTACATCGTCGCCAGCGACCAGTCAGCGATCGTCGCCCACACCACGCAAGCCTTCGCCCTGCAGGACTACACCGTCGCCAAGATCACCCGCGACTCGTTCCGCACCACCACCGTCGACAACGTGCCGGTGACCGCGGAAGTCCGCGAGCTCGAGCTCGACCTCGGGCAGATCGAGCTCGGCGCTTTCGAGCACTACATGCTCAAGGAGATCTACGAGCAGCCCAACGCCCTGCGGACCTGCCTGAAGGGACGCGTCGATCTCCGTTCGGGCCAGATCGTGCTCGGCGGCGTCGCTCCGTTCGCCCGCGACCTCGCCCGCGCCCGTCGCGTGATCTTCCTCGGCCAGGGCACCGCCCTGCACGCCGGCATGGTCGCCGAGTACGTGATGGAGGATCTCGCGAAGATCCCGACCGACGCCGAGTTCGCCAGCGAGTTCCGCTACCGCAACCCGATCGTCGAGGAGGGCACCGTCGTCGCCGCGATCAGCCAGTCGGGCGAGACCGCCGACACCCTCGCGGCCCTGCAGGAGGCGAAGCAGCGCGGCGCCCTCGCCCTCGGCATCGTCAACGTGGTCGGCAGCTCGATCTCGCGCGAGACCGACGCCGGCGTCTACCTGCGGGTCGGTCCCGAGATCGGCGTGGCCAGCACCAAGGCCTTCATGGGCCAGGTCGCGGTCGCGACCATGCTCGCCCTCTTCATCGGCCGCCGCCGCTTCCTCTCGGCCGA
>JBIKVN010000279.1:0-3956 GCA_044356865.1 Phycisphaerales bacterium | reverse complement strand
GCGTTGCGGACGTCGACGTGGTTCGGGATGCGGCTGAAGTAGTAGACGCTCGGGTCCCAGATCAGCACGCCCCGGTGCTGCGACAGGATGAACCCGAGGCCACCGAGCAGCAGGGCCCCGATGATCCAGAGCAGCGACGAGAGGAACGAGCCCCGCACCGTCGCCACGATCGCGGCGACGATGCTCGCGGCCGAAAGGGCGTAGATCGCGATCCACAGGGCTGCCGGCGCCGGCTGCCCGATGAGCTCGTGGATCTCGTTGATCTTCCCGACGATCAACGTCGAGAGGCCGAAGCCGCCGAGCGAGCCGAGCACGCCGATCACGAGCCCGTAGACGAGGAAGATGGACAGGATGCCGGTCCGCCCCGCCCCGACCGCCCGCAGGATCCCGATGTCGCGGGTCTTCTCCTGCACGATCGACCAGAAGATCGCGAGCACCAGGCCCGCACACACGATGTACACGAGCGAGAAGAGCACCTGCATCAGGCCGCGCTCCTTCTCGACCGGGCCGATGAGGTCCTGCAGCCGCTCTTCCCAGGTCATCGCGAACGCCCCGGGCGGCGGCTTCACGAGCCTCGCCGGATCGTCGTAGGCGCGCCGTGTCCAGTCGGCGTAGGCGAGCTCGACCGCGTCGCGGGCCTGGTCCGGCGTGAAGCCCGCGGCCGCCTTGACGAGGATCGTGGTGGCCCGCGCGGGCGAGGTCCCGAGCCGCTTCGGCCTTCCGCTCTCGTCAAGCTCGCCGTCACGGGCGTAGAGCGGTGCGGGGGCGAGCCGCAGCATCTCCTGCGCCTCGGCGAGCGGGATCAGCACCCGCTGGCTGTCGATCTGGTAGACCCCGGTGCGGAACTCGTTCACGATCTTGAACGGCCTCTTCTTCTCGACGTCGATCGAGCCCGACTCGCTGACCGGCACCAGCGTGAGCACCACGCCGGTCGGCTCCGACGGCATCCAGTGGCCGGCGTCCTGCTCGTCGGAGAGTCGTCCCGTCGTGCGGTACGAACCGTCCTTCTGCCGCCGGTTGAACGGCGAGATCTCGATGCCGAGGATGATCCCGGGCGAGCCGTCGGGCTTCCGCATCGCCATCGCGTCGGCCTCCGCGTCGTAGGCCTCCTCGAGCCGCGGATCGTCGGGCATCATCGCGGCGGCTTCCTCGGCGGTCGGTGCCTTCCAGTACAGGAGCTCGCGGAAGTCGACGACGCGGGCGAGGCTCTCGGGCTCGACGCCCCAGACCTGGACGGTCTCGATCTTGTTGCCGCCGCCGGGCATCCGGTAGGGCATACGGAGCAGCCCGAAGGTCTCGATGACCGGCGAGGCGGCCTCGACCTCGGGCAGTTTCTCGAGCCCGGCGATGAGCTCGGGGTAGTCGGGGATGCCCACGATGTCCCAGCTGAGCACGACGTCGCCGACCAGCGTGCGGCCCGAGTTCCGCACCATGTCGAGGAACCCGCTCATCACGCTCACCACGACGATCACCAGGGCCACGCAGAGGGCCACGGCGGCGACGGCGATGAAGGGAATGACCCGCGAGGAGAGGTAGCGGGCGACCAGCAGCGACTGGTACATCGGGGCGGGGAGTGTAGGGGCGGGTAGCATCCGCCGCGAGCCACTCCATGCGAATCCTCCTCACCAACGACGACGGCATCACCGCCCCCGGCATCGCGGCCCTGCACGAGGGCCTCCGCGGCCTCGGCGAGGTCGTGACCGTGGCCCCGGCCACCGTGCAGAGCGCGACCAGCCACCGGATCACCTTCCACCAGCCGCTGCTCGCCCGCGAGGTCGAGGTGAACCCGTCGATGCGCGGCACCGCGATCGAGGGCAGCCCCGCCGACTGCGTGAAGGTCGGCCTGCGGGCGATCTGGCCCGAGCGTTTCGGGGCGGGCACGCGGCCCGACGTGGTCATCAGCGGGATGAACTCGGGCGCGAACGTCGGGATCAACGTCATCTACTCCGGCACCGTCGCGGCCGCGGTCGAGGCTGCGTTCCTCGGCGTGCCCGCCATCGCGGTCTCGCTCCACCTCGGCAAGGACCAGCCCCACTGGAAGCGGGCCGCCGAGATCGCCCGCATGGCGATCGACCGCGTCCTGGCCCACCCGATCGACCCGCATTCGGTGATCAACGTGAACGTCCCGCGGACGACCGCGGCCGACGCGCCGATGCCCTCGCTCCGGGTCGTCTCGATGAACACCGCGGCGGGCGTCGACGGCTACGAGCAACGGACGGGGCCGGGCGGGCAGCGGTACTTCTGGCCGACCGGCAACGGCATGGAGTTCGTCCACACCCGCGACGACACCGACGTCGAGGAGCTCATCAAGCGTCACGTGACGATCACGCCGCTCTCCTACGACCTGACCGACCACGCCCGGATCCGGACCTGGCGCGAGCGGCTCGGCGACCGCGGGTGAACGCGAACGCGCCTCAGGCGAGGTCGCCGAGGGCCCCGCGGGTGCCTGCGCGGCGGAGCAGCTCGGCGACGCGGTCCCTGCCGGGCAGCGAGCTCTTCTCGACGCTTTCGACCAGCGCCGCGTTCTCGCGGTCCTTCTCGAGGTAGCGGCGGGCGAGCTCGGCGGTCTCGGCCGGGCCGAGGCCGGTGAAGAAGTCGATGCCCTCGCGGTAGGTGATGTTCGCGGCGAGGCGCTTGGCCTTGAGCCAGGTGAGGTAGGTCGCGGGGATCCGCTCCCGGATCCGCTTTCCCGCGACCTCGACGAGCGTCGGCGGGAGATGCTCCTCGACGAGGGCCTCCGCGAGTTTCCGGCTGGATTCCGGCCACTCCGGCAGGGCCGCGGCGATCGCGACGGCCGCCGCGTTCATGACCTTCGACATCCGCACCGAGAGCTCGGGCAGCGGCACCGTCGGGTGGCGGCGGCCCTCGGCGAGCAGGAGGTCGGCCTCCTCGCGGGCGAGGGCCCGCAGCCGCACCAGGACGTCCTCGACGTAGCGGTCCTTGATCGCGAGGAACTCCTCGTCGCTCAGCACCATGCAGGCGTCGATCTCGAAGCTCGAGCAGATCACGCCGCACTTGTTCGCCGAGCTGTCCTTCATGATGAGGACGCCCTCGCCCGAGAGGGCGGTGCGGGCCTCGGGCGTGAGGAAGAGGTTCGCGCCCTCGACGATGATCGGGCTCGAGGGCACGCCGTCGACGAGGAAGTCGCGCCAGTTCGACTCGTTGATCGTCGCCGGCCGGCCGCCGCCCGGGATGAACGCGTCGGACCGCACGCGGTTGTGCAGCGTGTTCCGCAGGCGGGCGCCGTCGGGCTCGTCGACCGAGGTGATGCGTCCTCGCTTCCCGAGCCGGGTGCGGTCGAAGGCCGCGATGGGCAGGCCCTCGCGGAAGAGCCGCAGGAGTTCCGCGTGGTCGAGGCCGTCGGGATCCTCGCCCGAGCCGCTGCCGTCGGCGATGCCCACCACGCGGGCGTTCGCGCCGTAGTCGCGGTCGAGGATGCGGATCATGTTGCCGGCGACGTCGCCGTCGGGACCGCCGGTGAGCTTGACGGAGAACGGCCGCTTCCGCGGGTCGATCCCGCGGGCCAAGAGAGCCCGCTCGAGGAACACGTTCACGCCCTCGCTCGTCACGCCGTAGGTCTTGTGGTTGATGCCGGCGCCGGGCTTGCTCGACATGAACGCGGTCGGCATGCCGTACTTCCGCACGCGGGCCCGCTCGACGATCCACTCGATGTGGTCGGGCGTGATGTTCTCGTCGGGCCCGAGGTAGATGAACTCCTCGCGGCCGAGGCGGTCGATGACCAGCTTCCGTACCGCGGGGTCGGGCGTGATGAGGTCGAGGAGGCCGTCGACGAACGCCTTCACGCAGCGGGTGACATCCTCGCCCGGATGGACGAGGATGGCGCACTTCGCGCCGCCCTCGGGAATGTCCTTGTTCTTGAGCTGCTGCGCCCACGAGAGGCCGTAGACCTCGTCGAAGAGCCGCTCGCCCTCGCGGGTCCACTGCGACTCGCTCGC
>JBIKVN010000278.1:0-3964 GCA_044356865.1 Phycisphaerales bacterium | reverse complement strand
ACGCTCGCGATCACCAGGCAGTCGACGATGCCGTCGCCGTCGGAATCCGCATCCGGCGTCCCGCAGCCGCACAGGCCGGGGATCGACTTGTTCGCGTCGTTCGGGCAGCGGTCCGTCTCGTCGGGAACGCCGTCGCCGTCCGAGTCATCGCCCGGAACCTCGTTGCAGTCGGCGGTGCCATCACCGTCCGAGTCCGTGTCCGCCACCCCGCAGCCGCACTGGCCCACGGCAATCTTGCTCGCGTCGTTCGGGCAGCCGTCGTTGCAGTTCGCCGTGCCGTCGCCGTCCGCATCGGTGTCGGCCACGCCGCAGCCGCACTGGCCCGCCGCGACCTTGTTCGCATCGAGCGGGCAGCCGTCGTTGCAGTTCGCCGTGCCGTCGCCGTCCGCATCGGTGTCGGCCACCCCGCAGCCGCACTGGCCCGCCGCGATCTTGTTCGCGTCGGTCGGGCAGCCGTCGTTGCAGTTCGCCGTGCCATCACCGTCCGAGTCCGTGTCCGCCACGCCGCAGCCGCAGATGCCGGTCGCCGTCTTGTTCGCGTCGCTCGGGCAGCCGTCGTTGCAATCTTCGGTGCCGTCGCCGTCCGAGTCCGTGTCCGCGACGCCGCAGCCGCAGATGCCGGGCGCCGTCTTGTTCGCGTCGCTCGGGCAACCGTCGACGCAGTTGGACGAACCGTCGCCGTCGTCGTCGCCGCAGGTCACGATCAGCCCCGTCGCGGTCTGGAACGACGTACCAAGGCCCTGGTTGAATCCGAACGAGACGGGGGTGACGAGATCCAGCGTGCCGTTCTTGACCACGAATTGGGCGATCGCCACCCGCAGCGTGGTCGGATCGACGCGTCCCTGCAGCGCCGTGGGGTTGGTGGTGTACCAACCGGCGTTGGCGGGTATGCCTGCCTGGTTCCAGGAACTCGCG
Source organism: Phycisphaerales bacterium (assembly GCA_044356865.1). Classification (GTDB taxonomy): domain Bacteria; phylum Planctomycetota; class Phycisphaerae; order Phycisphaerales; family SM1A02; genus JBEIUL01. Next base: position 3,049 of record JBIKVN010000278.1, on the reverse strand, counting down.
CCCCACGCGGGATCGGCCGCCGTGTTGTTGGAGAAGTTCCCCGCGGTTCCCCCGACGACCACCCACGAATCACGCCCCTCGGAACCCGCAGGTACGAGGGTCGGATTCCACGTTCCCGCCAGATTCGAACCCGCAAGCCCGTTCAGGTAGTCCAGGTGCCAGACGGTTCCCGAAGCGATCTGGTCAAGACCCCAGACATTGAGCAGCGTGTCGTCGGCACTCGTGAACTTCGCGAAGACCCGATAGACCCGGTAGACATCCGAACCCACCGTCAACTCGCTGCGATCCACCTCGACCCGCTCGAACGATGCGGGACACGCACCGGACAAGGCGACGGCGATGAGTCCGGTCGAAAGAAACCGTCGGTAGGCGCGGGAGGATTGGGGCATGGCGTGGGAGATGGGGGGAGAGCCGGCGGGCGAGGTCCGCAGGAATCCCCATCATGGTCGTGAAAGCGACGATCGCGCTCACCCAGCCCGCAGAACTGGCAAAATCACGTCAATCGAGCCGCGAGCGCCCGATAAGAAAGGGTTCCGCCGTTCACGAGAGCCGGTACGCACCCGGCTTGCGCACGAACGGTTTCGGCACCGGACCGCCAGACCCGAGCGACTTCGGGAAGAGGTCGAGTCTGGACCGGTTGGTCATGTACTCCCAGGTCGTCGCGGTGCCGCTGTAGGCCGCCTCGCGGCCCATCACCGCGGCCAGCGAACTGTCGGCAGTCTCGCGGAGCTCGACGATCGGCTTCCCGGCCTTGATCGACTCGACGAGGTCCTTGTGTTCCTGGCGATACGCGGCCCCGATGTCCCCGGGCATCGACCAGAGTTCCTTCCCCGCCCGGTCGGTGATGCGGGCGCCGTCGTTGAAGGCCCGGATGTACGCGATGCCCTCGCTGCCGTAGACCACGTTATCGAACTCGTTCGTCGAGTTCGGCCAGTGGCGCCCGGTGAACGAGGCGGTCCGGCCGCCCGGCCAACGGTAGTCGAACGCGAAGGAATCCCACATCTCGCTGTCCGCCGGCCGGTCCCAGCGGCTGCCGGTCGCGAAGACCGCCTCGGGCGGGCCGCCCATGATCCAGCAGAGGGCGTCGATGTTGTGCACCGCCTGCTCGACCGGCTGGTCGCCGGAGAGCCAGATGAAGTGCATCCAATTGTGGAGCTGGTACTCGAGATCCGACATGCCGGGCTTCCGCTCGCGATACCAGATGCCGTTCGAGCAGTAGCGGGCGGTGGCCGAGACGACCTCGCCGATCATGCCCTGCCGGATGCGGTCGATCGCTTCCATGAAACTCTTCTGGCGGCGGTACTGGGTGCCGGTCACGATCGCCGTGCCCTGCGACCTCGCGAGGTCGTGCATCCGGCAGTTCGAGTGCCATCCGGCCACGTCGACGCAGGTCGGCTTCTCGGCGAAGACATGCTTGCCGGCCTGCACCGCGGCCTCGATGTGCTGCGGGCGGAACCCCGGACTGGTCGCGAGGATCACCAGGTCGACGCTCGGGTCCTCGATCACCTTCCGGAAGCCGTCGAGCCCGCCGTGGATCCGCTCGTCCGGCACGTCGATCCGGTCGCCGTGGTCGCCCTTGAACTGGTCGCGGATCGACTTCGCCCGCGTCGGGTCGAGATCGGCCATCGCCACGAGCCGCGCCTCGGGGTTGACCGACAGCGAGTCGTTCGCGGCGCCGGATCCGCGGCCGCCGCAGCCGACGAGGCCGATGTTGACCGAGTCGAGGGCGGAACGGCGGCGCGAGCCGGCGAGGGCCGGGGCGACAAGGCCCGCGGCGGCGAGGGCGGCGGAGCCGTGGGCGGCGGTGGCGAGGAAGTCGCGGCGGGTCGATTCGGGCATCGGGCCTCCGGGTACGGATGATCGGACGATCTCGCCGAGCATACCGCGACGCGACGCCCGTATGCTGCGCCGATGCCGTCCATCTCGACGACTTCCCTGCTCGCGACCCTGGTCGCGTCGGCGCTCGCCGCCGGTTCCGACCATCGCTCGACGGTCCCGGTCCCGCGGGAAGACGCGGGCATCCTCGCGCGGCAGGCCGAGGTGCTGCGGCGGGCCCGTGAATCGCCGCCGTCGCCGCTCGTCTTCATCGGCGACTCGATCACGCAATCGTGGGAAGGGCCGGGCGCCGACGTGTGGAAGGCCTCGTTCGCCCCGCGCGGCGCCGTCAACCTCGGCGTGAGCGGCGACCGGACCGAGCATGTGCTGTGGCGGCTCGGGCAGGCCCCGATCACGCGGCTCGAGCCGAAGGTGGTCGTCCTGCTCATCGGCACGAACAACCTCGGGCACGGGACCGCGGACGCCGAGCAGACCTTCGACGGCGTCGCGAAGGTCGTCGAGACGGTGCTCGCGCAGGCACCGGGCGCGACGGTCGCCCTGTGCGCGATCCTGCCCCGCGACGGCCGGTTCACGCCGATCCGCCGCGAGTGCCTCGCGGTCAACCAGGCGCTCGCGGCCCGGTTCGCGGCCGAGCCGCGGGTGGAGGTCCTTGATTTCGGCCTTCGGTACCTCGATCGCGACGGCTCGATTCCCGCCACGCTGATGCCCGATGCCCTCCACCTCTCGCCCGCGGGCTACGGGATCTGGGCCGACGCCCTCGCGCCGGCGCTGCGGACGGCCGTCCCCGGGGCCTGAAAAATGCGATCGCCGCCGGGGATTCCGGCGGCGATCGAACGTTGCTTCCGTTCGTTCCCGGAGCGATCCAGGCTCAGGCCCGGCGACGGCGGGCGGTGAGGCCCGCGAGGCCGAGCAGCGCGACCGCGCCCGGCGCCGGAACCAGCGAGCCGTTCACGTCGACGTAGAAGTACGACGGGGTCGGCGCGGTGAACGCGAAGTAATCGAGCGACAGGCTCGTCGGGTCATAGGCCGCGAACTGGTTGAACGCAGCGCCGAGGGCCGGGGCGTTGTTGATCCGCCAGCCGTTCAGGTTGCTCGTCGCATTGGCCCCCTCGAAGCGGATGCCGACATAGAAGCCCGAGAAGCCCGGATTGCCGGTCCCCGCCAGGTCGTTCATCGCGAGCGAGATGCCGCCGGCGTTGAAGTTCACGAGGGT
>JBIKVN010000066.1:0-13872 GCA_044356865.1 Phycisphaerales bacterium | reverse complement strand
CGTTCTCGTACTTCTTCTTCTGTTCCCACTGCCGCGGCGCCCGTTTCGCCGGGCGGTGCCCGCCGCGGACCAGCACGCGGCCAGGCCCGAGCAGCCGCGCTCGCTCGCCCTCGTCGCCGCCGTGCTCGGCGGGTCGATGGCCGTCACTCCGCAGTCCGAGGCTGCGATCGTCAACATCACCTCCGGCTTCGGCATCGGGGCGCCCAACGGGGGCGTGGCGGCGGGGTCGTCCCAGGCCTTCAGCGGGCTCTTCGGCACGGCCGAGAGTTTCTCCATCGCGAATGGGGACCAGGGCAATCTCTGGGGCTTCGAAACCCCGGTGTTGGGACCGGGCTACGTTCAGTTTCTCGAGAACCCGAGCAATGTGAACGTGGCGAGGATCGTGCCCGCAAACTTCATGATCGACGACTTCGGCGGGAATCCCTTTGCCGGGAGTGACACCTATTCGGGCTATCTCAGGAACGACTACGTCCCCACCAATCTGGCGAGCTTCGGGCCCGGCAGCTACTTCGCGATGCGCGTCTACAACGGCAGCGACTGGCTTTATGGCTACCTTGAGGTGACGTGGGACTCGACCACGAACGAGTTCAACATCCTCTCCGGCGCGTACGAGTCGACGGCAGGCGTCGGGATCCTCGCGGGCGCGACCGCCGGCGGCGGCGCCGTCCCCATGCCCGGCGCGGCCGGCCTGGCCGCCTGCGGCCTGCTCGGTCTGAGCCGCCGGCGGCGGCGCTGAGGCGGGTCCCGCGAACGAGTCCACACGAGTCGAGTCGACCCGGTCCCTCCGCACGGGGGGGCCGGGTCTTTCGCTTGGCGGGGACGGCCGCGGGGTTTGTCATGCCTCGCAACCGTCGAGCGGCCGTTGCGTTCATCCGCGACGAGGCATGGCCTCGTCGTTCCGGGCCGGAACGCGAGATGGCCGCGGCGTTCCTCGCCTTCCGCAACCGCGCTCTCTACATCTCCCAGAGCCGGGCCAGCGGCACCGCGAGATCCGAGCCGCCACCGAGCGGAAAGGCGCTGTCGCCGGCGAACAGCAGCACGCCTCCGCGATAGTCCGAGCCGCAGCGCTCGGCAAGGCGACGGAGTCCCTGCCCGTCGGCGGGCGTGGCCGTCACCGATGACTTCACCTCGACGCCCCAGGTCTCGCGGCCGCGGGTGATCACGAGATCGACCTCGACCCCGTCCTTGTCGCGGTAGTGCCAGAATCGCAGGTCGGGATCGGTCCACCCCGCCTCGGCGATGAGTTGCTGGACCGCGAAGGTCTCGACGAGGTGCCCGAACCTGGTCCGTTGCCCGCTCCAGTCGGCCCCGGTGATTCCCGTGATCGTCGCGGCGAGTCCGCTGTCGACGAGATGGACCTTCGGCGACTTGATCAGCCGGTGGGCCTGGTTGCGATGCCACGGCAGGAGTCGGCGGACCAGGTAGAGACGCTCGCACACCTCGAGGTAGTGCTCGACGGTCTCGCGCCGCACCCCGAGATCGGCCCCGAGGCCCGAGACGTTCAGCAGCTCGCCGGTACGGAGGGCCAGCAGCTCGACCATCCGCCCCATGGCCGCGGTGTCGCGCACCCGCGCCACGTCCTTCACGTCCCGCTCGAGCAGCGTGCGCAGGTACTCGCGATGCCAGCTGCGGGCCCGGGTCGCGGTTCGCGCCACCGCTTCCGGGAAACCGCCCGACACCACGTGCCGGGCCAGCGCCTCCGGGGCCCGCGGCGAGGTGGCGGAGACCGACGGCTTGAGACGGTTGGCCAGCAACGCCGCGAGAAAGCGGCCGGGCGACCGCTCGCGCTCGGCGGCGGTGAGCGGCTGCAGCTGCACGACCTCCATGCGGCCGGCCAGCGAGTCGCCGAGCCCCGGAAGCAGGAGGAGGTTCGCGGAACCGGTGAGCACGAATCGTCCCGGCCGACGGTCACGATCGACCGCGAGCTTGACCGTGCGCACCAGGCCGGGCACCCGCTGGATCTCGTCGAGGATGACCCGCGGGGGCAGCGAGGCGACGAAGCCCGTGGGGTCCGAGCGGGCGAAGGCCAGCGTCGCCTCGTCGTCGAACGTGACGTAGGCGTGACGAGGCTCGAGCGTACGGGCCAAAGTCGTCTTGCCGGACTGCCGGGGTCCGAGCAGGCAGACCACGGGCGTGTCCCGCAGCGCCGCCCGCAGGCTGGCCCCCAGCGGGCGTGCGAAGGGGGTGGTCATCGCGTTCCGTCCATTTGCCGGTCAGCGTAGCGGCCATTTGCCTATCAGGCAACCGGCCAATCGCCGAGTTCGCCGCGAGGCCCGCGCCGGAACCCGCGACGCCCCCCTCACCCCCAGTTCGCCAGCACGATGGCCAGGTCCCGGGCGTCGGTCGTGCCGTCCCCGTCGAGGTCGGCGCCGGCGGTGCCCCACTGGCTGAGCAGGATCCCGAGATCGACCGCATCGACCGCGTCATCGCCGTTCAGGTCGCCGGGACGCGCCGCATCCGCCCGCACCTCGAGCCGCACGCGAAGCGGATCCTTGGGAATCGTGAGCCCGGCGATCGCGACCAGCCCGTCGGCCGCGGCGGTCGTCGTGCCGGAGTCGACCACCGCGCCGCCCGCGGCCCGCAGCGTCCACGCGAGCTCGGTGCCCGCCGCCGGCCGGAACGCGTTCGCCTTGCGGATCGTGACGCCGGCCGTGGCGGAGATCCCGGGGAAGTTGTCGACGCTCGCCGCCGACTGGCCGACCAGGAAGATCGTGCATTCCCACGCCTCGGGGGTGTCGACGATCGACTCGGTCTCCCAGTCGAAGTAGCCGCCCCAGGTTCCCCACGGCGTTCCGTTGTCGGGGCTGCCGTTCCCGAGCGTCGGCTGGCGGCCCGGCAGCGACGGCGACTGGTCGTCGTCGAAGAACCCGGGATACGACCGGTCGCTCCGGTAGCGGGCCTGGTACGGCGCCCCCGACCGCTCGGTCCGCACCGGCACGATCCACTCGCCGATGTCGACGCCGGGCGTCTTCGGGCTGTCGGTCGTCCAGTCGGAGGCGGTGTGGTCGCGGTTGTCCCAGTAGAGGTGCGTGCCGAAGCGGCCGGCGTTCAGGTCCTCGAACAGCCCGATCGTGAGCGGCCCCCACTCGACGGCCTCGTCGCGACGACCGCGGAAGATCCTCGTGAGGCAATGGTCGCGATGGTCGGCCGAGAGCCGCACCGCGGCGTCGAAGAAATCGTTCACGCGCAGCTGCACCCCGCCCGGACCGAACTCGGTGGTGCGGAGGTTCTGGGCGGTCGTGCCGAAGAGCCGCTGGCCGGTCTCGGGCGTGTAGTGCTGCGGCACGAACGCGGTGGCGGCGTTGAAGCGATCGGGACGGAACCGCGAGAGCAGCAGCGTTCCCGCCCCGCCCATTGAATTACCCATGACCGAGGTCCGCAGCGGATCGATCGCGTAGGTCGAGCGGGTCTGGAGCCAGTCGATCGTCCACAGGAGCCGCCGCAGCGTGTACGGCACGACGATCGCGTTCGCCGACGGCACGGTGTTCGCGAGCGGATCGAGCCCGGGATGCCAGCCGAACCAGTTGGTCGGCCGGTCGGTGCTGACCACGCCGCTCGTCGCGATGAACAGCCGATCGTCCATCGCCACGGTCACGCCCTGCACGGGCGTGGCCTCGGTGTTCCTGTAATGGATCGACTCGGGTGCCCACGACCAGTGGCTGCCGGACTGCCCGCCCCCGTGCAGGCAAACCGTGGCCGGATAGGGCCCCGGCGGCAACCCCGCGATCGGCTCGTACACCGTGAAGACGTGCGGCGCCCCGTTCTTCGCCGCGTTCGCCATCACCGGAAAATCGGGACGGGCGTCGTTCGGGTCATCGCGCCCGTCGACCCACATCGCGAACGTGCGGTAGGGATACCCGTTCGGCGTGACGCCGAGCCGCTGCAGATGACAGGTCACCGGATCGCCGACCGGGTCGAATCCGACGGCCACCGACGCCTCGGTACGGTTGGCCGCGGCGATCGCCGTCGTCCCCTGCCGCACCACCGCGAAGAACTCGTTCGATGCGGCCCTCGGGGTGAAGACGAAGAGCCCCTCGTTCGCCGCGAGCTGGTAACTGCCGCCCCCGGCCGTCGGAACCCGCCAGGTCGCGTTCGGGCTGCCGAGCTTCAGCCGGTCGCCGCGCCACTCGGGCTGGAAGACCCGCCCGACGAAGGTCGCCTGGGCGGTCGAGCCGACCGGGGCAGACGATCGGTAGATCTCGTAGGTCAGCGGCGGGCTCGCGTCGACCTGCCAGACGACGAAGACCTGGCCCTTGGCGCTCCAGGCCCGGACCGCGGTCTGGGCGTGGGCATGCCCGGCCGCCAGGAGAACGGCGACGAAGAGCACGGCCGCGACCGACCGCCTACCGATGCCGATCCGTGATCCACCAAGTCCGAGGTTCATGCGCATGGCTCGTTTCCTTCGTAAGCGAGGAACGGGGCCAACGCCCGACATCGTGGTCGATTTCCTCCGAGGCACCGCTCCCGGTCCTTGAAGCCAGTTTCGCGGACCTTCCCGACCCGGGCGGTTTCGCACGGCGGCGCGTCCGAGCCGGCCAAAGTTTCCGGAAGGGCGACGGCCGGCCCTCCCCGGCTCCGTTGGACTTGGCGAGGCCTCGGGGCGTGTCCCGGGCCGCCCGCCTGACCCGTTTCCCTTCCCCGGAGCCCCTCCATGCCCATCCGCCCCTCGGTCCTCCTGCCGATCCTCCTCTCGATCGCGGGCCCCGGCCTCGCCTCGGCCGGTGCCGTCGCCGCCCCGCCGACCCCCGCGGACGCCGGGCAGACCGCCCCCCGCACGCTTCGCTTTTCGCCCGAGGTGCTCGACCTCGGCGAGTTCACCGCCGGAACGCCGAAGAGCGGCACGCTGACCGTCACCAACGCCGGCGACCGGCCGGTGCGGATCGAGTCGGTGAAGGCCGGCTGCGGCTGCACGAAGGTGAGCGACCCGCCGAAGGATCCGGTCGCGCCCGGCGCCTCGTTCACCCTCGAGCTCACGCTCGATCCGGGCAAGAAGACCGGCGTCGAGCTCGTGAAGAACGTGCATGTCGTACTCGAGGGCGGCACGGTCGAGTCGATGCAGATCAAGGGCAGGGTGAAGACCGCGATCGAGGTCGAGCCGGCGATCGTCGATCTCACGGAGGGCAACGGCCGCGACGCCGCGATCACGCTCGAGAGCGTCGACGGCGCGGACTTCACGGTGACCGGCGTCGTGCCTGAGGGAACGGTCGACCTTGCGACGCCGACGAGCGCCGTCGGCCGGCTTTCCCTCGGGCTCGATCTCGCCGCGTGGGAGCGTGCGGGCAAGCCCTCGACGATCGTCCTCGCGACCGACCGGGCCGACCAGCCGGAGGTGCACGTCCCGATCCAGGCCTCCGAGAACGTGGCGCTCTTCCGGCTGCCCGCCGCGGCGGCGCTCGATCCTCGTCGCCCCGAGATCGAATCCGAGCAGGATTCGCTCATCCGCTCGATCGACGCGGGAATGGCGTCGTCGACCCGCTCGTCGGGGTTCCGCATGCGGCTGCACCGCGAATCGGGCATGCTCTTCGTGCACGGCACCGCCGCCGACCTCGACGCGGTGCGGGCGTCGGTCGGCGGGCTTCCGGCCTCGAGCGGCGTCCGCGAGTCGCGAAACGTGCCGCCGGCCTGATCGGGCGAGTCACCGAACCGCGCGATGAACCGGCACTGCCCGATCGCCGCCGACGCTTCGCCGTCCCCCGTCCTCGACGGGGGCGTCGCGTTCGACGACCTCGCGGTCGATCGGTGCACGAGCCGGATGGTCGAGGGCGACCGGAACGCGTTCGAGGAGCTCTTCCGCCGGCGATGCCGGTTCGTCGAGGCCGAGGCCCGCCGGCGACTCGGCCGCCGCGGCGACCTCGCCCTCGACGTCGCCGGTGAAACCTGGATCCGCGTCGCCCGCGGGCCGCGCCGCTGCGAGCGGGCGGCGAGCCTCGACGCCTGGCTGCGGCGGATCGTGCGGAGCGCCGCGATCGACCTCCTGCGCAGCGAGCTTTCCCGCCGCGAGCGCGAGGAGGCCGCGGCCCGGAACCGCCCCGAAGCCGTCGCCTTCCTCGACGACCTCGACCTGCTCGAGCAGATCCGCCGCGACGCGGCGCGGATCGACGGGCTCTCGAACGACGAGCGCACGCTCTTCGAGCTGCTCGTCCGGGCCGACGGGGCCGTCGCCCGCATCGCCGGTTGGCTCGGCCTCGGCACGGCGGCGGTCGACAGCAGACTCAGGCGGGCCGCCCGGCGGGCCCGCGATGCACGGAGAGAACCATGAACGAACTGAACGAAATCGAGCGTCGCATGCTGGCCTCGGGACTCTCGGCCTTCGACGAGGCGACCCGACGTCGCCGGCGCCGGCGGATCGCGGGGCGGGCCGTCGCCGCGGTCGCCCTCGCCGCGGCGACCGGACTCGTCACCGCCCGCGCCCTGCGAGCCCCGGCCCCCGCCCTCCCCCCCTACGTCGAGATCATCGCCGACGACCGTCAGCTCGCGGCCGAGCTGACCCTCGCGAACGCCTGCGAGCGTTTCGAGCGCAACGACCTGAGGCTCGTGGTCGTCGAATGCACCCATCCGGGCCCGAAGTCCCGCTGGTAGCCGGCGGGAAAGGTCGATCGCGAGACCGAGAACCAAACTCTTGCTCATGGACGGCAATCCACGGACCGAAAGGACCGTTCCCGCACCATGCCTCCCCGCCGAACCGGACACCGCCTTCTCGACGCAGCCCTCGCAACCGTCCTCTTCGCCGGCGCCGCGGCGGCCCAGGACCTCCGCTTCATCCCGCTGCCCCCGCCGACGGCGCCGCGAGACCTCCTCTACAACCCGATCGTCAACAGGCTCTACAGCGCGAACACGCCGCAGACCGGCGCCCCGTCGAGCGAGAGCGTGACCGTCATCGACGGCGCCACCGACGCGATCATCGCCACGATCCCGGTGGCCGCGGGCCCCCGCGACTTCTGCCTCAACACCCAGAACAACCGGGTCTACGTCGCGAACTACTTCGCCGACCTCGTGACGGTCATCGACGGCGTGACGAACCAGATCCTCGCGACCGTCCCCGTCGGCGACGGGCCGCGGGCCCTCTGCTACAACCCCAACGACAACCGCATCTACTGCGCGAACGAGTTCTCGAACAACGTCACGGTGATCGACGGGACGACGAACGCGGTCCTCGCGACGGTGCCGGTCGGTTCGACCCCGCGGGTCATCTGCCACAACCCGGTCTCGAACAAGGTCTACTGCCCGAACGCCGGCAGCCAGAGCGTCTCGGTGATCTCCGGGGCGACCAACGCGGTGATCGCGACGATTCCCGTCGGCAACCTGCCCCGCGGGATCCTGTTCAATCCGCAGAACAACCGGGTCTACTGCTCGAACTACGGCTCCGACACGGTGACGGTGATCGACGGGGCGACCAACGCGGTGGTCGCGACGGTCGCGGTGGGCGACGGCCCGACCGCGATGATCCACAATCCCGTCGGCAACAAGGTCTACTGCTCGAACGTCGGGGCGCCGGGCCCGGGCACCCCGCCCGCCTGCTCGGTCTCGGTGATCGGAGGCGCGACGAACACCGTGCTCGCCACGCTTCCCGCCGGCGACGAGCCGACCGCCTTCTGCTTCAGCCCCGAGGCCGGCCGGATCTACTGGGTGAACGAGTGGAGCCACTCGATCGCCGTGATCGACGCGGCGACCGACACGCAGGTCGGGCTCGTGCCGCTCGGGCCATCGCTCGTCCAGCCGGTCGACATCGCCTACAACCCGGTGAACGGCCTGGTCTACACCGCGAACCGCCTGCTCCTGAACATCGGGGTCCTCCCGACCGGGGTCGTCCCCTGCCCGGCGGACCTCGACGGCAACCGGACCGTCGATGCCGCGGATCTCGCGCTCCTGCTCGCGGCGTGGGGAACCCCCGCCGGCGACCTCGACGGCAACGGCCAGACGAACGCGGCCGACCTCGCGGTGATCCTCGCCGAGTGGGGCCCGTGCCGGGGCGGGATCGCGGCGTCGTTCAACTCCCGTCCCGATCGGCCTTCGCGAGCCGCAATCGATGGACCTCGGTCCCGATCGCGTAGGCGGTGATCCCGTCCTCCGAACGCCGCAGGCGGATCTTGTTGACCGCGTTCCCGAACGCCGCGGGGTGCCAGCTGGCCCCGCCGTCGACGGTCATGAAGCCGTGCGGCATCGCCCCGACGAATCCCGTGTCCGCATCGAGGAAGGCGACGCCGAACTCGCGCACGCGGTGGTCGTCGACGAGCGGGATCTCGTGCCACGACCGCCCGCCGTCGACGGTCTTCGCGACGAAGCGCCGTGACGACTTCGGATCGGGGTCGTAGGACTGGATCGTGCAGTAGCCGGTCTGGGCGTCGGGGAACGAGAACTTCCAGGTGACCTCCCACGGACGGGTCGATCGGTAGACCTCCTTCCAGGTCGAGCCGCCGTCCTCGGTCGCGAGGATCGTCCCGTTCGCCTGCGGCACCTCGGCGCTCGTCGCCGACGCGATGAAGCCGCGCTTCTCGTCGAGGAACGTCACGTCGAATGCCATCGCGGCGCCGTCGGGCAGCTTCCCCTGCTTCCAGCTCCTGCCGAGGTCGTCGGACCAGAGGTACGCGGCCGGCCCGCCGACGCGGCCCGCGGCCACGAGGCGAGGACGCCGCTCGAGCCTGCCCGAGTCGATGAACGGCACCGAAACGATGTCGAAGGCGCAGAGCCCGACGACCGGCGGGCCCTCGATCTCGGTGACCGGCGTCCAGGTGCGGCCGCCGTCCTCGGTGCGGTAGATGGGAACCGGATCGGTGACGCCCGGGAAGTAGCCCGGCCCGATGTTCCCGAGGACGCCGACATCCTCGTCGACGAACGCGAGGCAACGCACGAACGTCCCCGGCTTCTCCCAGACTTTCGTCCAGGTGTCGCCGCCATCCTCGGTCCGGAAGACCTTGCCCGCGCCGTTTCCGTACCAGCCGACGGTGTCGCTCGCGAAGAAGATGTCGTCCTGCTTGCCCGGGTACGCCTCGGTGGGCAGGCGCTGCCAGGCACGGAGCGCCGCCGGCGGCCCGGGGCGGACCGCGAGCGGGCGTCCCTCGACGGAAGCGATCCAGTCGAGGATCGCGGGCGGGAGTCCCTCGTCGAACTGGCCCCGTCCCATCGCGGTGCGGCTCGCCGCGAGGTCGGGATGCAGCGTGAAGCCGTGGTCGGCGCGGGGCCGCACGAGCAGCGTGCCCGCCCCCGCGGTGCGGGCGTTCACGATGTCCACGATCTTCCGGTGGTCGCTCTCGGCGGTCACCCAGTCGAACTCGCCGTAGACCGCGAGCACGGCGCCCGTCGAATCCTCCCAGGCCTTGGCGAGATTGAGGTCCTGGAGCTGGTGGAAGAAGGGCATGCCGCGGGTCGACATGTGGTTCTCGTCGAACATCGTGCCCTGGGTCGGCTGCCGCAGCTCGGGCCAGCGCTCCCAGACGTCGCCGAGCGTCTTCTTGTCGATGAGGATCATCGCGCTCGTCTTCGCCTCGTCGAGCACCGCCTGGGTGACCTGCGACTCGGTGACGCCCGGCTGCATCGCGGCCTGCCGGCGGGTGTTCTCGAGCTGGTACTCGAACCAGGTGCGGGCGAGCGTGCCGTAGACGATGCTGCCGCGGACGGGCACCGTCGCGCTCAGGTACGGCGCCAGCACCCCGCCCATCGAGTGGCCGAAGACGAAGAGTCGCTGCGGGTCGACGCCGGGCATCTCCGACAGCTGCTTGAGCGCCGCCGCGTAGCCGGCGAGCTCGGTCTCGAGGTCGATCTCGCCGCACGGCGGGCCTTCGCTGTCGCCGACGCCGGGCTTGTCCACCCGCATCGTGACGAAGCCGGCCTTCGCCATCGCGTGCACGATCCGCGTGTCGACCGCATCGGGCGACAGCGGCCGGTCGACGGTGTCGCAGATGATGCCCGAGACGTAGAGGAACGCCGGGAGCTTGCCGTCCGTCGCGAGCGGCGAGTCCTCCGGCTCGGCGGGCTCGGTGACGATGGTCCGCAGGCGGTAGCCGTCGGGCACGCGGACGCTGCCGTAGGTGACGGTGCTGCCGGGGACCTGTTCGTACGCCGGTTCGGCCTTCAGCGTGACGTTCGTGACCGGCCCGTCGCCCTGCCGGAGCGAGAGCTCGACGGTGTCCCCGACCTTGACCGACCGCAGGAGCCGCCGCAACTCGTCGCCCGTGGCGATCGGCCGGCCGTTCGCCGCCTGCACGACCGAGCCGGCCGCGATGCCGGCGCGGGCCGCGGGCAGACCGGGCTGGACCACGGAGATCTCGACGCGACCGGGCGTGTTCTCGGCGAGACCGAAGCCGAACGGCCCGGCCCGGCGAGGCAGCGGCGCCTCGTCCGCGGGAGGGTCGGCGGCGCGGGCGGCCGGGAGGAATCCGCAGGGAAGGAACGCGGTCACGAGCAACGGGGCGAGGGCGAGGAAGCGCATGGGTGGGTTCTCGTTCGTCAGGGGCTCGGGGCGCGAGCGCCGCGCGACCGGGCGACCGGGAGCATGAAGAAGGCGGTCATGTACAGAGTGCCGTCGCGGCGGGTGCGGCGCCCGTCGAGGAATCGCTTGATCGAGCGGAACCGCGCGCGGACCTCGGCGAACTCCTTGGGCGTGAGCCAGGCGTGTTCGACCTTGCCGACGACGTTCTGGTCGTCGGGCTCCCACGCGATCCGGCCGGCCGCGGCCGCGGCCCGCGAGGTGCGGGCGACGATGCCGGCCATCGTCCGCATCGAGCGGTCGACGACCTTCGCGGTGACGGTGCGGCGGGTCGAATTGAACATCGGGCGAAAGTCGTCGGCCGCGAGGTCGTAGACCCGTTCCGGACGCGTCCGCCCCGGCCGTTCGCCGACCTCGCGGACCACGCCGATCCGGACGAGCGGACGGAGGTGCGGATAGATCGAGTCGGCCGGCCGGTCGAGGGCGAGGGCCAGCTCGCGGACCGAGCACGGCGCCAGCGACCGCATCGCCTCGAGCAGCTCGAAGCGGACCCGGCCCATCATGAGATTCCAGTCGGCGGGACGGGAAACAAGGTGCAACTTCGGCCGGGGCATCGGGTTCATAGGGTCGGCTATAGTGTGAATCTCGTCAAGTTCACAAGAACTATTCGGCGGAGAAGCAGATCCGAAGCAGATCCGAAATCGCCGCCCCGTCTTCCGAAAGACCCGCCATGCCACTCACTTCCGTTCGTCTCGCCCGCTTCCAGGTCCCGGCCCTCCTGATCTCGCTCGCGTTCCCGTGGTCGCTCGCCTCGGCGACGCCGCCCGCCGCCACGCCACCGGCCGCGGCCGCCGCCGAGCGTCCCTCAGGCGCCGCGGTCCTTGAGCGCGGCGCGGCCGCGATCGGCGGCACCGAGGCCTGGACCCGGCTCGGCTCGATGCAGATCGACGGCACGATCAGGATCCCGGCCGCGGGCCTCGAGGGCACCTTCACCGTCGCCCGCGCGGCGCCGGCCCGCAGCCTGACGACCATCGCCCTGCCCGGCATGCCCGAGATCCGCACCGGCTACGACGGCACCGTGGGCTGGGAGATCGGCTCGCTCGGGTCGCGGCTCCTGACCCGCGGCGAGACCGCGGCGGCCGCCCGCGAGGCCGACTTCCTGCGCGAGGCCGATCCGGGCACTCGCTGGGACTCGCTCGAGACGGTCGGCGACGGCGAGTTCGGCGGCGCGTCCTGCTGGAAGGTGAAGGCCGTGAAGGGCGACCTCGCCGCGACGCTCTGGTTCGAGAAGGAGACCGGCCTGCCCCGCGGCGAGGAGTCGACGGTCGACCTGCCGACGGGCCGCATGCCGGTCACGACGGTGCTCTCGGACTATCGCGCGTTCGAGACGCCCGCGGGATCGGTGCGGGTTCCCATGGTCACCACGCAGCGGCAGCTGGGCCAGGAACTGGTCCTCACCGTCCGCAACGCGACCTTCGGCGCGGTCGACCCGAAGACCTTCGACCTGCCGGTCACCGTCGCCGAGCTCGTGAACCCGAAGCCCGCCGACGGCGACGCCCCCCCGCCCGGCGGCAAGATCGTCGTGCGCACCGCCGACGACCTGCCCCGCCACACCTACCCGATCACCGGCACGGCCCTCGAGATCCTCGGCGATCCGGCGAGATTCGACCCGATCCTCGAGAACCTCATCCTCGACGCCGAGACCGACCTCGAGACCTACGAGATCGCCGACACCGCGACGCTGCAGGGCTACTACGAGCTGCTGTCGAGCGCCTACCAGCTGAAGGGCGACCTCGACCTCGCGATCCTCTGGTCCGACCGCGCCGGCACGCTCGACACCAAGGAGCAGGAACGCGCGAGCCGCGGACACGTGCTGCGGGCGCTCTCCGACGCCGCCGCCGCGTCGCCGGACCGCGCCGACCCGGCGTTCATCGCCGCGTTCCGGAAGTCGCTCAAGGAACGCATGTCGGCCCAGCCGTACGAGCTGGTGAAGGACCGGATGCTGGGCATCCGCGGGCAGGCGCGGATGATCAGCCGCGAGCTCGTCGAGGCGTCGCTCAAGGCCTCGCTCGATCCCCTCATCGCCGCCGCGAACGGCGAGGCCGGCGCCGAGATCGTCGCCTCGCTCGTCGAGTCGAAGCTGACGCTCGAGGTGCTGCTTCCCCTGCTGCCGCACGTGGCCGCGGTCTACGGCGAGATCATCGATGCGAACGCGAACGCCGCGAAGGCCGCGAGCAAGTGGGACGTCCGTCTCGTCGAGCTCGCCGCCGACGACGCGGCGACGCCGGTCGTCGTGGGCATCTGGGATTCCGGCGTCGACGTCGCGCTCTACCCGGACCGGCTCTGGAAGAACCCCGCCGAGTCCGCCAACGGAAAGGACGACGACGGGAACGGCTTCGTCGACGACCTCCACGGCATCGCCTTCGGTCTTGACCGCCGGCCGTCCGTCGGGACGCTCGCCTCGCTCGACGGGCTGAAGGGCGACCGCGACACGCTCATCGACTTCGTCGCCGCCGCGCAGGACATGCAGGCCGGCATCGAGAACGAGGGCGTCACCCGCTTCCAGGAGCACTACCGCTCGCTGCGCGACGACACCCTCCGCGACTTCAACGACGACATGGGCCTCATCGGCAACTACGCCCACGGCACCCACGTGGCCGGCGTCGCGGTCGCGGGCAACCCGTTCGCCCGCCTCGTGCACGTCACCGAGAACTGGCCGTGGAAGTCGATTCCCGACGAGGCCCCCACCGTCGAGCTCGGCTCGCGCTGGGGCGAGTCGTGCCGTCAGGCCGTCGCGTACCTCCGCGCCGCCGATGCCCGCGTCGTGAACATGAGCTGGCGAATCGGCCGCTCGGCCTTCGAGGGCATGCTGTCGGCGACCGGCGCCGGCGGATCGCCCGAGGAGCGGGCCGAGCTCAGCCGGCGGATCTTCCGGCCCTTCCGCGACGGGCTCGAGGAGGCGATCCGCTCGGCCCCCGACGTCCTCTTCATCGCCGGCTCGGGCAACGAGGACAACGACGTCGACTTCGCCGAGTACGTGCCGGCGGGCTTGCGGCTGCCGAACCTGCTCACGGTCGGCGCCGTCGACGACCAGGACCGCTTCACGACCTTCACCTCGACCGGCGCGAACGTCGAGCTCTACGCGAACGGCTACCGCATCCCGAGCCTCGTGCCGGGCGGCCGGACGATTCCCTTCTCGGGGACCTCGATGGCCGCGCCGCAGGTCGCGAACCTCGCGGCCAAGATCCTGGCCCTTCGGCCCGGACTCGAGCCCGCCGAGGTGATCGCGATCATCCGCGAGAACGCCGATCCGATTCCCGACCGTCCCGGCCGGTTCATCATCAACCCGAAGCGGACCATCGAGACGCTGCGGGCGAAGCCCTGACGGGACGGCGGCGGCGCTGAGGCGCGAACGAGACCAGTCCAGTCGACCCGGTCCCTCCGCACGG
>JBIKVN010000277.1:0-3979 GCA_044356865.1 Phycisphaerales bacterium | reverse complement strand
TCTCGATGGTCGAGGTCCGCGCGTACCCGCCGGCCGAGAGCCACGCCGCGAACTCGCCGAGGTCGAGCCGCTCGCCGGGCTTCAGGCGGCGGCAGAGTTCGCCCAGCCGCGCCGGGCCCGGCACGAGCTGCATGAGGGCCGCGATCGGGGCCACGATCGCCTGCGGACGGGCGTCGCCCGAGAGCCGCCGTACGACGGCGAGCCGGGCCGCGACGAGATCCGCGGCGGGGCCGCTCTCGCCGGGCAGGGCCTCGAGGGCGGGAAACGAGAGGGCGTCGACGCCGAAGGATTGCAGCTCGGCGAACGCCTCGTCGGCGTCCTCGAGGTGGGCGGTGACGAGGACGAGGAGGTTGCCGGGTCGCCGCGCCGCGAGCGCGGCGACGAGGACGCAGGTGCTCGAGCCCTGCACGCCGCGCAGCGAGACTTCGGCCTCGCGAGCGACCGCCTCGGCGAGGCGCACGAGGCACGGGTCGTCGACGAGCGGACCGATCCGCGCCGCAAGCGTCCGGCCGTCGGCTTCGTCCGTCGGATCAGCCATCGTCGCGATCCGGCGTGCGACCGCCGCGGACGAAGGGACGCACGCCCTCGACGGTCGCGGGGCCGATGCCGCGGACGCGAAGCAACCCGTCGGGCGAACCGAACGGTCCGCGCTCGTCGCGGTCGGCCACGATCCGGGCCGCGAGCGCCGGGCCGATGCCGGGAAGGAGATCGAGATCGACCGGATCGGCACGATCGAGGTCGATCGGGCGCGGTTCGAGCCCCGCCGGCGGAAGGTGCCCGCGATGGCCAAGAAGCCCCGCGACCGCCGCCGCGAGCGCCGTCGCCGCCAGCAGCGTCACGGGCCAGCGCGGGGTTTCGGCGACGCGGTCCCGGCTCACGCCGGCCCCCACGGGAACTCGGCCGGATGGCCGGGGCCTTTCGCGAGCGGCTTCCGCAGCCGCGCCCGGATCGCCGCAAGGCGTTCGAGCACCGGCCGCGGCTTCCCGCGCTCGTCGACCAGGCCCGCCCCGGTGCCGCCGCCCGCGTCGCTCGCCTCGGACCAGAAGACGGTGTCGATCCACGGCCGGGCCAGGCAGACCTGCACGATCCGGCCCGCCCACGCGGCCTGCGTCGCGGGCGACCAGCCCTCGCGCCAATGGCCACCGGTCGGCGAGGCCTCGCGGGCCGGCGCCGAAAAACCCGTGAGCAGCAGCTTGATGTCCCCGCCGGCGAAGCGGTCGAGCCAGTCGGCCACCTGCAGCAGGTCGCGGGTCACCGTCCCCTCGGGCATCCCCGCGGCCAGCCGCAGCCCGATCGCCGAGGGCGTCGCGCCCTCGGCCTGCAGCCTCTCGAGGAACTTCCAGCAGGTCAGGCCGCGGTGGGCCTTGCCGTTCTCGCCCGCCGGCGGCAGGAACTCGAGCAGGGTGTTCGCCTTGCGGGCGTGCTGGCGGACCGCCACCTGCAGGCGGCGGGCCAGGTCGACCATCCGCTCGGGCGTCAAGGTCGCAACGCGGTTGGCGTGCACGCCGGACGCGACATTCCAGATCCCGACGACGCCGGCGTACCGCCGCGCGAGACGGTCGACATGGTCGTAGAGCAGGTCGCGGAAGGCCTCGTACTCGTCGACCTTCGCTTCGACCCACGGGGGCAGTCGACCCGGCGCGAGATCGACGAGCGGACCCAGGATGACCGGCTTCTTCCGGGCGATCGTCCACTGGAGCGCCGCGTCGAGCCCCGCGAAGTCGGGCTTGCCCGCGACCGGCTCGAGCGACCGCCAGTCGACCGGCACCGAGATCACGTCGAAGTCCCGCACCACGGTCGGTTCGGCCTCGGGGCCGAGGCCCGCGATCGACGCCGGCCGCAGCGCGGTGCCGAGCGTCGTCGAGCTGGCGACCTTCGCCCCGAAGCGGCGTTGCAGCAGGGCGTCGGCGTGCAGGAAGGTCAGCCGCTCGGAGGCGAGCACGCCGATCGAGAGCGAACGCATCGCCAGCGCCTCGGCTTCCTGCGCGTCCCCGTGCACGAGCGACTCGGCGAAGATCCGGCGGGCGAGATCCCACTCGGCCTGGGCCGGCCCGCACCGCTCGGGATCCCACATCTGCCAGTCCTCGCTCTTCTGGATGAACTGCTTGATCCGGTGGCGGGCCAGCTCGACCGCGAGGCCGTACGGATCGCCCCGCGAGGGCAGCAGGCAGGTCTGGAGGAGCAGCGTCCCCGCGTCGCCGGCCCGGATCGGCAGGGCGACCGCCGCGGTCTGCTCGCTGCGGGCGAGGGCGGTGATCGTGACGCCGTCGGCGGTCGTTTTCAGCCGGACCTCGCCGGCGATCGGGACGTCGTCGGGGCCGAGGAGGTGCGCGGCATCGGCCGCCCCGGGGGCGAGGATCCCGGGGTCACGCACGACGAAGCGTGCGGCGAAGGGTTGGGTCTGCGAACCGCTCGACATTCCATATCCGGCCATTCCGGCGGACGCCGGGCCGGAAGTGTACCGGTCGCCGTCGCGGGTTCCGTGCGGCGTTGCCTTTTCCCCGGCGAGCGGGGGGACGGTATCGTCCGAGCATGCCCGAGGTTTCCTCCGCGCCGCCCGACGCGGCGCTCTTCCGCAGCCAGCTCGCCCTGCCCGGTCGCCGCGAGGGAAAGGTCCGCGACCTCTACACGCTCCCTGCCGCGGCCGGAGACGGCCCCGAGCGGCTGCTGGTCGTCGCGAGCGACCGCATCTCGGCCTTCGACGTGGTGATGCCGACGCCGGTCGCCGGGAAAGGCCGGCTGCTGACCCAGATCTCGCTCGGGTGGTTCCGCTGGTTGCGGACGCTGGACCTCGTGCACGACCATCTGGTCTCGAGCGAGGTGCCCGACCATCCGGCCCTGACCGCGGCCGACCGGGCCGCCCTCGCCGGCCGCGTCATGGTCTGCCGGCGGGCGAAGGTCATCCCGATCGAGTGCGTCGCCCGCGGCTACCTCGCGGGCAGCGGTTGGGCCGAGTACCGGGCCTCGGGAACCGTCTGCGGGATCCGGCTTCCTCCGGGCCTGCGGCAGTGCGATCGTCTTCCCCAGCCGATCTTCACGCCGGCGACGAAGGCCGAGGTCGGGCACGACGAGAACATCAGTTTCGAGCGGGCGGCAGAACTGGTCGGCGAGAGCCTCATGGAGAAGCTGCGGGCCCTGACCGTCGAGATCTACGCGGCGGCGGCCGGGTACGCGAGCGAACGGGGCGTGATCCTGGCCGACACCAAGTTCGAGTTCGGGTTCGCCCTCGACGCCGCGGGGCAGCCGACCGGCGAGCTGCTGCTCGTCGACGAGGTGCTGACGCCCGATTCGAGCCGCTACTGGCCGGCCGAGGAGTACGAGCCCGGCCGCGACCAGCCGAGTTTCGATAAGCAATACCTGCGCAATTGGCTGCTGGCCGAGTGCGCCGCGGGCCGCTGGGACAAGCAGGCCCCCGGGCCCGAGGTGCCGGCCGAGGTGATCGCGTCGACGATCGCCCGCTACCGCGAGGCGGCGCGGCGGCTCGGGCTCGGGTGAGGTCAGCCGGTCGGGGCTTCGTAGCCGAGGTACTCGCGCATGTGCTGGTCGTAGATTTCTTGATCGCGGTCGCGCGAGAAATCAAGCCGCAGCTCGTTGATGACCTTCGTCCCCTGGCCGATCCAGTCACGCCAGGTCTCGGCGGAGATGTTGTCGGAAATCCAGGCCCCGACCGGGCCCTTGAAGGGCGGCGCGGCGAGCTTCGTGCCCGGCCGGCCGGTGCGGCGGCAGACGAACGCGCCGCTCGCGCGAAGCCGCTCGGCCGCCTCGTCGATCTCCTTCGCGAGCTTCGGCGGCTCGCGGCCGACCGAACGCAGGAGTTCCGCGATCGCCTGCTGCGGCAGCCGGTCGCCTTTCGCGGCGGCGATCTCGTAACCGGCGGTGAGGAACGCGACCGCCTTGTCGGCGAGGCCCGCGTCGAGCATGGCCTTGCCGCCGAGCTGGTAGGCCTTGCTCATCTCGCGGTTGACCGCGACGCACCGCT
>JBIKVN010000001.1:0-42746 GCA_044356865.1 Phycisphaerales bacterium | reverse complement strand
CGCCATTGAGTTCTCCGTCTGTTTCGAGTGATCGCGACGGGTTCGCGCCGCGAAAGCCACCGATGGGACTTGAACCCACGACCTCACCCTTACCAAGGGTGTGCTCTACCACTGAGCTACGGTGGCGTTGAGATGAACCGTCCCACCCGCGCGTCTCCCGCCGCGCGCCGACTCGGGCTTCGGTCCTCGCCAGCGTCGGCAGGGCGAGGCATCGGGCGACGGATCCGCTCGATCGAGCGAGAACCGGAGCCCCGATGAAAAACCGTCCCTCGCGGGACGGTGTCAAGAGCGGAAAGCATACCGAGTTGCCCCCCGAAGGCAAGGGTTGGGGACGAGTTCGGGATGGGTTCCGAGGACGACCCGGCTCGTCACAGGGGGTAGAACGGCTTCCGCTGGTCAAGGTCCAGAAGGCGAATCTGGCGTTCTTCCTCAAGCTCGCGGAGCGTCTCGAACTCGGACTCGCTCGACACATGCCCATCGAGGAACAGCATCAGGCAGACTTGGCCGACATACCGATAATCAACGGCGGGAAGGGCGAAAGTATTGGGCTGGGCCGAGTCGCCGACCACCGGAAAGACCTCCCCGCCGTAGGAATCGAGGCAGTAGACCGATTGGACCGGACGAACGATCTGGCCCGTGGACCACCATTTGCCGGGGTTGAACCCCTCAGGACGCTGGTCGAAGAAGGGATTGCCGGCGAAGTATCCCGGCTGGGTCTTCTCGTTCTCACGCGATCCTGTGCCGAAAGGCCAGGCTTCCGAGGTGGAAGTGCCGGCAAAGTTGGTGTTCTCGGCCGCGGAACGCAAAACGTTCCCGGCGTACCCTTCGTTGCTCTCATAAAAGACTCGATCCGGGGAGTCGAAGGCGTAGTCGTAACTGGAGTTCTGGCCCGTCCCCTCGTCGTTCATGGACAGGTTCACGTACGGCCCCAGCTTCGCATCCATCCACATGATGTCGGTCCAGGATCCCACCCGCTCCGGTCCGACCGGCATGGCGGTCCCGGGGGGCGACGGGGTCCGAACCCGGACCCGCGGGTCCGCGGATTGCGAGGAGAAGTCGAAACCGGTCGGAATGATCGTCTCGCGGTTGGCCTGGGCGTAGGCGGCGAGAAACGTGTGGATGTTCCGGAGATTGCTCTGGCTGTTCGCCCAGATCGCGTTCCGGCGGACCACGGCCAGTCCTGGCAGCAAAATGGCGATCAGGACCGCGATGATCGCGACCACCGCGAGGATCTCGACGAGGGACATGCCGCGGCTGGACCGATGGGCAAGAAGGCGGGAAAAGGGGCCGGTGATCTGGGTTCGAGGCACGGTCCGCTCCACATGAGGGGGGGTTCGGAACACCTTGTACGCAGCATACGGTGTTTCGATGGCAGGCTTCCGGAAGCGGGCCGCCGGAGCGGGACCGGGCGCCATCGGCCAACCGGTACAGGCGGCGCAGCCCGAGAGGGAAACTGCCAATCCCGGCCGGCTACCGGGCCGATGGGAGATGGAATTGCGAGATTGAAAGTCCGATGAGGTTCCCCATGCACCGATGGACCACGTGCGTTGCGACGGCCGCGCTGATGCTTTCCCCGGCGGCGACGGGGCAATCGATCCCGACCAAACCCCTGATCAACGCGGGCTGGACGAATCGTCAGACCTCCGCCGCCCCGACAGCGATGCCGTCGCCGGTGCGTGCCGTGGCCCCGGCGAAGCCGCTCACCGGGACTCTTCCCGCCGCTCCGGCTCGTGAACGAACGGCCGGGACTGGGATGCCCCCGATCTTCGTGCGGTCCAATTACTTCCTGACCGACGGTCTCGCCGGCTGGCTGCGGGACCGCGGGATGTCGCTGGAGGTCTCGGAGTTTTACGTGCAGTCCAATCCGGGCTCGAGCGGTCCGGGCACCGACCTGCAGAAGTACCGGGAGGGAGCCGCGCTCACGGGCGATGCGCTGGAACAGCACAAGCGGAACTTTCCGGGTTGGGATCTCGCGAACTTCCCGCTCAAGGCCGCCGAGCAAGGCACCGCCTGGCGACGGGATCCCTCACGCTTCTTCCACAAGGACCTTGGACTTCGCGACCACTCGTCGTGGAACGAACTCGGCTCGAAGCCGGCCGAGTTCGACGGCTTCATCCTGAATGACTACGAAGGATGGATCGTCGACTTCACGCAGCCGGAAGCGCCCGGCGCCCTGAGCCCCGGCAATCGCCGCATGCTGGCCTCGATGATGCAGGCCCATGACACGCTGAGGGCCCGCTATCCCAAGGCGAAGCTCGCGCTGTACGGGTTCCCCAACACGTTCGCCTCGGGTCTCCACGGAAGCGTGGGCATGATCCGCTCGATGATGAACGACCCGCAGAACCCGATCCTGTACGGCAATCCGTCCACTGCCGTGCCGAATGGCCGGCTCGGCGGCGGTCACTGGCAGGTTTCGGCGGAGCGCCTTCGAAACTTCGACCTTGCGACCGCAGGCACACCGGAACTCGTCCGGTTCGCGGCGCGGTCCATCGATGTGCTCACCCCGACGTGCTATCCGCGAGCCGTTCCCAACGGCCCGGCCACCTGGGGAAACCTCGAGCATGCCGGAGGCCTCACGGGGCAGGCCGTCGCCAAGGCCCAGGAGTTGGGGGCCCGGGTGCTTCCCTTCGCCAACACGGATGAGTTCCGTCGCTGGTCGAGTTCGCTCTATCGCGGTGTCGCCGGGCAAATCAATGGTGTCGACTCGATCTTCTACATCGATCCGAAGCGACCCGACCTCGGGGCGCATACCACCAACTATTGGCAGACCTTCCGGTCGGTCGAACTGTCGCGGGAAGTGGCGAGGAAAGTCCGCGAACAGCACGGCCGGATCCTGCCGGTGTACCCCGTCATATCCTGGCACAACTCGCTCTCGAACGACGACGCGAACCCGGTCCCTCCCCTCAGCCCCGCCGAGTTCGAGGAAGGCATCGTCCTTCCCGCGAAGCAGGCCGGGGCGGACGGCGTCTATGTCTGGGATCGGTACCTGTTCCCGATGCAGGTGCTGGCTGCCCACTACGACAAGGACCAGATCCCCGGCCACAGCGTCGCGACGATGCGAAAGACCTTGCGGCAACTGATCGTGAAGTCCGGGGTCCGCATCGACCCGTCGATTCCGGCCGGTGACAGCGTCTCGGCCGATCCCCGCTGGAAGGAACCGGCCGTGCTGAGGGCGTTCATCCGGAACATCGAAGACGCCAAGCGCCGGTACTACGAACCCATCGCGAAGCACTTCGGCGTCGAGCCGGCCTCCGCCCCGGTACCGACCTCGAAGGTGATGCCGTCGCGCACGGGGGTCCAACGCACCGTGTCGGGTCCGCGCTGAGATTCCCGCCGCATCAAGGGGGCCCGCCGAGGTACGCCCGGGCCGTCGCCTCGGCGATCCGGCCCCATGTGAAGCGATGGCGGACGAGATCGGCCCCCCGTCGTCCCCGCTCCGCACTCCGGGCGGGATCCCTCAGGAGCTCGAGCAGCGCGGCGGCCAGAGGTTCCGGCTCGGCCGACGTGACGATGCCCGCATCGACGCTACCCACCTCGGGAAAATGGCACTCCGGGGTGATCACCACCGGGCGACCCACCGCGAGCGCCTCGGTGATCGCGACGCTGAAGCCCTCTTGCCGGCTCGGCAGGCAAAAGCAAGAGCAATCCACCATCGCCGCATACTTGCGGCGCCCGTAGATCGGGCCGGTGAGATGGGTCCGCGCCCCGAGGCCGGCCGCCGAGATCGCCGCCTCGAACTCGGGTTGCGCGCCGCCATCGGGACCCGCGACCACCAAGTGGACCTCGGAGTCCTCGGCGGCGACCCGCGCGAATCCGGCCGCGAGCCGATCGAGACCCTTCTTGTGATGCAATCGTGACAGGAAGAGGATGTACGGACGGTCGGCCAGCGCCGGGAACTCGGCGCGAAACGCCCCGGGCTCCGGCAGCGGCAGAAGTTCCTCGAGAAAGATGCCGTTCGGGATGACTCGCGACGGGCAACGCACGGCCAGCGGCGTCAACAGGGACGCCTCGTCGGCATTGAGGACATGCAGGAATCGAGCGTGATCAAGCATCCTGCGCCAACCGATGGCCAGCGCGAATCGCTTCTTCCACCGCTTCTGCTGCAGCGACCAGGGGTCGAGCATCCCGTGGGGAGCGACCGCGTATCCGATGCCGGCTCGTCGCGCCGCGGCCGCGGCCGCCAGGATCAGCGGACTCCACACGCCGTGCAGATGGACGAAGTCGACCTCCGGCAAGCCACCGCCTCGGCCGGCAAGCCAGCGGACCGTCTCCGCCCGAGACAGGCTGATGAACCGGACCTTGGCGATCAGGGGGATTCCCTCGAGCGAGGCGCGGAACGCGGGCTGTCGCGACGTCGCGAGCGGCGGGGACGCAACCTGCACCTCATGCCCGAGCGCCGCCTGGGCGGCCGCGAGCCGAAGCACCACCGCCGGCGGGCCGCCGGCGTCGGGATCGAGGGTTTCGATGACGTGAAGGATGCGCATCGATGCCTCCCGGACGATCCGGAGGGACGGGCCGGCCGTCACGCGGGTATCGAACCGCGGAGGGCATCCTCATGAACGAACCCGAACTCCTCCACGCTGTCCGAGACCCAAAAGAGGCGGTACCCGCACGAGCGCAGGGTTGCCAAGGAGGCCTGCGTGCGGGGCCAACCGACCGCGGAGAAACGATGGTGAAACTCGACGAGAAACTGCCGGGGCCGGACCCCGGTCGTGGCCAGGTGATCGATGACCGCGTACTCCGCGCCCTCGATGTCCATCTTCAGGATGTCCACCTGCCGATGGCCCAGGCTGGCCATGATGGACTCGAGGCGCCGCACCGGGACGCGTATGCCCGGTGATCCCCCGTCGGCCTCGACCATGCTGTGCGAGACATGCGACGGATCGCGGGGCGGATGGAAGGTCGCCTCCCCGTCGAAGTCGGCAATCCCCTCCGCGTGTAGCTGAAACTGCGGAGGAAGCGACTGCCGCCGCACCCATTCGACCGATCGCGGTGTCGGATCGAAGCCGTGCACGACCGTGCGGTGGGTGGCGATCAGGTCGAGGTCAAACGAGATGTCCTCGCCCAGGCCGAAGGAGTAGACCACCGAGTCGTCGCGGACGAGGCCATCGACGAGATTCCAGCCCCCATAGCCCGAGCCGAATCGGCGGGTCGCGAGGCGAACGTCCGGGAGCGGCTTCACGATGCCCGCTCGCCGCAACTTCCAGCTTCGCCACCAGTGCCTGATGATT
Source organism: Phycisphaerales bacterium (assembly GCA_044356865.1). GTDB lineage: Bacteria > Planctomycetota > Phycisphaerae > Phycisphaerales > SM1A02 > JBEIUL01. The sequence goes on along the minus strand of JBIKVN010000001.1, from coordinate 37,515 downwards.
CCCATGGTTGGCCTCCGATGACCCCGGAAAAACACCGACCGGGTCAGGTCAACCCTTGCTCATGGTCAGCAGGAACTCGGCGTTGCTCTTGGTCTTCGTGACCCGGGTCTTGAGCAGCTCCATGGCCTCGACGACGTTCATGTCGCTGATGACCTTGCGGAGCCGCACGATGAGCTCGTGTTCCTTTGGATCGAGCAGGAGCTCCTCGCGACGCGTGCCGCTGGCCGCCACGTCGATCGCGGGGTAGACCCGCTTCTCGACGAGCTTGCGGTCCAGGTGCAGCTCGGCGTTGCCGGTGCCCTTGAACTCCTCGAAGATCACCTCGTCGGCGCGGCTGCCGGTGTCGACGAGCGCCGTGCCGAGGATGGTGAGCGAGCCGCCGTTCTCGATGTTCCGGGCCGAACCGAAGAACTTCTTCGGCTTGATGAGGGCCGCGTTGTCGACGCCGCCCGAGCCGATCTTGCCGCCGCCCGGCATGGCGTTGTTGTAGCCACGCGCCAGACGCGTGATCGAGTCGAGGAGGATCACCACGTGGTCGCCGAACTCGACCATGCGGCGGGCCTTCTCCATGACCATCTCGGCGACCTGGATGTGCCGGCTGGCCTCCTCGTCGAAGGTGCTGGCGACGACCTCGACCCGCTTCGGCGTGTTGCGGCGGAAGTCGGTCACTTCCTCGGGCCGCTCGTCGACGAGCAGCACGATCACGTGCACGTCGGGGTGGTTGGTGGCGATCGCGTTGGTGATCTGCTGCAGGATCACCGTCTTGCCGGTGCGGGGCGGAGCGACGATGAGGGCCCGCTGGCCGAAGCCGAGCGGCGTCACCATGTCGATGATGCGGGTCTCGATCTTGTTCGGCTGGCCGAGAAGCTCGAGCTGGATCCGCTTGTTCGGATGGAGCGGCGTCAGGTTCTCGAAGGTCGGCAGGTCGTGCAGGACCTTCGGGTCGCGTCCGTTCACGCTCTCGATGCGGAGGAGCGCGAAGAAGGTCTCGGCTTCCTTCGGCGGACGGACGAGACCCTTCACGATCTGGCCCTTGCGCAGGCCGAAACGCCGGATCTGGGCCGGGCTCACGTAGACGTCATCGGGTGAGGCGATGTACGAGTAGTCGGCGCTTCGCAGGAAGCCATAGCCGTCGGGCAGGATCTCGAGCGTCCCTTCGGCGACCATGAGGCCGTGCTTCTGGGCGCGGGCCTTGATGATCTCGAAGACCAGCTTCTGCTTCGGGATCGAGATGTCCTCGAGACCTTCCTTCCTGGCGAGCTTGACGATCTCCTCGCCCGAAAGCCGCTGCAGGCTGGCGACGTTCAGGTCTTCCTTCTTGGCGAGGTCGTACTTGCCCTGGAGCTTCTGTTCGAGCTCGGCCAGTTCGAGGTCCAGCTGCTCGTCGGTCGGGACCGAACCGGGAACGAGCGCGGGCACCCAGATTCGCGGGCCGCGCTCCTGGCCGCCGCCGCTCCCGCCTCCACCCCCGCCGCCGCCCTCGGCGCCCGGACCGCCTCGACCACCCTTGCGACGACGACGATTCTTGCCCATGTGCTTGGATCCTTGCTGACCGTGCGGGTGGCCCTCATGCGGGCCGTGTTGATGGCCCGGACCGCCCGCGTGGGGCTGGCCGTGGCTCTGGTGCGAGGTGTTCTTCGGATGCGAGCCGCCCTTACTGGAGGCGGCGCTCGGCGCTTCGGTGGTGCTCACGGTTTCCCGCTCGTTTCCCGACCTGGGTTCCGGTCCGGTCCGACGTCGTACGCACGACATCCGGAACGGCTCCTGGACTGTGGAGGGGGTTCAACGGGCCGCTCGGAACGTTCGCTCGGCGGCCTCCAAGGCCTTCTGGACCTCGGATCTCAACGCAGGCTGGTTCCCCGCGTTGACGAGGACATGATGAGCCGCCGCCCGCTTGCGGTCAAGCGGCCACTGGGCCGATTCGCGGCGTTCGAGCTCGGCGGAGTCCCAGCCCCGGGTCTCGGCGAGGCGGCGAAGCCGGTCGACGCGGAGGCTGTCTATATAGATGATCGCGTCGCACTCACGGTCCAGACCGACCTCGAGCAGGAGCGGGGCGTCGATCACGAGGGCCCGGGTGCCGGGCGGGGCGGCGGCGAACGTCCGCCGCCGGGCCGATTCGATCCGGGGATGGAGGAGCGCCTCCAGCCGCTTCCGCTCGGCGGGATCGGCGAAGACCTTGCCGGCCACCGCCCGGCGATCGACGGCACCGGACGGGTCGAGAACTTCCCTACCCCACCAGCGGACGAGTTCATCACGAACGGCCGGGTCGGCCAAGGCCGAGCGGGCCAGCTCGTCGGAGTGGCAGACCAGGCAACCCAGGTCCGCCAGCATCGAACCGACGAGCGACTTGCCGCTGCCGATTCCGCCGACGAGCCCGATCACGGGAATGTTCGGCATGGCGGACCTCCGTCGGGCTCAGCCGGTCGAGAGGGTGCGGGTCCAGGTCGTGCCCTGCGGGCCGTCCTTGATGGCGACGCCAAGAGCGAGCAGCTCGTCGCGGATGCGGTCGCTCTCGGCCCAGGCCTTCGCGCTGCGGGCGGCCCGCCGGGCCTCGAGGAGCGTCTCGACCTTCGCCGCGAAGGCGTCGTCGCCCCCGCCGATCGGGCGGTTGCGCTCGAGGACACCAAGGACCGAGTCCATGCGGTGCAGGGCCGCGAGCTCGCGCGCCGGACAGGCATCGCCCTGCGTTCCCGATGTCGCGGTGTTGAGCGCGGCGATGGCCGAGGCGACGTTCAGGTCGTCGCACAGCGCGGCCGTGAAGTCGGCCAGCCCGCGCTCGAACGGACCCGGCTCGCGCCGGGCATCGGCCATCCGGCCGGCGGCCGCAGCCGCGAGCGCCTCGCACGCCCGCGTCCAGCGATCGACCTGCCGCTGGCAATCGGCCAATCCCTGCAGCGTGAAGTTCGCGTTCGTGCGGTAATGGGTCCGCACCAGTTCGAGGCGCAGCGCCGCCGGCGTGACGCCCTTCGCGAAGAGATCGCGGGCGGTGAAGAAGTTTCCCTTGCTCTTCGACATCTTCGCCCCCTCGACCATGAGGTGGCGGGTGTGGAACCAGTGCCGGGCGAAGCACGCATGGCCGCTCGCCCCGCAACTCTGGGCGATCTCGCACTCGTGGTGCGGGAAGATGTTGTCCTCGCCGCCCGAGTGCAGGTCGATCTCGTCGCCGAGCAGCGCGGCCGCCATGGCCGAGCATTCGAGATGCCAGCCGGGGTAACCCTCGCCCCACGGGCTCGGCCAGCGCATCAGGTGCGTCGGATCCGGCTTCCACAGCATGAAGTCGGCCGGATGCCGCTTGTTCGCCTGGTTCGCGGCGTTCACCCGCTCGCCGGCGCCTTCCTTGAGGGCCTCGAGCGTGTTGTTCGAGAGGCGGCCGTACGCCGGGAACGATCGCACGTCGAAGTACACGACGCCATCGCCGCCGACATACGCGTGGCCGCGGTCGATGAGGGTGCGCACCAGCTCGATCATCTGCGGCACGAACGCGGTCGGTCGCGGCATGAGCGACGGGTCGCGGGCGGCGGCGTCGGCGACCTTCAGGCCGAGCTGGCGGGCGTCCTCGAGGAAACGTCCCGCGTAGAAGTCGGCGATCGCGTAGGGATTGCCGGGGTCGATCTCGACGCCCGGCGGCAGGGCTCCGCTCTTCTTGGCCTCGGCGATGCGGCGGCCGGCGACCGCCATCTTGTCCTCGCCGCCGCCGTCGGCGTCGGAGTCCTCGGTCATGTGCCCGACGTCGGTGATGTTCATCACGTGGCGGACCTCGAGACCGAGCAGCTCGAGGGTGCGGCGCAGCAGGTCGGCGTTCAGGAACGAGCGGAAGTTGCCGATGTGGGCGTCGTCGTAGACGGTGGGGCCGCAGGAATAGAACGTGACGCGACGGCCCGCGGGATCGATCGGCCGGAAGGGCTCGATCGAGCGGGACAGGGTGTTCATGAGCCGGAGCGATGGGATGGAAGCGGACATCGATGGGATCGTGGGGAAGGCCGGCATCCGTCATCGATGGACGGGGCCGCGCCCTCGCGGCTTCACCGGACGGGCCGGCTCGCCCACGCACACCATACCCTCCGGAAGCGTTCCGAAGGCCGATGATCGGGCCGCAACGACCGAGCCCGCACCGATCACCGCGTTCGGACCGACAAAGGCATCCGCGGCGATCCAGACGTCATTTCCGATCCGGATCGGGGCCGCCACGATCGGGAGTCCGGGTGACGACAGGTCGTGGGTTCCCGCGCAGAGATTCGCATACTGGCTGATCCGCACCCGGTCGCCGATCTCTATCGATCCCATGCAGTCGAGCGTGGCGCCGAAGTGGACTTCGGAGCCGGCGCCGATCCGCAGGTTCCACGGATCCGTGATCCGCACCGAGCGGGAGATGGTCGTTCCCGGGCCCACGCGAGCTCCGAATCGGCGGAGGACCCAGTTTCGCACCGCGGGAAAGGGTTCCGGAACCAGGCCGAAGCCGATCGCCCCGGCGCACCGCCAGAGCGCCCGGCGGGCGCGACCCGCGGACTCCCACGCCCGGAAGCGGGACTCCGCCTCGGTAGCGAACGGCGCGGTCATCGGAGCTTCCGCTCCTTGACGCGCCGCGCCGGATTCCCGACGTAGACCGACTCCGGCTCGAGGCTCCGGTATGCGCTGGAGCGAGCCCCGAGCACGGTGAGATCCCCGATGACGACGCCCGGACCGACAAACGAGTCGGCCCCGATCCAGACGTCGCGGCCGACCGTGATCGGGGTACGGATGAGCCGGAAGGTGTGGTCGGTGTAGTCGTGGGTCCCGGCGCAGAGGTGCGCGTACTGGCTGATGATCGTCCGCTCGCCGATCCGGATCGGCCCGAGGCTGTAGAGGATCGCGAAGTCACCCACCGTGACATCGTCGTCGAGCGAGAGCATCCACGGCACCTCGACCCAGGCGCTGGGCCGGATCGCCACGCCGCGTCCGATCTTCGCCCCGAACAGCCGCAGGATCGTCGCGCGATAGCGATACCAGTTGTGGAAGCTGGCCCGGAACAGCGGCCGGCCGACGATCATCCAGAGGGCGCGGCGGATCTTCTCGCCGGTGGTCCACGGGCTGGACTCCGGATGCATCTGGACCGCCGACACCTCGCGACCTCCGGCGGTCCGGGCATCGACCGAGCCTTCCGGATCGGACAGGCCACCGGCCTTCACCGGAACCGTCGCGGCCGACGACCGCCCCTGCCGCCGCAGGTCGTACAGCTTCAGGGCCACCAGCCCGTCGTACATCGCGATGAAGCGGGCGAACGCGGCCCCGGGACGCCCATCGAGGAAGCCCAATCGCAGGAAGTACATGTAGACGAATCGCCACAGGCCCGGGGCCGGCAGCCGCAGGAGCAACCGACGCTTCAGCCAGCGGTGGAACTTCGCCTGCCGCGTGAGCGACGCGTGCTCGCGGACCAGCGACGGATCCCTCATCTCCTCCCAAAGCGCCGTCGCCTCGAGCGTCGAGTACCGGTTGTGCTTGGCGACGAAGTGCTCGAGCCCGCGGCGATCGTTGTGCAGCATCGGGGTCGCGATGGAACCGATCGGGCCATCGACCATCAGGTGCTCGTGCACCGCGCGATCCTCGTACCGCCCGCGGCCTCGCTTGAAGAAGCGAAGGTGGTAACTGGGGAAGTAGCCGCAGTGGCGGATCGGCGCGTTGAGGAAGTAGGTGAGCCGGTTGATGCTGAAGCCGTCCTCGGGCACGCTCTCGGCCGGCCGCGAGGCGATGGCGACCAGTCGATCCCGCAGCTCCGGGGTCACTTCCTCGTCGGCGTCGAGCAGCAGGATCCACGGCGAGGCGAAGGGCAGGTGATCGAGCCCCCAGTTCTTCTGCCGGGCGTATCCCTCCCAGTCGTGGTGCACGACCTCGGCCCCGAACCGCCGGGCGATCTCGCAGGTCTCGTCGGTCGAGCCGGAGTCGACCACGAACACGCGGCGGACCCAGCCCTGCAGCGCGGCCAGGCAATGCGGCAGGTTCTGGGCCTCGTTGTAGGTGATGATCATCACGTCGATCATGCGATGTTCCCGTTCCGGTCCAGAGTTGCCACGAGCCGCTGCCAAGCCTCGCACGCGGGGCCTCGCCCGAATCGCGCGGCCGCTTCGCGCCGTCCCGCCTCGCCCATGCGGACCCGCTCCTCGCGATCGCTCGCCAGCCCGCGTATCGCGCTGACGAGTCCGTCGACGTCGCCGGGCGCGACCACCGCCCCGCACCCGAGCTCCTCGACGGTGAGGGCCCCTTCCGCCTCGGCCGGCCCGACGAAGATCGCCGGCCGGCCCGCGGCGAGGACGCCGTACAGCTTGCTCGGGACCATCACCCCGGCGAACGACGGGAGCATCGTGATGAGGTGAATGTCACCGGCCGCCAGCAGCTCGGCCAGCCGCTCCCGCGGTTGGTACGGGGCGAGTATGCAGTTCCCGAGGCGATGCTCCGCAATGAACCGCTCGACCTCGGCACGCCGGGCACCGCCGCCGACGAACGCGAAGCGGATCGTCGGATCGGTCGCGAGCCGCCGGGCCGCCCCGAGGAAGGTCTGTACGTCGTGGCCGAGCCCGAAGTTGCCCGAGTACATGATCAGGACCTGCCGGTCGCCAACCCCCCACTGCCGTCGGAACGAGTTCTCGCCGTCGGTCGTCGCCGGCAGCGTCTCCTCGCCCCATACGGGTATCACGTGCACCTTGGCGGGCGAGACGTCGCGGGCGAGGATTCGATCCCGCATGCATCGCCCGAGAGCGACCACCGCCGCGGATCCTCGCATCACCGCCGTGTCGATCGCCGACACGAGACGAACGGCCGGCGATCGCCGGTTCACCAATCCGCCCGCGACGGCGACTTCGGGATAAAGGTCCATCGACCAGTAAATCAACTTGCCGCCGCGCAGTCTCGTGGCCAGCCAGCCGACTCCGGCGATGAGCGGTGGCGTCGTGAACGCGATGACGACGTCGTGCCGCCCGACCCGCAACGACTTGAGGGCCGCCGCAAGGTAAAACAGCCCAAAGTCGGCCATCCGGCCCAGCAGGTGCCGCTTTCCGAACCAGTTCCGCCCGACTCGCTCGATGCGGATCCCGTCGACGGTCTCGGACGCGGGCAGGCGGACCGTCGCATCCCCGTACAGGGAGCGGGAGGCGATCGCGGTGACCTCGTGTCCCGCCGCGACCAGAGCCCGTGCGAGATCATGTCCATGCTGGGCGGTCGCCGCGACATCGGGATAGAACACCTGGTTGAGCAGCAGCACGCGCATCGCGTTCAAGGGCCGGCCGGGGTGCGGCAAGCCGATCCCCCGTCGGAGCGGAACCACTCGATGGTCCGGCGCAGTCCTTCCTCGAATCCGACCTCCGCTTTCCAACCGAGGAGCTCCGCGGCCCGCGCGGTGTCCAGGCACCGACGCGGCTGCCCGTCGGGCTTGCTCGCGTCCCACTCGATGGTTCCGCGGAATCCGGTGAGTCGGGCCACCAGCTCCACCAGGTCGCGAATCGTGATCTCGTGACCGGTGCCGAGATTGATGGGCACCGGCTCGTCCATGACCTCGGCCGCCCGGACGATGCCCTCGGCCGCATCGTCCACATACAGGAACTCGCGGCTTGCGGAGCCGGTCCCCCAGCAGCTGACGGAACTCGCCGCGTCACGCCGGGCCGTATCGCACTTGCGGATCAGCGCCGGGATGACGTGCGACGAGGCGAGATCGAAGTTGTCGCGCGGCCCGTACAGGTTGACCGGCAGGAGGTAGCTCGAAGCCAAGCCGTACTGGCGGCGGTACGCGTCGAGCATCACCAGGGCCGCCTTCTTCGCGACGCCGTACGGGGCGTTGGTCTCCTCCGGATACCCGTTCCAGAGTTCGTCCTCGCGGAACGGAACCGGCGTGAACTTGGGGTAGGCACAGATGGTGCCGACCTGCACGAACTTGCGGATCCCGTGGATGCGTGCCTGCTCGATCAGGTGGAGGGCCATGGCCATGTTGGCGAAGAAGTACCGGCCCGGGTTCGCCATGTTCGCCCCGATCCCGCCGACCTCGGCGGCGAGGTGGATGACGACGTCGGGGCGGTACTCCCGATACAGGCGGGCCACGTCGGCCTCCCGGGTCAGGTCGAAGTCCCGCTTTCGGGGGATCCCGACCGGAACCGCCCCCCGCCGGGCAAGCGCGGCCTGCACCGCCGTCCCGAGGAAACCGGCTCCCCCGGTCAGCACGATCCGATGGTCTCGAAGGTCGATGGGCACCGTCTGGTCCTCGCGAGCGGAAACCGGCTGGGAAGCGGCGGATCGGTCAGGGGGCTCCGGTATGCTCCCCGGATCGGTCCCCGCGGACCCGTTCCGGATCCACCCATGTGCGGAATCGTCGGCGTAGTATCGGCAAATCCCCTGACCGACTCCGAACTCTCGACGGTTTCCGCGATGAATGGCCTCCAGGCGCATCGGGGTCCGGACGGGACGGGTTCCCTGGTCACGTCGCATGTGGTCCTGGCCATGAGCCGGTTGGCCATCCACGATCTCGCGTCGGGGCAGCAGCCGCTCTACAACGAGGACCGGTCGATCGCGCTGGTGGTGAACGGCGAGATCTACAACTTCGTCGAGCTCCGCCGGGAACTCGAGGGACGGGGTCATCGATTCGCGACCGGAAGCGATTGCGAGACCATCCTCCATCTGTACGAGGAGTCGGGCGAGGACTTCGTGCAGCGCCTGCGCGGCATGTTCGCCGGCGCGATCTTCGATGGGCCACGACGAAAGGTGATCCTCTTCCGGGATCGGCTCGGCGAGAAGCCGCTGCACCTTTTCGCCCGAGGTCGACAGCTCTGGTTCTCGTCGGAACTTCGGCCGATGACGCGTTCGGGGCTGGTTCCGATCCGTCCGGATCCGCTGGCCGTCGTCGACTTCCTCTATTGGGGTTTCATCCCGGAACCGCTGGCGCCGATCGAGGGCGTCGAGAAGCTGCCCGCGGGTTGCCTCGAGACATTTTCGCTGGAGACCGGCGCTCGTACCCGGCGTGCGTACTGGTCTCTGGACGAGATCCCGCCGATCGACGCCGATCCGGTCTCGACGGTCCGGTCGGAACTCGAACGGGTGATCCGGCTTTCGATCCGCTCCGACGTGCCGGTCGGAGTGTGCCTGAGCGGAGGCATCGACTCGTCCTCGATCGCCGCACTGGCGGCTCGCGAGTATCCGGGGACGATGCACGCGGTCAGCGTGGGATACGAACATGCCGGACGGCACGACGAGAGCCAGGTCGCCGAGCGGTTCGCCGCCCACCTCGGGATTCCTTTCCACCGCGTGAAGATCTCCGCCGAAGAGGTGGTCGAGGCGGTCCCGGACGTGGTGCAGGCCCGGGATGAGCCGATCACCGATCTGGCGGGTTTCCCGCTGTTTTTCATGTTCCGGCGATGCCGCGAGCTGGGCTTGCCGGTGATGCTGTCGGGCCTCGGCGGTGACGAGCTGTTCCGCGGATATCGCCTGCAGGCGGAGGCCCGGACGCTGTCTGAACTCGCGCTGCAGCCGGGACTGCTCGCGACGCTCGGGCACCTGCGGCCCCACGCCCCGCCGCCCTCTCCGACGATGACGATCCTGTGGCTGCGCGATCTCGCGGGAATGCGTTCGGGCTTCCGAGCCCTCACGCGGCGATGGCGCGCGGACGCACGGATGATGCGCTTCTGGGACCTCACCCACGGCTTCCGCGAGACCGAGCGGCACATGGAGTCGGCGGCCGCCCGTCGGCTCGCGGAAGCGGCCGGCCACGACGCCGCGTTGCGGCACCACCGCTTGCCCCCATCGCCCGAACCCCTCGAGGTCGAGCTGACCAAGCTCATCATCCGGACCTACCTGCTCGGCAACGGTCTCGCCCAGACCGATCGCCTGAGCATGCGCCACGGGATCGAGGCCCGGACTCCGCTGGTCGACTATCGGCTCGTCGAGACGGCGGTCGGCCTCCGCAAGGCGCGACCCGACTCCGATCTCGGCCCCAAGATCTGGCTGCGGAAGGCCGTCGCCGACCTGCTGCCCGATTGGATCGCCAACCGGCCCAAGAAGGGTTTCTCGAGTCCATGGCGGACTTGGGTGCCCCTCATCGGACAGCGCTACGCCGGCCTGCTCCCCGATGGACTGGCGGTCTCGCACGGCCTGCTCGACGGCAATGTCGCGAGAGCATGCGAGAAGTCGTTGCGAAGCAAACTCCGACTCTGGCCCGACCATGTCGCACAGAGTTATCTCAAGCTCGAACTTTGGCTCCGCGGCCTTTCGTAGGTCTGGCCGGAGTTCGGCCGGAGTCGGGCGCCCGGGGCGCAGGGATTGCCGAACCGGTCCAGCCCCCATCCGTCCGATCCGGACGAAATGACACGGGTTCGGCGGGAGGCGGTCGGCGGCCCGATCCCCGATCCGAGGCAACTTCGCGCCAACCCGGCATTACTGTTGACATGGGGCGTCGATTCGGGCCGATACCGAATCCTCGTTTCGACCGAGGATGAACCGTGAGTACCACATCGATGAAGCGGGCATTGATCACTGGCGTGACCGGGCAGGATGGTTCGTACCTGGCCGAGTTGCTGCTGAAGAAGGGGTATGAGGTCCACGGAATCATCCGTCGATCCTCGTCGTTCAACACCGCGCGGATCGACCCGATCTACCGCGACCCCCACGAGGCGGGCGCCCGCCTGAAACTCCACTACGGCGATCTTGCCGACGCGAACTCCCTCGTGCGCCTGGTCCACGAGGTCGCTCCGGATGAGGTCTACAACCTCGGCGCGCAAAGCCACGTCCGGGTGTCGTTCGACCAGCCGATCTTCACCGCGGACGTCGATGCCACGGGCACCCTCAAGCTGCTCGAGGCGGTCCGGGTCTACCAGGAGTCCGCCCGCCGGGCGGTGCGGTTCTACCAGGCAAGCTCCAGCGAGATGTTCGGTCTCGTCCAAGAGGTGCCCCAGCGCGAGACCACGCCGTTTTATCCGCGCTCGCCTTACGGCTGTGCGAAAGTGTTCGCCCACTGGATCACCGTGAACTACCGCGAGAGCTACGGGCTGCACGCCTCCTGCGGGATCCTGTTCAACCACGAGAGCCCACGTCGCGGCGAGACCTTCGTGACCCGCAAGATCACGCGGGCCGTCGGGCGGATCCGCCTCGGGCTCCAGAAGCGACTGTTCCTCGGAAACCTCGACGCCCGCCGGGACTGGGGCTTCGCGGGGGACTACGTCGAGGCCATGTGGTTGATGCTCCAGCAGGAGAAGCCCGACGACTACGTCATCGCGACGGGCGAGATGATCTCGGTCCGTGAATTCTGCGAGAAGGCGTTCGCCGCGGTGGGTCTTGACTATCGCGACTTCGTCGAGATCGATCCGCGCTACTTCCGGCCCGCCGAGGTCGAGCAACTGCTCGGAGATGCGGCGAAGGCCCGGCGGGTGCTCGGCTGGACGCCACGGACCTCGGTCTCGGAACTGGTGACCATGATGGTCGAGCATGATCTCGAGATGGCCCGCCGCGAGCAGACGCTTCGGAACGCCGGGCACCAGATCCCGGATGACCATGGTCACGACCAGTGACCGGAACGGAATCGATCGATGGGTGAGTTGACCATCGGCATCATCGCGATCCTGTTTGTGCTCGGCGTCCTTCGTCCGGCGTGGTGTCTGGCGATCGTCACGCTCATGTTCCCCCTCGAGCAGCTCCTCCAGGCCAGCTCCGGGGCGTTCCTGGCCCGCCCGTACCTCGGCAACGTGATGGTGGGCGCGCTCGCCCTGCTGACCGCCGTCCGGCTGAGCCTCTCGGGTCGCGGCTTGCTGCTGCCCTTCTGGACCCCGACCTTGCTGGCGACCCTCGGTCTGTACCTGTGGGGCGCCCTGTCCCTGGTCTGGACCTTCGCGCCGGCGTACCTGCTCGACTCGATGCTGCACTCGATGCCGTACTTCGTGGTGCTCATCGTGCTGGCGCCGGCGCTGGTGTCCGCAGTCCGGGACATGACGGAGTTCCGGATCGCCGTGCTTTTCACCGGCACGGCGCTGGCCCTGCTCATCCTGCTCAACCCGAACTTCCGCTTCTACAACACCCGGTACGTGCTGGCCCTGGATGCGGTGGAGCGATCGAACCCCCTCGAGATCGGGGCGCTCGGCGGGATGCTGGTCATCGCGGCCGCACTCGGTTCCCCGCGTGACGGGACGCTGGTCTTCCTGACCCGGTGCGCCGCCTTCGTCGTGGGCCTCGGGCTCGGGCTCCTGTCGGGATCCCGCGGCGAGGTGCTCGCGGCGATCGCCGTCGGCGTGCTCTTCCTGCCCCTCGCCCGGAAGATCGCCGACGTACGGCAGTTCCTCCTCACGACCTCGGCGGCGGCGGTGATCCTCGTCGCCATCGTGGTCGTGCAGAGTTTCTTCATCGGCATCGACAACCGCGACCGCTGGTCGATGGAGAGCGTGACGTCGGGCAGCGGCGGCCGGGTCGAGAACGTCCTCGACCTCGCGATGAGCTACTTCAACTACCCCGCCCTGTGGCCCATCGGTCTCGGATCGGCGGCGTTCCACGACCTTCCCACCGCGAGCGGCGATCCCTACTCACACGTCCTGTTGATGGACCTGATCTTCGAACTCGGGATCCCTGGGGTCGTCCTGGGAGCCATCATCTTCCTCACGGCCTTCAAGACCGGCCGCAGCCTGCTCGCCCGGACCGCGGCCGATCCGTCCCTCCGATCGGGCATGGGCTTCCTGGTCGGACTGGCGGCGTTCGAGTTCATCATCGCGAACAAGGCGGGAACGATCTGGGGGAACATCGACCTGTTCTGCTACTGCTGCATCATCGCCCGGCTGTTCTCGATCCCGACAGCCGAGGAGCATCTGGAACCGGTCGATCAGGCGGACGCGGAAGGCGATCCGGCGGATGAGTTCCCGGAGGACCCGGCGCTGGAACCCGAACTGGGCCGGCCCGAACTGGCCCGGATGGCCGAGCGATGACCGCGCCGCACACCGATGATGAGGATCCTTCCGCTTCCCGACCGGATTCGTGGGACGAACGGACGCTCGACGCGTCAGCACGACAGGGATCCATCCTGGCGGTCGTGCAGACCGTCGTCGGAAAAGCGGCGGCGGCAGGTTCACAGTTCGCGCTCGCCTGGTTCCTGCTGCCGGAACAGCTCGGGATCGCGACCTTCGCGATCAGCATCAACCTGATGCTGACCTTTCTCAATCCGCTCATCATGAGCGATGTCCTGCTGGCCAGACGGGACCGGCTTCGCGAGGACGCGGCGCCGGCCTTCTGGACCCTGATGGGATCCGGACTGCTGTCGACCGCGTTTCTCCTCGCGATGATCCCGCCGGTACTGGCGTGGAAGTCCGACCCGCGGCTCGCGGTCCTGCTGGGAATCCTGTCGGTGAGGCCGCTGCTGCTGGCGTTCCAGATCGTCCCATACACAGTGCTGCGGGAGTCGCTTCGCTTCGGCGACATCACCCGGGTGAACGTGATCGTGCCCATCTTCTCGCTGGCGGTCGCGGTGATCGTGGCGGCGCTCGGCGGCGGCTCGCTCGCGGTGGTCCTTCCTTCCCTGCTCGTGGTGGGGCTGACGAGTTACCTGTTCGCCACCCGGGCCCGACCGGTGCCTTCGCTGCGCCCCACGCTCGCCGGCGCCGGGCCGCTCTTCCGCGAGTACGCGACGCTTTCGACCGGCCAGTATGCCCACTCGATCTCGCTGTTCGTCGACTACATCGCGCTCGGGTTGCTCGCGACGCAGGACGAGACCGGCCTCTACTTCCTGGCCTTCAACCTCTCGGCGCAGATCAACGGGGTCTTCGCCTACAACGTGAGCGTCGCGCTGCAGCCGGTCTTCGCCCACCTCAACCGGGACCCGGCAGCGCAGCGCCGATCGTTCCTCAAGAACACGGCGGTCATCGGGGCCGCCACGGCTCCGCTGGTCGCCCTGCAAGGAATCATCGCGGTTCCGTTCATGCACCTGGTCCTGCCCGAACGGTGGTGGCCGGCGGCCCCGCTGTTGATGGTCCTGGCCGCCGGCCAGATCTTCTACTTCGGGATGGGCTGCTCGACGGCGCTGCTGAAGGCCCAAGGACGGTTCCATGCCTACACCGGATGGCAAGCCGGCCAGTCGGCGCTCCTGGTGCCGGCGGTGTTCCTTGCCGCGGGATGGATCGGGCCGATCATCGAGCGACGGCAGTGGGTGGACAACGGCGCCGCTTTCGCCGTGGCGTGCGTCATCGCACTGCAGTACGCGCTGTCGTGTCCGTTCGGCGCGATCCTGGCCACCCGGGCCCGAGGGGCGGAACTGGTGGGCGTCCTGGGACTGTTCGGCAAACCCATCGCGGCCGCGGCGATCGCGGCGGTGCCCGCGGTGCCGCTGGCCCTGCTCAGCGACGGTCACTGGCTGAACGCACTCCTCTGCTGCATCGGCGCGACGACCGTGTTCGTGCCGGCGTACCTCGCGGCGATCCGCCTTCTCGACCGCGAGCTCTTCGCCCGGCTCGTCGCCGGCATCCGCGGCGGGTGGACCCGCGTGATCGGCAGGATTCCCGGTCGCCGTGCCGTCGGGAATCCCTGATCCGACGCCTCGGAAGGATCAAGGACCGCAGGACGGTTCACCGCGGATCGCCGCGGTGAATCCGCGCACCATGGCGTCCATCGACCACGGACCGTCGTCCCGCACGGCGCTTCGGGCGGCGTCCGACATGCGTCGCCGCCGCTCGTCGTCCTTGTGCAGCGAGGCGATCGCGTCCGCGAGCGTACGTGGATCCCCTTCGGTGAACAGCAGCCCGTTCTCGGCCGGCCGGAGGGCCTCGATCTCGGGCCCGTGGTTGATCCTCCGATCGTGGGCGATGACCGGAAGCCCGTACGCGAATGCATGCAGCAGGCTCAGCCCGATCGGGCCCGGATAGCCCATGCACATCGAGCCGAGAAACCACGGGGCAAGGTTGGCTTCGGTGTAGACCGGACCCTCGAAGCGAACGGTCGACGAGATCCCGAGCCGGCCCGCGAGGGCCTCGAGCTGCGGCCGCTCGGGACCGCCGCCGATGATGCAGGTCCGGAGCTCGGGATGGTCGCCGGCCAGTGCGGCCATCGCCTCGAGCAGCAGATCGACTCGCTTGTCGGGTTCGAGGCGCGAAACGAACAGCACCGTGCGGCCGGGCTCGAATCCCCGCTCGGCCAGGAACGATCGGACCCGTTCCGCAGGCCAGGCCCGTCTGGCCGCTTCGATCGGATCGAGGTTCAGCGAGTTCGGCGCGACATGCAACCTTCTCGGGTCGAATCCGGCATCCCGCAACTCCGCGGCGACACCCGGCGTGTACAGGATCACCGCGTCCGCCCGCTTCCCCAGCGCGTTCCGGATGGCCCGCCGGGTCGCGGACTCTCGCTTCCCCATGCCGTGACCCCAGAGCACCAGGCGAACCCCATGGCGTCGGGCCTTCCGGATCGCGGGGAAAAGGTGGGCGAGACGGGCGTTCCACTGGGCGACCACGACCTCGGCCTCGCCGTTCACGGCATCCAGAAGCGCCGGTTGCCAAAGCAGCGGTCCCACGACGCGGTTCGGCGCGTGGACGCGGCGATATCCGCCGCGGTCGGGAGCGTTCTTGAGACTTCCGGTTCCCTCTTCGAGATCCGCCCACACCTCGAGCTCGATCCCGGGCTGCGCGGCGATCCGACGAAAGAAGGGATCCCGGTACTCGGGGATCACGGACTGCACGATCCGTACTTTCATGACCCGGTTCCTCCGCCGGACTGCGTCAGGCCCCGCCCGGACCGCGGACCGACAGGTCCATCGGATCCCGTGCATCGAGCCGCGATCGCCGACCAACTGAATCGTTCCCGGGCCGCCCGCACACCCGACGCCGCGAGCGCGTTCCTCGCACCCTCGTCGGACAGCAACCGGACCACCTCGGCGGCGAGGGCGGATGGCTGCGACGCGGTGACCGTGACCCCCATCTCCGGTCCGGCACCGGGCAGCAGGCAACGATCGCCGATCACCGCCGGCGTGCCGACGGCCAGGGCCTCGAGGACCGCCATGCCGAAACCCTCGTAGTGCGGAAGGTGGACGAGAAGCCGGGCGCTCGCGAGCAGCTCCCACTTCTGGTCGCCGTACTTGGGACCGACCAGCCGAACGCGATCGCCCGTTCCCGCCGTCCGGATGGCGGACTCGATCGAGGCCCGAGACCCCCAATCGTTTCCGACCACGACCAGATCGCAGTCGATGCCCGAATCGAGAACCAATCGATGTGCCGAGACCAGGCGCTCGACGCCCTTGGTCCAGTCCAGCCGGCCGAGGAACACCACGAAAGCGCGGCCGGAGCGTCCTTCGTGGGGACGATCGGCCTCCGGTCGCCGCTCGACTCCGTTCGGCAATACCTCGACGGCGTCCGGCGCACATCGCGGGGCTGCAGCCCTCCGTTCCTCTTCATTGAGGACGAACACCTTCGACGCGCCGCGGAGCAGGCGCCGGTGCGTCAGCGCCATCGCCAGTTCCTTCTTCCATCGGGCACGACGCATGGGAAAGGGATGGAGCGAACCGTGGGTGGAGATCCGGTACGGGACTCCGCGGCGCTCGGCCCAGCGGGCCGCCTGCGGAAGGATCGGGTTCCACACGCCGTGGAGATGCAGCGCATCGGGTCGCGGCTCGCGATCCATCGCAGCGGCGAACGCATTCGCGCCGAACGCCCCGCATGCACCGACCGTCACGCGAAGGCAGTCCGACAGGCCGCGCGAGGCCAGAAAGTCCCCCACCTCCGCCGAGCCGGCGTCGTGGCTCGCAAACGCCACCTCATGACCCGCGTCGCGCTGGGCCGATGCCAACGCCGCCGCGACCTGCGGCGGTCCCCCGCGATCCGGATTCAAGCCCTCGATGACATGGAGGAGGCGCACGCGAGATACCAAGGTACGCCGCTCCCGCGGCCGGGGGTTCAGGCCAGCACAATCCGGTCGCCGAGCTCGGCGTGATGGGCCCGGAGCGCGTCGCGACTGTCGACGATCAGCTTCGAATGCTTGGCGATCTTCGCCCAGTCGAACGCCGCATGGTTCGTCGAAACGACCACGCAGTCGTAGCCGGCAAGCGTCTCGGGCGTGATGGTCACGCTCTTCATCTGGAGATCATGCTTCCGGCCGGCCCAGGTCTCGGGCACGTGCGGATCGGAATAGTCGACGCGGGCGCCCTTGCCCTTGAAGAGCTCGATCAGCTCGAACGACGGGCTCTCGCGCACGTCGTCGATGTCGGGCTTGTACGCGAGCCCGAGCACCAGGATCCGCGAGCCCTTCAGGCTCTTGGCCCGGTCATTCAGGGCCTCGATGGTTCGCTCCAGGACGTAGTGCGGCATCGCGGTGTTGATCTCGCCCGCAAGCTCGATGAAGCGGGTGTTCTTGCCCACCTCCTTGGCCTTCCAGGTCAGGTAGAACGGATCGATCGGGATGCAGTGTCCGCCGAGGCCCGGCCCGGGGAAGAAGGGCATGAATCCGAAGGGCTTGGTGCTGGCGGCGCGAATCACCTCCCAGACATCGATGCCCATCGGGGTGAGCACGGTCTTGAGCTCGTTGACCATCGCGATGTTGACGCAACGGAAGATGTTCTCGAGAAGCTTGGCGCTCTCGGCGATCTCGGCGCTCGCCACGGGCACGACCTGCGTCACGCCCTTGCGATACACGCTGGCCGCAAGCCCGGTGCTGCGGTCATCAAGACCGCCGACCAGTTTCGGGATGGTGCTTGTCGAATGGGACTTGCGACCCGGATCCTCACGCTCGGGGCTGAAGGCCCCGAAGACGTCGCGGCCGACCAGGAGACCTTCGCCGCGCGGGCCGGCCGCCTTGAAGATGGCGGGCATCATGTCGTCACGGGTCGTGCCCGGATACGTGGTGCTCTCGAGGATCACGAGCTGCCCCGCTCGAAGCGTCTTGCCGATCGCCTCGGCGGTGTTGAGGATGTACGAGATGTCCGGTTCCTGATGCTTGCCGAGCGGCGTGGGCACGCAGACGATGATCACGTCGCACTCGCCGAGCCTCGAGAAGTCGGTGGTGGCGTCGAAGCGTTGGCTGTTCGCGAGCGACACGATCATGTCGTCGCCGAGATGCTTGAGATAGTTCTCCTTGCGCTCGATGCAGTCGATCTTGCGGCGATCGATGTCGAAGCCGACGACCGGCAATCCGCCTTGGTGCAGGGCGTGGGCGAGCGGCAATCCGACATAACCCAAGCCGATCACGCCGACGACGGCGCGATTGGTGTCGATGAGTTCCTGGAGGCGCTCGGCGGCACCGTGGTGCTTCGGGGCTTGGGTCGCGGTCATGAGAGGGATTCCCTGGAGAGGGACGGACCGAATGGCAGATCGGCTCGTCGATATGTACGGAGCGGAGTGTCTATCGGCAGTCAGACCCCCTGCCTTGTCCCAAAGTCGGGATCTGGGGCGGCCGCCGGCGCTGAGGTGATGGTGTCAGGCCACCCGACGCTCGGAATCAAAGTCGCGATCGCATCGGGGCTCTACCCACTGGGTCAGGAGGCTCCCCTCCCGGCGAAGGGTGAGCAGGTCCGCCGCCCACGCACCAAGGGCCCGGCGGTACGACGCTTGGATCAATCGAACTCGCTGCTCGGCGAATGTCACTTCAACAGATTGCACAGGTCAGACCTCCGCCCTGGAGATGAATCCTGAGGGCGGTCTCTCATCGGCCCGACGCCGTTCTCTCCAAACAGCAGCCATCAGGAACCCAATAATCTCTGATAGAGTTGTTACAACTCTGATTGGAAGCCGACCTTGGCCATCAGCCCATCGAACTGGGCGATTGAGTAATAGTCAATAATAACATGTCCAGATCCCTTATTTTTGGGATTTTCGCGAATGGTGACCTTCGTGCCCAGATGCTCGGACAGCCGACGTTCCAGATCTGCAATATGTGGCTTGGTCGTCAGGATTGCTGCCTGGCCGGTTTGTGGGGCCGACTTCGGGGAATCAAACTCCCGCACCCGCCGCTCCAGTTCTCGCACCGACAACCCGCTGCTGATTGCCGCCGACGCGAGGGCCTTCCTTCGTTCGGGCTGTGACACCCCCAGAAGAACCTTGGCATGCCCCTGCGATAGAACCCCTTTGCGAACCGCTTCCTTGGTGAAGGGATCAAGGTCTGCCAGGCGAAGAAGGTTCGTGATCGTCACACGATCGAGGCCAAGCCGCTCGGCCAAGCTCTGGTGGGTGAGCGAGAACTCCTCAACCAACCGTCCAATCGCCTCGGATCGTTCGATCGGATTGAGATCCTCCCGCTGAATGTTCTCGATCAGTGCCCATTCAGCAGCGGTCTGGTCCCCTACTTGACGAATGACGGCGGGGATCTCGGTCAAGCCAAGAAGTTTGGCGGCGCGCCAGCGACGCTCGCCTGCGATCAACTCAAATCTGGTGGAGACCCCCTTCGACCCGTGGCGAACCACGATGGGCTGCATCAGCCCAGCCGTGCGAATGCTCTCTGCGAGGGACTTGATCGAAGTCTCGTCAAAGTCGCGACGAGGTTGTCGCTGATTTGGGGTGACTTCTGCGATGGGGAGGGAGAGGAACTCCTGTCCAACGGGGGTTCCACGTGGAACACTTGATGACTCGATTGGGATCGGAAACTTCGCAGCCTGGAATCCACCCGAGGGCTCAGAGATGGACCCCGCCCCAACCGGGTTGCCAGGTGATGAAGTGGAAGGTTCGACCGGCGGAGGAGTAGGGATCCGAACTGGCACGCTCAGAAGGGCGCCCAGCCCCCTCCCTAGCTTGCGAGGGCTGGGATTCGATGCCGAACTACCTTCTTCCTTACCTGCATTCATGTTTCCTCCTTGGTCCGAGATCGAAGTTCCACGTGGAACAAGAGGTTCAATCATAGCAACTAAGGATGGTTGATATTACCGGACTTTGTTATAGGACTACATTCACCGGAGCGTCATCAGGTACTCCACAACATCCCTCAACTCGCGAGGACTCAGGACGCTGGCCATACCCGGCATCGCCGATGCTGGTCCGAATCCCTCGGCCACACGGGCGTTCGGATAGACGAGTGCCTCCAGGATCTGCTCGCGGTCCAGACGGCTCGCAACCCCACGAAGTTCGGGCGCCGCGTTCCCGCCAAAGCCGTCGATCGCGTGGCACTTCAGGCAGACCGCACTGGCGTGCTGATGCACGACGCGATCGCCGATCCCCGCATCACCGCCCTCAAGCGCGATCACGTGCCGGCCGAACCCACCTGCCGAGTCAAGCGCCGCCAGATGATCCGACGCTCGCCGCGGAAGGGGAGATGACTCGGACGGACGACTCGATGCGGCATCGATCACCTCAAGATGGATCGATCGCGGAACCTCACCCCGAACCATCGCATCGAACGCCTCGGCGATCAGCGCATCGCCGACCTCCGCCTCGATGCGTGGCAGAGCCGAAGCCACGGCGCGGCGCTCCGCATCCGATCCGCGAAGGAGCATCGCGCGAAGCGTGTCCTGTTCGTCCGGCCGTGACGGGAGATGGGCGATGCTGGCCTCGACGCGAAGCTCGGCAAGATCGCTTCGCGCCGCGATCAGCAAAGCCTGCTCGCGCACCGCCTCCGACTCGCGAAGAGCCGCGCTCAGCGCCGCCCGCCGATCCGCCGGCCGCGAGGACTCATCGGCGATGGTTCTCAGCAACATCTCGGGATCGAGACCCACGCCAAGCGCCGCCGCAAGGTCGCGAGCCGCGGAACGAACGCCGTCGTGATCCACTCGGATCAGGCCCGGCAACGCCCGCGTCATCGCCTGACTGAAACCATCTGGGTCGCGTGCGGCCGCATCGACCGGATCCCATCCGCCGTGCACGCGATCGCGCGGCGCAGGCCGACGCCACTCGGCGAGGGTCGCCATCGCCTCAAGTCGCATCGCGCCGGGGTTCGCGGGACTCGCCGCGATGCTCGCCACCGCCAACGCATCGTCGGGCGTACCGCTGCGGAACAGGGCGTTGATCACCCGACGCAGGATCGGCGCGTCGTGCGGCCGGGCGATGCCTGCCCCGATCGGCGCTTCCATCGAACCGTCGGGTCGAACCCAACCGACCGTGAGGTGATCATCTCCGCCGCCTTCCGCGTGACGAGCCTCGATCCAGTAGCGCTGGCCCTTCTCGAGGCGAATCGGTCGCGAGACCTGGTTCGGCTGGCCGTTGAAATCACCGCGGCCCGAGTAGCCCTGCACCGACGCGATCGGTTGTGCCCGCGCCGGATCGTCGCCGTCCGAGACCAGCAGCGACGAATGGTCATCGCTCGCGATGAGAAACCGATACTCGCCGTCCGCGGGAGCGGTCACGAGACCGGACACCCGCTGCAGATAGCGATCGCCGGCCCGAGGCGCCCCGCTGAACTCCGCAACTTCCTCGACGATCGCGACTCCGCCGTGGAAGGTGGCCGGATCGGAGAGGTCCGCGTCGCCGCTGCCGGTGACCTCGGTCCAACGCTCGCGACGGAACCGATCGCCGACCGGCGCGGGACCCTCCGTGGCCGCCGCGCCGTACGACGGGGCGAGGCGACGGAGCGCCGGCATCGCCTCCTCGATGCGAAGGTCATGAATCGCCCGCGCCGCCTCGGCGACGATCGCCGCCTCCGGATCGCCGAGCATCCGACCGAGCGACGGATCCCGCCAAGCGCGATAGAGCAGCGCCGCCACCAGTCGAAGCTCAACCTGCGGCTCGCGGGAGAGTCCCGCGGCGACCGCACGATCACCGATCGCGGCCAGGGCGTGGACGCCGGCGTGACGGAGGAAAACGTCCGCACCGTCGTTCTCGGCCAACATGGCGACGATCGCCGGAGCCGACTCCAGCGCCGAGAGTTTCCCGAGCGCCATCGCGGCGAAGTACCGGGCCCGCAGCGACTCGTCGGTGAGTTGCCGCTCGATCGCAGGGACCGCGGCCAGCACTCCCGACTCGCCCAGGATCTTCGCGGCCTGAGCGCGAATCTCGGCATCGGAGTCGTCGAGCAGGGGAGCCGTCGGCGCCGCGATGGATCCGTCACGCTCGAGACGGGCAAGCATCCCGAGGCCCCATAGTGCATGCAGTCGGCCCAGGCGATCCGCACCGCGCAGCGCGACATCAAGAAACAGCGGCGCGGCGGCCCGGCCGCAATCGGCCAGCGCGAACTGCGAGCGCAGCCGCACCCTCTGGTCGGGATGCGACAGAAGCATCGCGAGCTCGTCCGGATCGCGGCCTCGGAAACCCTCGCGGAACAGCCGACCGACCTCGGCGATGCGGGGATCGCCCGCCCGCTCGGGATCCCACACCGCGTAGATCTCGCCGCGATCGCTGCTGTACCAACCGCCGGCCCAGTTGCTCACGTAGAAGCGACCGTCGTATCCGAACTCCACATCGGTCGGCAGCACGTTCTCGACGAAAGGGTGCACATCCACGACGCGATAGCCCGCGCCCGCCGGCTCGAGACGAAAGGCCAGCACGCGGCTGTAGGCATCGCCGCCGAGGAAGTCGCACAGGAAGAACGCGCCCCGGTACCGATCGGGCAATCCAAGGCCGGGATAGTGCGCGAGCCCCGACGGCCCGCTGCCGACATGATCAAGCGGCGGAATCGACCAGGCCGGCTGCACCGGGGAAGCCCGGGTCACCTTATCCGGCGCGAGCTCGGGCCGAAGCGCCCACATCTCCTCCTGGTTCCACGGGCCGCGAAGGTTCGCGCCCTCCAGCGTCTGGTAGTTCATGCTCCAGCCGGTATGGCCGCCCTCGACGACATAGACGATGCGGGCCTTGTCACCGCCGTCGGAGTTGTTGTCGCCGGTGATCAGGTTGCCGAGATCGTCGAAAGCCAACTCTTGCGGATTGCGCAGGCTGTGGTGAAACACCTCGAGCCCGCTGCCGTCGGCCTCGCAGCGGAACACGGCGCCGCCCTGCGGATCCGACAGCACGCGACCGTCGGGAAGCGTCACGTGGTAGCCACGATCGCCGATCGACCAGTAAAGCCGGCCGTCCGGCCCCCACGCGAGCCCATGCATGTCGTGACCGCGCAGCGCGACGCGAACCCCGAAGCCGCCGTGAACTGCCACGCGCTCCTCGGCGATGCCGTCCCCGTCGCGATCGCGCAGCCGCCAGAGGTGGGGGATGTTCGTGTACCAGATGTCACCATCCTTCGCGATGACCCCCGCACCGGTGCCGTCCAACGGCTCATTGAACGGCCCGGCGAAGATCATGCCGCGATCGGCGCGACCGTCGCCGTCGGTGTCCTCGATGAGACGCACCCGGTCATCGTGCGCGCGGTAGTACGCCATGCCGCCTTCCCGCTTCGCCGCCCACTTCTCGTACATGCGGAGCCGATCCTCGACCGTCCGGGACTGGAGGTCGTCCTCGAGCCACCAACGGGACGAACGGTTGTCCTCGACGCCCAGCTCCTGGCGAGCGCTCTCTGCGATGAGGAACCGGCCCTTCTCGTCGATGCAAAAAGCGACCGGATCGGCCACCAGCGGCTCCATCGCGAACAAGGACGCCCGGAGCCCCGCCGCCGGCCGGATCTTCGGGGGCTGGTCGTAGGTCGGCCGGCTGGCCGGATCGATGGCCGAGGCTCCCGGGGGAGGTCGCCACGCGACGGCATTCGATGCGACGAGCCCTACGGCCATCGCCGTCCGGGCCCAAGGAAACGGAGGGTTCGAGCTCGCGCGACGCATGAGGAGCCCATGCTACGGACCGACTCTGGCCTGCCGGGGCGTCTGGCTTGGCCGCGATGCTTGAGGGCTGCTGCGAAACTCCGTAGCCACCAGCGGTGCTGGGAGCGCGAAGAAACCGATCGAGTCTCTTCGACTCAGTGCCGCTTCTGATCGCCGTCAGGGTCTGGCAGAGCCGTGTCCGCTGATTTGTGAGTCTTATAACTAATCACAGCCGACCGCTCTCTCTCCTTTGTTGGTGCCAGATCCTTCAAAGATCGCTTCAAGATCGAAGCTTTTAGCGCCTGATGACCCAGATAACGCCTTCGTGATCTGCGTTGAGATGGACTTGTTCGACTCCGTTAGACCCACAAACACGGCAGATGTCTCTTCTTTCGCGACAGAATCATCTTGTTTCAGGTGAGGGGAAACTGTCCGGCGGCTTGGGCCCAGTTTGAGACCAGTCTGAGACCAGTTGGGGAGACCTCACTTGGACAGGTACGGGACCAAACGGGACCGCACGGAGAGACACCTGCACTTCGACCTTTGCGGGTTCTCCGGGTACCCCACACTGCGTTCGCATCCGAACTCGGTCATTACGCTAAAACGCCGACCCTTCCATTCCAGCGGTGGCCGTCCCACCGGCTGGAGTTTCCGTTCACTTCCCATTCCGAGGACCGTCCGAGATGAACTTCGCCCGCCTTTCCCTGACCGCCATCGTCCTATCCGCCACTCTGCTCGGCGGCACCGCCGCCACCGTCGTCGCCCTCCCGAACCAGGCCCCGGCGGCCGAGACCCCGAACGACGGGAAGTGGTCGATCGACCCCGTCCACTCCAAGGCCCTCTTCCGGGTCATGCATCTCGGGGCCGGCGCCTTCTGGGGCAAGTTCGACGACGTGCAGGGCTCGATCACCTATTACGGCGGCGAGAAAGCCCCGGAGTTCGACGTCTCGATCGCCATCGAGAGCGTCCACAGCGGCAACGAAAGCCTCGACAAGCACCTCAAGAGCCCGGACTTCTTCAACGCGAAGGAGTTCCCCGCGATGACCTTCAAGAGCACGAAGGGCGTCCAGACCGCGCCAGGCACCTGGGAAGTCTGCGGACAGCTCACGATGCACGGCCAGACCCACGAGGCCTGCGCCGTCGTGACCATGACCGGCTCAGCCGACATGGGCAGGGGGCCGAAGGCCGGCTTCGAGGCGACCTTCTCGATCAAGCGCAGCCAGTGGGGCATGACCTACGGTGTCGAGAAGGGATCGCTCGGCGACGAAGTGCGGGTCATCGTCGCACTCGAGGCCGGCAAGGCCTCGTGACGCCGATCGACATCGCGATTCACCCACTTCCGCGAGGCGACGGCCGTCCGTCGCCTCGCGTGCTTTTCGCGTAGTTTCTTGGTCACTCCGGGTCCAAGCCGAGGTTCGCCGTGGAACAACACCTGGCCTTGCATGCGGTCCTGATCCCGTCGCTCATCGCCGCTGTCGCCTGCGCCCTGAGCCGCTTCATCCCGTTCCTGGGCCGGATCACGCCCGTACTGGTGCCGTTGGCGCTCGCCGCGGTGGCCGTGCGGGCGGGGGTGGTGCAGGAGGGGATCTCCATCCTCACGACCTGGCCTCCGGCGACGAGGTGGATCACGGCGATCGCCTGCATCGTCGCCATGGGTTGCGGCGGGGCACTGCTGGGGCTGATCGCGATACCCGAGAACGGCCGCGGACCGCTCGGTGCGGCGCTCCTCGCCGGATCGATCGCGGGGGGGGTCGTGCTTGGATTGCTGGCGATACCGGGCGAATCGACGACCTGGATCGTCGCGCGGACAGCCGTCGCCGCCGGCATGCTCTCCATGATCCTCTCGACCGGGAAGGTTCGCGGCCCGGGCATCTTTCTCTCGTTCGCCTTCCCGACGGCCGCCCTCGCCGGACTGCTCCTGGTCTCGGGAAGCGCCAAGCTCGCGGTCACCGCCGGTTCGGTCGCGTTCGCGTGCGGCATGCTCGGCCTGCTTGCCATTCCGCTTCGCATCACGCTCGGGGCAGGGGGTGTCGCCGTCCTTTCCGTGACGCTGACGACGCTGGCCGCCCAAGGTCGCGGGTACGACTACGACAGCTTCCCCACCTGGATCTGGGCGATCGTCGCGCTGTCGCCGCTGGCCGGGATGCTTGCCGATCTCGCGTTGGCTCGCTTGCTTCCGGACCTGGTGCGATTCGCCCTGCGGGCGGGTCCGCCCCTGGCCATCTCGGCCGGCGGCCTTCTTCTTGCCGCGTGGAAGGCCGGCATGTTCGCCACCGGGAAATCGAACGATCCGTACGGACCGTGATCGGCCATCGTTAGGATGCGACGGTGACTCCGCTTGCGACCGTTGCCCTCGCGCTGCTGACGGCGCTTCCGCCTGCTCCCTGCGGTCCGGTGCCGTCGGATCGCCAGCTCGCCCGCCTTCGGCTCGAGACCTGTGGGCTGGTGCATTTCGGCGTTCCCGGCCCGGTCGGTCGAGATCTCGCGAGTGCTTCGGAGGACCGTCCCGTCCCGCGCTTCGACGACTTCGACGCAGGTGTCTGGGTCGAGGATCTCCGCGAGATGGCGCTCGACGGGGTCATCGTCGTGATGCGCGACGAGGACGGCTTCTCGCTGGCCGAAACCCCGATCGCGACCGCCATCGCGGGCGCCCTGACCGACGCGAAGATTCCCTTCGGAATGTCCCTCGCAGGAAACTTGGAAGGAGCGGAACTCTCCACGGACGTCGCACTCCTGTGCGAACGCTTCGGGCCGCTCTTCGAGATCCGTCTCGGAAGCGATGACTCCCCCGGTCCGGTCGATGCACGCGATGTGGCGTGCGGTGAGGCCTGCCTCGCCGCGCCCGACGGAGGAGACTTCTTGACCGCCCCCATCGGCGCCGCTTGCCCGGACGCAGGCGACCGATGGCGCGGAGTCGAACGGGCCCTCTCGATCCGGCCATCGTGGCAGTGGCGACTCGGCGAGGACGAACGCCTGCGGTCCGTCGCGGAACTCGAGGACGCCTGGTTCGCCAGCGTTGGCCAGGGCGAGCCGTTGCTGCTCGGAGTTCCGGTCGACCGCGACGGCCGGTTCCGGAGGCGGGATGTCGAGCGGGTGGGTTCATGGCAGCGAAGACTGGCCTCGGTGTTCCGGGAGGACGCCGCCCGCAGCGCACGGATCCGCGCGTCGTCCATCCGAGGCGGGAGCGCCGAGTTCGACGCGGCGAAGGCCAACGATGGATCCGCGGCCACATTTTGGGCGACGGACGAGGAGACGACCGACGCGTGGCTCGAGCTCTCGTGGGACACGCCGGTGTTCATGAACATCCTGGAACTGCGGGAACCGGAACGGCTGGGGGCGCGGTGCGAACGCTGGTCGGCCGAAGCCATGATCGAGGGCCGCTGGACGACGGTCGCTGCCGGTGACACCATCGGATTCCGTCGCACGGTGCGTTTCGAGACGGTGCGGGCCGATGCCCTTCGCGTGCGGTTCGTGGCAACGGATTGCCCACCCGCTCTTGCGCAGATCTCGGTCTTCGCCGCGCCGCCCCAGGTCCGCCTTGCATCGGAGGAACGCTCGTTTCGGGAGCGCACCGTCGCCTCGCTGGCCGCCGCCGGGCCGCCCGCGCGGATCCTCTACACGCTGGACGGCCGCGATCCGGTCGCTTTCGGTGCCAACTCCGACGGCGAGATCCCGATCGAGTCGTCCTGCCTGCTGCGGGCCGTGGCGGTCGATGCCTCGGGCCGCGCCGGATACCCGATCGCCGCACGATTCATCCGGCTCGACGGCGAGCCGTTCCTGGAGGCCGTCGCCGACGAAAGCCTCGGGCGGACGGCGCTCGACGGCCTCGAGATGGACCTTCACGACGGAGTCGTCGCCTCGCTGGACGAGTTGGAAGCACGCACGGCACGCTCCACGATCATCCTGTCGGACGTGCGGCTTCCCTCGCCACGCCCAGCCGACCGGTTTGCGCTGGTGTATCGCGGATTCCTCCGGGTGCCCGAGGATGGCCTGTACACTTTTTCGCTCCGCAGCGACGACGCCAGCCGGATGTACCTGCATGATCGCCTCATCGTCGATCGCGACGGCTCCGTGATCTACGACGTGCGCGAAGGTCGCGTCGCCTTGCGGCGCGGCCTGCACCCGCTCCGCGTCGAGTACTGCGAGTTCGAGGGACGCGAATCGCTCTCGTTGTGGTGGGCCCGCGGAGACGCCGAAGCGACGCGAGTTCCGGCGTCCGCGTTCGCGCGGTGATCCGCAGGCCCGCCGCTACACTCCGCGCGGAGCCCGACATGCCTGCCCCATCCGCCTTTCCCGACGTGCCGACCATCCGCTTCGAAGGTCCGGACGCCCGCCACCCGCTGGCGTTCCGCCACTACGACGCCGACGCCCCGATCGAGGGCAAGCCGATGCGCGAGCACCTGCGGTTTGCCAGCGCGTACTGGCACACCATGCGCAACAGCCTGGCCGATCCCTTCGGCTCGGGTACCGCCCACATGCCATGGGACGACGGCAGCGACTCGCTCGACAACGCCCGGCGGCGGGTCGGGGTCTTCTTCGAGTTCCTCGGGAAGTGCGGCATCGACTTCTACTGCTTCCACGACCGCGACGTCGCGCCGGAAGGGAAGACGCTGGCCGAAAGCGAGCGGAATCTCGCGGCGATCGTCGCGACCCTGAAGGAGGAGCAGGCCCGGACCGGGAAGAGGTTGCTGTGGGGAACCGCGTGCCTGTTCGCGCACCCTCGCTACGCCCACGGTGCCGCCACCAGCCCGCGGCCGGAAGTCTTCGCGCATGCCGCCGCGCAGGTGAAGGCGGCGATGGAGGCGACCCACGAGCTGGGCGGCGCGGGCTACGTCTTCTGGGGTGGCCGCGAAGGCTACTCGGCCCTCATCAACACCGACATGCGCCGCGAGCGCGAGAACCTCGCCCGCCTGCTGCACCTGGCCGTCGAGCACCGGAAGGCCATCGGCTTCACCGGGCAGCTCTACATCGAACCGAAGCCCAAGGAACCGTCGATCCACCAGTACGACTCGGATGCGGCGGCGTGCCTGAACTTCCTGCGGGAGTTCGACCTCCTGCCGCACCTCAAGCTCAACATCGAGGCCAATCACGCGACGCTGGCCGGGCACTCGATGGAACACGAGCTCGTGGTGGCTCGTGACGCCGGAGCCCTCGGTTCGATCGATGCCAACACCGGGCTCGAGGGGATCGGCTGGGATACCGACCACTTCCCGCTCGACCCGGGCCTGTGCACACGGATCATGCTCGTCGTGATGTCGATGGGGGGGTTCACGAGCGGTGGACTCAATTTCGACGCCAAGCGGCGCCGCGAGAGTTTCGAGCCGGTGGACCTCTTCCACGCCCATGTCGGCGGGATGGACGCCTTCGCCCGTGGATTGAAGGCCGCGGCGGCGATCCGCGCCGACGGGCGGATCGCCGACTTCGTGCGCCATCGCTACCGGGCGTGGGAAAGCGATCTCGGGCGGACGATCCACCGGAAGGGAACTTCGCTGGCCGACCTCGCCCGCATCGCTCGCGAATCCCCCGAGCCGGTGCTCGAGAGCGGACGCGAGGAGATGCTCGAGCGGATCTTCCACGACTTCACCTGAGGACCATCCGGATGGACATCACGGAAGCCCGTCGCCTCATGCACGAGTGGGTGGCCAACCCCTCGCTTCGTATACATATGGAGGCGGTCGCCGCTTGCATGGCCCGCGGCGCCCGCGAGGTCGCCCCGGACGAGATCGATCGCTGGACGGTTGCGGGGTTGCTGCACGACTTCGACTACGAACGGCACCCGACGCCCGCCGAGCATCCGACGGTGGGCGTCGCCCACCTGCGCGGCCTCGGCGTCGACGACGAGATCCTCGACGCGATTCTCGGCCACGCCGAGTGCACCGGAACGCCCCGACGGTCGGCGATGGCGCGTCATCTCTTCGCGGTGGACGAGCTCGCCGGCTTCATCGTCGCGTGCGGGCGGGTCCGGCCCGACGGTCTGGCTTCGCTCGACGCGGCGGGGGTGCGGAAGAAGCTCAAGACGCCGGCCTTCGCCGCCGCGGTGAATCGCGACGACATCGCCCGCGGCATCGCCGAGCTCGGGGTCGATCCGGACGCCCACCTCACGCGATGCATCGAGGCGATCCGCGACGCCGGTCTGGTGACGCCGCGCCCGGCCGGCGCGTGAAAAGGGACGACCGGCCCGGAAGCCGGTCGTCCCTGCAAGGAGGCTTTGTTCCCGGGTCAGGCCGCGTGGCGGCTGCGGAGCCGCTTCGCGTTCCGCTCGTGCCGGACCGAGATGCCGTTCGCGAGCAGGTCGAGCAGCTCGGCCGGGCCCTTGGCGTTCAGGTCGGCACCGATCTCCTCGGCCAGGCCCGGGGCCCGGTTGAAGATGCCGCCACCGACCACGATCTGGAGATTCGGGCACGAACCGATCTCGCGAATGGCGTCGATGAGCTGCCGGATGTTCGGTGCGTCACGGTTGCTCGAGGCGAACATGAGCAGGACGTCGGGCGAGTGCGTCTGCACTTCCTCGAGAATCTCGTCCATCGCAACGCCGCCGCCGGCGAAGAGCACCTCGTAGCCGTCGGCCTCGCAGAGGTCGGCCACCAGCTGGCCGGCCAGCTCCTCGGGCTCGTTCGGGCCGCAGAAGAGGCAGACCTTGCGGTTGCGGCGGGGCTTCTGGTCGTACCGCGCCTGGGCCTGGTCGACCAGCATCCGAAGCAGGCGCGTGGCGTAGTGATGCGCGAGATTCGACAGCTGGTCGTTCCGGTGCAAGGCGTGGACATTCTCGAGGGTCGGCCAGAGGATCTCGCGGGTCACCCGCTCGGCGGGCAGTCCCGAGGCATAGAGATTCTCGACCAGCTTCCGCGACTCGACGCGGTTGCCGGAGATGAGATGCGAGAAGAGCGTTTCAACGATCGCTTCGGGATTCATGTCGGGAACAACCTGAGGGAACGGGATCCGGGAGCCTCCCGGCGAAGGGGCCGCGGATCCGACCCGCGACGCCTCCCTCTTTCGGATTCACGACGCGGTTTCACCCATGCGGAATCGCCGCGCCCGATAAGGTCCGCGAGGCGGATCCGCCTCAGCGCTTATCGGTCGAGCCGAGGTCCGCGGAATCTCCCGCCCCGCGCTTCTTGCGCCACGGTGGATCGACCTGGGCCACGAGCAGGGCCGCGAACATGAGCGACGCCCCGAGCACCTTGCGCCCGTCGAGCGGCTCGGACAGCAACCAGACTCCCGCGGCCATCCCGAACACCGACTCCAGGCTCATGATGATCGCGGCATGCGTCGGCGGCGCGACGCGCTGGGCGACCATCTGGATCACGAAGGCCAGGCACACGGAAAACACGCTGCCGTACAGAAGGGCTCCCCACGCCTCGCCGGCCTGGGCGAGCGTCGGCTTCTCGATCGCGAGGGCGATGGTGAGGCTGAGGATCCCGGTGACCGCGAACTGCAGGAAGGCGAAGCGAAGCGGTTCGAGCACCTTCGAAGCGCGGGCGACGATGAGGATCTGGATCGCCCACATGAACGCACAGCCGAGCACCAGCGGATCACCGCGATTGATCGTCAGGCCGTCGGCCCCCGGGCTGATCGAGAGCAGCCAGAGACCCCAGAGGGCCAGGCCGCAGGCGAGCCAGATCTCGACGCCGACCGCGCGCCCGACGAGGATCGCCAGCAGCGGCGTGAACAGCACGTAGAGCGAGGTGATGAAGCCGCCGTGGCCGGCGGTCGTGTCCTCCATGCCGGCCTGCTGGAGGATCGCGGCGATCGCCATCACGAGTCCGGCCAGCCCGCCCCACTTCAGGTACTCGCGACGGGTGGCTCGCCGGTCGAGGCCCTCGATCGGCGGGGCCGACCTGAGGACGAACGGCAACAGCAGCAGGGCCCCAAGCGAGAAGCGGATGCCGGTGTAGCCGAAGGGTCCGAAGACCTCGGCGCCGTGGCGTTGCGCGACGAAACCCACGCCCCAGATCAGGGCGGCAATCAGAAGAAGCGCGTCGGCGCTCGCGGGCGTGAGGCGGAGTCGCAGGGGAGTTCGCTTTCGTCTCAGTGCGTGAACGCCGAGGCGGGCACGGCGGCCTCGGCGAGGCCGGGGCCCGACCAGCGGAGGTCAAGGTCGTCGCCGCCGTCGAGTTCGAAGTGGCGGATGAGGACCGGATGCGAACCGCGGCCGAGGGCGATCTCGCCGCTGGCGTAGCGCATCGAGTGCGGACCGTCGTTCTCGACGACGGTGGTGTCGCCGATCCACAGGACGCTGCCGTCGTCGGAGCCGAGCGAGAACCGATAGACCGCATCGGCCGGCACGGTGATCCAGCCTGCGAGTTCGAGGCCGAAGTGATCGCTGCGGGCCGGCCCGGCGATCCGCACCGACGGAACCTCGCCCACGAGTTTCGGCTCGCCGGGGAACGGCTTCGCCGCGGAATCGAACGTGCCATCCCAGCGACGGAACGCGAGGCCCGGCCGCGTACTGGCGGCCCGATCGCCCGGGCGCGGCGTGACCCGGGTGAACGTCCGTGACGCCGTCGCACCCACCGGACGACCGTCGAGGAAACCGCGGGCCTTCACCGTCGCGGGTCCGGTGAGCGTGACCGTCCGATCGAACACCGCGCTGGTCGCCGTCGGCTCGCTGCCGTCGCGGGTCCAGCGGACGGTCACGCCCTCCGGCACCGAGGTGCGAATGTCGACCGTGCCGACGAACATCGACGAAGCGGCCTCGAGCGGCGGCTCGCCGACCACCCGCGGCGGACCGGCGAGATCGACCGCGATCACCGACACGATCGGATCGGGCGCCGTGGCCGGCACCTCGATCTCGACGCCGGCGTCGACGGTGCGGGCGACCAGCGAAGTCCCGGGCGATGCCAGCAACCGCACCGCAGACGGCCGGTCGATGAGGCCGGGCAGCAGCAGCTTCCCGTCCTTCGGCCAATCGAAGACGCCCAGATAGAGCCGCGTACCCCCGGCGCTCCGCGTCGTGCACCGACCCCAGTCGAGCTTCGGGAAGACGCTCGGCCCGGTCCCGTAGATCGCCTCGCCGTTCACCTCGAGCCAGCGGCCCATCGCGGCCAGTCGCTCGACGCTCGCCTCGGGAATCCGCCCGAGCTCGTCGGGCCCGACGTTCAGCA
This sequence comes from Phycisphaerales bacterium, assembly GCA_044356865.1. GTDB lineage: Bacteria > Planctomycetota > Phycisphaerae > Phycisphaerales > SM1A02 > JBEIUL01. The sequence continues at coordinate 4,860 of JBIKVN010000001.1, read as the reverse complement.
GGAAGTTCCCGCCCTTGCTCGCGATGTCGACGAGCATGCGGATGAGCGTCTCATCGCTTTTCCAGTTCAGGTCCGTGCGGTGGAAACCCCACGAGCCGTTCATCGTCATGCAGGTTTCCCAGTCGACGCCGGGGAATCCGGTCGCGGGAATCTCCTGCTCGGGCGTGCCGTAGTCGCCGCGGTACTTGCCGCCGCGGGTCATGCCCTGCATGCCCTCACGGCCGACGTCGACGCGGTTGTTCACGATGAGGTCGGGCTTGAGCGACCGCACGAAGTCATCGATCTCGGCGCCGTCCTCGTGCGACCAGGTGTTCTCCCACTCGCCGTCGAACCAGAGGATGCCGACGTCGCCGTACTCGCCCGACAGCAGCTCGGCGAGCTGGCCCTTCAGGTATTGCTTGTAGCGGGCGAAACTCCCGGGATCGGCCGGACGCGCGTCCCACGGGCGGCGCGGGAGGTAGTCGGGGTGCGTCCAGTCCATGATCGAGTGGTAGAAGCAGAGGCGAATGCCGGCGTCGCGGCAGGCCGCGGCGAGTTCCTTCAGGATGTCGCGACGAAACGGCGTGCTCGCGACGTCCCACCCGGTGAGCTGCGAATCCCACAGGCAGAAGCCATCGTGATGCTTGCTGGTGATCACGATGTACCGCATGCCCGCGGCCTTCGCGATCGCGACCCAGCGCTTGGCGTCGAACTCGACCGGGTTGAAGCGGTCGCGCAGCGGCTCGTAATCGGCGGGGCGGATCTTCGCGTGGTTCATCAGCCACTCGCCGGCGCCGGGGTACTCCTTCCCGTTCCATTCGCCGGCCGGGATCGCATAGAGCCCCCAGTGGATGAACAGGCCGAAGCGGGCATCGCGCCACCACGCCATGCGGGCGTCGCGGGCCGCGGGGGTTTCCTTGGTGATGTCGAAGGCGGGCGGCGACGGCGAGTGCGCGGCCGAGATCGCCGCGGCGACAAGAAGCGAGGTCAGCATGGCCGCCGCAGTATGGCGGAACTCACTTGCCGATGCAGAAGCGGGCGAAGATCCGGCCGAGCACCTCGTCGGGCGTTCCGACGCCGGTGAGCTCGCGAAGGGGACCGATCGCTTCGGACACCGCCGCCGCGACGATCTCGGGCCGGCCGCGAACGCCCGGGACGAGCGCGCGGGCCCGGGCGATCGCCGCCAGAGCCCGCTCGAGGGCTTCGACGTGGCGGCCGGTCGCGGCGTCGACGAGCGACTCGCGCGGCGCGAGCGCCACCGATCGCCCGGCCAGCGCATGGCGCAGGATCTCGATCCCGACTCCGGTGCGGGCGCTCGTAGCCAGGTGATCGCTCGCGGATTGCCCCTGGTCGCACTTGGTCGCGACCACGATCGTCCGCGCATCGCACGCCGGCATCGCCCCATCCGGTGGCACGCACCGCACGATCAGGTCGGCTTCGGCCACCAGCTCGTCGCGACGGCGTCGCGACGCCGCATCGAGCGGATCGTCGGTCGTGCCCTCGCCGGCGAGATCGGCGAGCGCCAGCCGGACCGGGCGTCCGCGGTGGTCGATCACGAGCTCCTCGACGATCGCGTCGCGCGTCGTGCCACGGACCGGAGCGGTCACCGAACGCTCGCGACCGAGCAGGGCGTTGAACAGCGAGCTCTTGCCCGCATTCGGCGGCCCGACCAGGGCGACCAGTGGCAGGTGGCCACGCCCCGCCGCCCGCGCCGCCCGCGGCGCGAGTTCGTTCCGCAGCCTGCATTCGACATCGTCGAGCGCCGCCGACAGCCGCTCGGGCGGCATGGTGACCACGTCCTCCTCGTCGGTGAAGTCGATGCCGGCCTCGATGGCGGCCAGGACGTCGGCAAGCCGATCGGCCCCTTCCCGCGCCGAGGCGCCGAGCCCGCCGCGGGCGATCTCGCGGGCCGCCGCAACTTCCTCGGCATCCGCGGCCGAAATCGCGATCGCGATCGCCTCGGCCTCGAGCAGGTCGATCCGACCCGCGGCCAAGGCCCGCGCCGTGAACTCGCCCGGCCCGGCCCGACGTACGCCGGGATGGGCATGGAGCGCCGCCACGACGGCATCGAGCAGCGACGGATGGCCCGTCAGCGCCAGCTCGACCGTGTCCTCGCCGGTGAACGACGCCGGAGCCCTCGACACCATCGCAATCACCGGCACCTCGCCGAGCGAGGTCCGCACCGCGCTCCGGAACGTCCCGGTCCGCCCGTCGATCGTCGCGCACGCCCTCGCCGCCGCCACCGCATCGGACCCCGACACCCGCACCACGCCTCGCGATCCGGCCGCCGCGGCCGTCGCCGTCGCGACGATCGTGCCGCCGATCCCGATCACGGGCGATCGCGATCCTTGTAGGTCTTCAGCGACTTCTTCCGCTGATCTTCCTGGGCCCGCTCGAGCATCTTCCGGGCCATGCGGCCGAGGAGATCCGTCTTGCCCGACTTCGCCGCGGGCTTCTGCGGCTTGTCGAGACCGTACTTCTCGATGTGGCGGCGGGTGATCTTGCCCTCGACGATGCCGATGCAGGTCGAGGTGAGGATGTACAGGGTCAATCCGCTCGGCGCCGAATAGAGGAACAGCGGGAACATGATGACCATCATCCACTTCATCATCTTCTGCTGGGCCTTCGCCTCTTCCGACATGTTCGGCATCGGCGGGGTCAGGTATTGCTGCTGGACGTAGAACACCACCGACATGAGCAGCGGCAGCAGGTTGATGCCGGAGATCGTCAGGAATATGAACTTGTAGCTGCGCTCGAACGGCACGAAGTTGTCGGGCAGGCTCAGGTCGCCGAGGAAACTCCAGCCGCCGAGGGTCTGGAAGACGCCGAAGAACGCCGGCGACTGCCGCAGCTCGAACGCGAAGAAAAGCACCGCATAAAGGGCGATCCAGATCGGGGTCTGGAGCAGCGAAGGCAGCATGCCGCCCATGCAGCCCGCGGGATTGATGCCCTTCTCGCGGTAGAGCCGCACCTGCTCCTGCTGCATGCGGGTCGGCTCGTCGCGGTACCGCTTCTGCAGGGCGTCGAGCTCGGGCTTCAGCTCGGCCATCGCCTTGCTGAACCGCTGCATCTGGATCTGCGAGCGCTTCATGATCGGATGCAGCAGGGCCCGCACCACGATCACCAGCACGACGATCGCGATGCCCCAGTCGAAGACCACGTAGTCGTGCAGGAAGGTCAGGAAGACGATCAGGAAGTTCGCCAGCCACGCGAAGGTGCAGAACGAGCAGCAGCTCGACAGCATGTAGACGATGAGCAGCTGCAGATTCAGCGAGGCGTACGGCTCGGCGGCACCGAGCAGCTTCGAGTCGAGCGGTCCGGCGAAGAGCCCGAGGTCGAACGCCCCGAGCCCGCCCGCGGGAATCTCCTGCACCGCCGAATGGAGTTCGGCGAGGATGAGGTTCTCGGGGGGCCGATCGGCGTTGGTGTGGTGCTCCTTGCTGCCGAACCAGGTCGTGGGCGGCACCGGGATGCCGTTCTCGCGCACGCGAACCGACTCGATCGCGGGGCCGATCGCGGTTGCGGGCGAATCGGGCGGCATCCACGGGGCGTGCACGGTCAGGGCGAAGTACCGGTTCGTCGCCCCGAACCACGACAGCGTGTACTGGCCCGCCCGGCTGGGCTCGTTCGGCCACAGCGAGAAGTCACCGGAAAGGATCCGGCTCGAGACCGCGTTCCGTTCGTACATCTGGCCGGTCGCGATGATCGCCTTCCGCGACGGGTCGCGCTCGGGCGGCAGCAGGTAGCCGAAGTGGAAGCGACGGACATCGATGTAACTGGTGTCGTCGGCGGGCAGGTCGGACGGCCCGTAGCTGATCCAGCGGACTTTCGCGGGGCGATCGGTCAGGTTCTCGACCCGCTGGCGGACGGTGATCTCGTACGACGCGCCGTCGACGCGGAACTCGCGGCGGACGCGGAAGCGGGCGCTCCCCGCGTCATCGACGAGATCCGAGACGAACGAGCCGGGCGCGGTCGATGACCACACCGCGCCGAAGGTGGAAACCGGCACGCCATCGATCTCGATCGAGTGCATGGCGAACACCGGGATCGAGAAGCTCCTGGTCGTCTCGACCGGCGGGATCGAGTCGGTGAGGTACCGCTCGACGAGCGGCTGCGCGGTCTGCAGGACATAGCGGCCGCTTTCGGCGGGCGGCGACGCGGGATCGCGCCGTGCCGAAGTCGCCTCGGAGATGGTGTTCCAGAAGTTCGCGAAGGTGATCCGCTCGAGGCCCGCCGAGTTCGCCGCGAAGTCCAGGCGGAAGGCGGCGACCGTCGGATCGAGCGAGCCGAGCGAAGCCGGCGCGGCGATCTCGCCCGGGGCGCGGGCGACGAGGCGACCCGCCGGAGCGGCGGCGGGCGCCACGGGCGGAGCCTTCGCTTCCGCGGCCGGCGTTGCCGGAGTCGCGGTCGGCGGCGGGGCACTCTCGGCGACCGGCGCCGGGGCGACCTCGGCCGGCGGCGGCGCGGCCTTCCGGTTCAGGACGACGACCGCGACGATCGCCGAGACGGCGAGCGTGCAGAAGAACGCGAAGAGGAACTTCCTCGATTGGGGTTGGCTCATGGCGGATCCGGCGATCGACCGGAGATCCGCCCGTCCTCAGCGACCCTCGAGCAGCCGGTCACCGAGCCAGTTGCTGAGTTCAGGGATCGCGTGGATGCGGTCCACGGTGCGGCGGACATCGTACTCCACCCGGTGGAACTCGATGCGGTTCACGACCCGCCCCTCGGCGTCGGTCTCGGTCTCGAGCAACGCATACGAGGCCCGCGGATCGCCGTCCCGCGGCTGCCCCACCGAACCCGGGTTCACGATGACCTTCTCGTCCGGCCGCAGCACGTACACGCCCCCGAGGTCGGCGGGCGGATAGAAGTCGGGCTCGTCGC
>JBIKVN010000065.1:0-13963 GCA_044356865.1 Phycisphaerales bacterium | reverse complement strand
TCGCACTCGCGGACGTCGAGCCGCGACTTCTGCTCGGGCGTGAGCGGCGCGAGGTGCCGGACCCGACCCCAGTCGAGCACCGACCGGTCGAGGTCGAGGGCGATGGCGCGGTTGGCCTTGCGGGCCCGCACCCAGGCGGCGCTGGCCGCGAAAGTCCCGCAGAAATCCTCGCGCAGCGTGCGGGCGAGGCGGCCGCGGTGCTTCCGCCAGACCTTGTCGAGGAACTCGACCTCGAAGCCGGTGTCCTGGACGCTCTTCTCGTAGAGCTCGTGCCGGTCGGCGGACTTCGCGGTGAGCCAGCCTTGCCGGGCCGTCTTCGTGCGGGAGGGCTTCCGCTTCGTTCGCTTGGGGGTCGACATGGCGTGGCGGGTGCTTTCAGCGGAATTCCGACAGCCTGACCGGCCGTCGCTCGCGGGCCGAGCGGATCGCCGCCTCGAGCACGCACTGGGTTCGGAACGCATCCTCGAAGTCGGGCAGCGGCACGACCGGCTTCCCGCCGGCGAGCACCCGCACGATGTCGGAGGCCATGCTCGTGAAGCCATGCTCGTAGCCGATCAGGTGCGCCGGCGGCCAGTACGCGGCGGCGTACGGGTGGTCGCCGCCGTTCGTGCACATGATGCGGCTCCAGCCGCGGAGACCGCTCTCGAGGGTGTCGTCCCACCACTCGAGCTCGTTCATCCGCTCGAAGTCGAAGCGGATCGAGCCCTTCTCGCCGTTGATCTCGATCGCGTTGCGGTTCTGGTTGCCGGTCGCGAGCCGCGTGGCCTCGAAACTCGCGACGGCGCCGCCCGAGAGCCGGGCGAGGAAGAGGACGCAATCGTCGACGGTGCTCCTGCCGGTGGCCTGGCCCTTTCGGCGGGCGCCCTTGCCCGAGATCTCGCCGCCGGCGCCGGCGACGATGGCCCGTTCCTTGACGAAGGTCTGCTCGAGGGCGCCGGCGACCTCGACGATCTCCTCGCCGGTCACGAAGCGGCAGAGGTCGATGATGTGGGCGTTGAGGTCGCCGTGGGCGCCCGAACCGGCCTCCTCGGCCTGGAACCGCCAGAGGAGCGGCGTCGAGGCCTTGCCCCAATCCTGCAGGTAGACCGCCCGCACATGGTGGATCTTGCCGAGCTTGCCGCGCTGCACGAGCTGGTGGGCGAAGGCGATCGCCGGGCAGCGGCGATAGTTGAACCAGACGAACGTCCGGCGGCCCTTGCGGGCGGCGGCGCGGGCGGCGACGACCATCGCGCGGGCGTCGTCGAGCGTGCCGGCGAGCGGCTTCTCGCAGGCGACATGGCGGCCGCTCTCGAGGGCGGCGATGGCCATCTCGGCGTGGAGGCGGTTCGGCGTGAGGATGTCGACGAGGTCGATCGCGGGATCCTCGGCGACGCACCGCCAGTCGACGGTCGAGTTCGCGACACCCCAGCGGGCGGCAAACGCCTCGGTGCCCGCCCGGTCGCGGCCGGCGACCGAACGCAGCGAGACGGCGCGAGGCAGGTCGAAGAACCGGCCGCACTGGTTCCAGGCGTTCGCGTGCGCCCGGCCCATGAACTTCGTGCCGACCAGCCCGACGGCGAGGGGCGCGGCGGGATTCGCCGCGGAATCCTTGGAACGGCGGGCGGAGGTCACTCGTCGGGTGCGGCTGGCCATGCGTGGTGCTCGTCGGGTTCGGAACGGGACCGGACGGGGAAACCCGTATCCTAAACCCCCATGCCCATGACGCACGAACCTTCCGCCGTTGCCGGCCCGACCGCCCCCGACGCCGTTGCGGCGCGACTCGACCGGCTCGAGCGCGAGCTCGGCGAGACTCGCGGCCGGCTGGCGCGGCTGCGCCGGGTCACCGTCGCGGCGATCGGCGCGGTCACGCTCTCCTCGCTCGGGCTGCTGGCCGCGGCGGGAACGCCCGAGGCCGCCGACACCGTCCGCACCCGGCGGCTCGAGATCGTCGACGTGCAAGGTCGCGTGGTGATGCTCGCGACCAGCTCCCTCGACGGTGGCCAGATCGACTTCTGGAACGCCCGCGGGACGAACGCGGCCCGCCTCGGGGCGACCGCCTCGGGCGGCGATCTCACGCTTTGGGATCGCGAGGGCAAGCCCGCCGCCGGGCTGTTCGCCGCGACCGACGGCGGATCGCTCGAGCTCTCGGCGGGGACCGACGAGGTCTTCGCCCGGGTCGGGGCGAGCCGCGAGGGCGGCTCGATCGCGCTCCACAACGGCGTCGGCAAGATGGGCTTCGCGGCGCAGGCCGGCGCGGCGGGCGGGGCGAGCGGGGTCTTCGACGGCCTCGGCCGGCCGATGGCGGAGCTGGCGGTGAACGAGTCCGGTGGCCAACTCAGCGTCGCCGACCGCGCCGGCCGCGGCATCGCGAAGCTGCAGGGCACGAACCGCGGCGGTTCGATCGAGCTTCGCGACTCCGACGGCCGCATCGCGGTCGGCGCCGGCGCCGACGTCGGAGGCGGCTCGCTGACCCTGACCGGCGCCGACGGGAAGACGCTGCTCACCGCGGGCCCGCTCACCGAGCGCGGCGGCGGACTGGTCGCGGTCCGGAACGAGGCCGGTTCGACCGTGGTGCAACTCGCAAGCGTCGAGGACGGCGGCGGCCGCGTCGCGGTCGGCGTGCCCGACGGCAACGCGGCCGCGGTGCTGCAGTCCCTCGGGGCCGACGGTTCGATCCTCTCGCTGCTCGGCGCGGGCAAGCGGCTCGCGACCCTCTCGGCGAACCCGGCCGGCGGTCGCTTCGAGATCGCCAACCCCGCAGGCACCGAGACGGTCGTCGCGGGCGTCGATGCGGTGACCGGGGCGGGTGCCTTCAGCATCCGCGGCGAGAAGGGCCAGGAGCTGGTGCGGATCGGGGTCGACGAGCGCGGCGCCGCCGGCGCCGTCACGAGCTTCTCCCGCGACGGCAACGAACGCAAGTCCTACGGACCCCGCTGAGCCCATGCCCATGCGAACCGCCGCGCTTTCCCTGCTGCTCATCGCGTCCGCGGCGTGCTCGCCGCAGCCCGCCGCACCCCTGCCGCCGGCACCGGCCGCCGACTTCCCCGACGAGTGGTTCTGGGATCTCGGCGGCTCGCGAGCCAAGCATCGTCCGATGGTCGGTGCGGCCCCGCCGCCGCTCGAACTCACCGGCTGGGTCGGCGTGCCGGTGACGCTGGAAGGGCTCCGTCGCGAGCGCCAGGTCGTCGTCGTCGACTTCTGGGCGACCTGGTGCGGACCGTGCGTGCAGAGCCTTCCCAAGATGGCGGCCCTCGCGAACGCCCATCCCGACGAGCTGACGGTGATCGGCGTGCACGACGCGAAGCGCGGCTCCGACCGCATGGTCGAGGTCGCGGGGCGGGCCGGCGTCCTCTACCCGCTGGCGGTCGATGACGGCGGCCGCAGCGAGAAGGCCTGGCAGGTCTCGTTCTGGCCGACGATCGCGGTGATCGACCGCGACGGGAAGCTCCGGGCGATCGGGCTCAAGCCCGAGCATGTCGCCGAGGCGGTCGAGCGGGTGCTTGCCGAGTGACGGTTCAGGTCGCGGGGCGGAAGGTCATGCCGCTCGCGAGATACATGTTCACGAGCGTGCCGCGGGGGAACTCCGCGGTCGACTGCCCGGCCTCGAGGGTGAGCCACGCCGGCACCGCAAGGTCGACGAGCAATCGGTTTCCCGCCGCGTCGGCCGCCAGCACCGTGCCCTGCACGATCCGCGGATGGCCCCAGAGCGGCTCGATGAACTTCCCGCCGCCGAGGGCCTTCGAGAGCTTGAGGGCCTTCCCGTGGATCGACCCGCGCACCCGCCGCGACGCCGGATGCGGCGCGAGCCGCGCGGGATCGCCTTCGCACCCCAGATGCAGCCGGTACTCGGTGCCGGGCACGCCCAGCTCGAGCTCGCCGCCGTCGCGGACCGCAAGCAGGGTGAGCGTGCACAGGTCGGGGGAAGCGGCCTTGGTCGGGGCGGGTGAGGCGTCCATGGGGCTGGAAATCTAGCACGCCGCCGGGCGGCCGAGGAACCCGAGGAAGTTCGCGAGCAGCCGCGGTCCCTCGACGGTGAGGAAGCTCTCGGGATGGAACTGGACCCCCTCGAGCGGGGCCCGCTCGCTGCCGGGGCCGGTCCAGCGGAGGCCCATGATCTCGCCGCGGACGGTGCGGGCCGAGATCTCGAAGTCGGCGGCGATCGTCGCCGGGTCGACGACCAGCGAGTGGTAGCGGGTCGCGACGAAGGGGTTCGGCAGCCCGCGGAAGAGCCCGCGGCCGTCGTGGTGGATCTCGCTCGTCTTCCCGTGCACCGGCCGGTCGTTCCGCCGGACCGTCATGCCGTGGCAATCGCCGATCGCCTGGTGCCCGAGGCAGACCCCGAGGATCGGGATCTCGCCGCGGAAGTGCCGGATCAGGTCGCGCGACGCCCCGCTCTCGGCGGGCGTGCACGGCCCCGGCGAGATCACGAGCCCCGCCGGCGCCATCGCCTCGGCCGCGGCGAGGTCGATCGCGTCGTTGCGGACGACCTTCACCTCGAGAGCACGGTCGATCTCGCCGAACCGCTGCACGAGGTTGAAGGTGAACGAGTCGTAGTTGTCGACGAGGAGGATCACCGGGCGGCCATGCTACGCCGCCGGAAGCCTCGCTCAGGCCGCGGTGCCCGCGATGCCGTCGCGGGTGACCACGAAAAGGTGGTCGGTGATCGGATACGGCAGCCGGCGGAAATCCTGGCCGATCCGGTTCTTCAGGCGATCGACGAATGCCGGCGGATCGCAGGTCAGCGCGAGGAAGGTGTCGCGGGCGGGCGTCGCCACATAGAAGTCGCCCTTGAGTTCCGGCGCCAGCCGCTGGTGCAGGTGGCCGAGCAGGAGCCGGGCCGCGTCGTAGCCGTCCTGCCGGCTGAGGATCGCGGCGCGGCCGCCCTCGCGGCTCTCGACGATCTGGATCGGGAGGTCCGGGCTGTAGCGGCCGAGGTTCTCGCGGGCGATCTGCTCGAGGTCCTCGGCGACGACCCCCCAGCGGATCATCTGCTCGGTCGTCACGCTCACGGTCAGCTGCGGCAGGTCGATCACGAAGACGATCACCGTGCCGTTCACGAACGGGACATGGGCGACCTGCTCGCGGTCGAGCTGGCGGAAGATCGAATCGGGCTGGATTCGCGGCATGATCCGCGGACGGGCCATCGCGAACGGGATGGCCGCGTTCGAGACCGAGTCGCCTTCCATGAGCCGGTCGAGGTAGTTCTCGACGATCTCGACGCCGTTCTGCGGATCGCGCAGCACCATGCGGAAGAGGTTCTCGAGGCCGAGGTGGCGGCCGTCGATCACGAGGTCGAGCGGGCCGACGAGGGCGGCGTTTCGCTCGGGAAAGGTCCGCTTCACGATGGCGAGCACCTGCTCGGAGAACGCTTCGGGTTGCTGCGGCATCGCGGCCATGTGGAATCCCCGCTCGGAACGCTTGGCCCGGCCAGACGCAGGCCGGGGCCCCGGGCGATCGGCAATCGTGATGGGCGACTTTTCCCCACCCCGTAGTTTGGCTCGATGCGGAGGGCCCCCGATCCCGCAAGACCGGACCCCTCCGTCCCGCCGAGCCGGACCGGGGCCCTCCGCCGCGATACGTACGCTCCTGAGAAACAAGGAGTTGCGTTCAAGCCACCGGCCCGCTTCGGATCTTCTACACTCGCCGCCCCATGGTTCCCGATTCGATCTCGAGTTCCCTTGAAGGGTGGTTCGCGACGCCCGCCGCACGCCGGCCGCTGCTGGTGATCGCCGGCCCCTGCGCCCTCGAGAGCGACGCGGTGAACCTCGAGATCGGCCAGACCGTTCGCGACGCGTGCCGGGGGCTCGGCCTGCCTTTCGTCTTCAAGGCGAGCTTCGACAAGGCCAACCGCTCGAGCATCGCGAGCGCCCGCGGGCCCGGCCTTTCCGACGGGCTCGAGCGGCTCGCAGCCCTGCGGGCGAAGCTCGGCGTGCCGGTCACCACCGACATCCACGAGGCGAGCCAGGCCGCCGCCGCGGCCGAGGCGGTCGACCTCCTGCAGGTTCCCGCGTTCCTCTGCCGCCAGACCGACCTCCTGGTGGCGGCGGCCGCGACCGGCAAGCCGGTGAACGTGAAGAAGGGCCAGTTCCTCGCGCCCGCCGACCTGAGGCATGTCCTCGCGAAACTCGCCGAGGGCGGCGCCCGGCGGGCGATGCTGACCGAACGGGGCACGTTCTTCGGCTACCACCGGCTCGTGAACGACTTCATCGGGCTCGGCGACCTCGCCGAGATGGCGGCCCATCACCCCGGCCTGCCCGGCACGCCGGTCTGCTTCGATGTCACCCACTCGACGCAGCTGCCCGGCGCCGACGGGAACGCCACCGGCGGACGCCCCGACCGGGCGGCGCCGTTGGCCCGCGCCGCGGTCGCCGCCGGGGTCGACGCGATCTTCCTCGAGTGCCACCCCCGTCCGCGGGAGTCCCTCTCGGACGCCTCGACCATGCAGCCGCTCGCGGCGATGCCGGAGCTGCTCGAGTCGCTCGTGCGGATCCGCCGGGCGGCGGGCTTCGCCTGAGCGGTGCGGATTTCCGCGGGTTTTTGGCCCTTCCGGCCGGATTGTTCCGAAATCGGGCGGACTCGCGACTACTCTTGCCCCCTTCGGGCCGGTCCGCGACGGCCTCGAGAACGAGGTGCCTCCCGTGTCGAACTGCTGCGACCATTGCGATCGACCCGCGGTCGTCCACGAGACGGTCATCCGGAACGGGGTCGCGAAGGAAGTTCACCTCTGCGAGATGCACGCCGCCGAGTTCGGCTACGGACCCGGCGGCCCGACCGCCGGAGCCGTGCCGGTGGCGGCACTCCTGACCGCGTTCTCAGCCTCCCCCTCGGCGTCCCCTTCGGTGCGGGGCTGCCCGGGTTGCGGCACCACCCTGGGACAGATCCGCCAGACCGGTACGCTCGGCTGCCCCGACTGCTACACGACTTTTGAAGGCCCTCTCGCCCCGATCGTGCAACGGGCCCAAGCCGGCGCGGTCGGCCATGTGGGCCGCGCCCCGACCGCGGCCAGCGCCCGCGAGGCCCAGGTCGCCCTTCGCGCCAAGCTCGTCCGCGAGCTCGAGGAAGCGGTCTCGAGCGAACAGTACGAGCGGGCGGCGCGGATCCGCGACCGGATCCACGAGCTCGCGGGCACCCTCGGCGTCGCCTGAATCGAACCCATGCGGATCAATCCCGCCAGCGTCTGGCTGCACGGAGGGGACGGGGCCCCGGACCACGATGTGGTCGTCTCGAGCCGGGCCCGCATCGCCCGCAACGTCGCGGGCTTTCCGTTTGTCGGGCGCTCGACGCCGGCCCAGCGCACCGAGCTCCTGCGGCTCGTGCAGCGCACGCCCTTCCCTGCGGAATGGTCGGACGGGCTGTTGTGGGTCGACCTGCTCCGCTCGACCGAGGAGGACCGCCAGCTGCTGGCCGAGCGGCGGCTGATCTCGCGGCAGTTCGCCCAGGCCGACCTGCCGCGGGCCGTCGCGTTCAGCCGCGACGAGACCGTCTCGATCATGGTGAACGAGGAGGACCACCTCCGCCTCCAGTCGCTCCTGCCCGGCCTGCGGCTCGACGAGTGCCTGCGGCGGGTCCGGCACCTCGACGAGAGCCTCGAACGGCACCTCGACTTCGCGTTCAGCCCCCGCTGGGGCTATCTCACCGCGTGCCCGACGAATCTCGGCACGGCGGTGCGGCTGTCGGTCATGGTCCACCTGCCGGCCCTGAAGATCACCCGCGAGATCGAGAAGGTGAAGAACGCGGCAAAGGACCTCCACCTGGCGGTGCGCGGCTTCCTCGGCGAGGGCTCGGAGACGATCGGCGACCTCTACCAGATCTCGAACCAGCTCACGCTCGGGATGACCGAGGAGGACCTGCTCGAACGGTTCGCGACCGGCATCGTCCCGAGCCTCCTCGAGTACGAGCGGGTCGCCCGGCGGGCGATCGTCGCGAACGATCCGGTCGGGCTCGAGGACAAGATCCACCGGGCCCTGGCCGTGCTGCGGGCGGCGCGGCTGCTCGAGGTCGACGAGTCGATGCGGATGCTCGGGCGGCTGCGGCTCGGGGTGGCCCTCGGTCGGGTCCGCGGCGTTTCGCTCGCGGCGATCGATCGGCTCATGCTCGATCTCCAGCCGGTCCACCTGCGCACGGTCGCCCTGCCCGACGATCGCGATCCGCGGCTGCGGGCCTCGCGGGCCGCGGCGGTCCGGCGGACGCTGGCCGGCGTGGAAATCGCCTGAAATCAGGCCCCGAGGAACCCGTCGCAGTCGGCCGCGAGTTCGAAGTCCTTCGCGGTCAGCCCGCCCGCGTCGTGCGTGCTCAGGGTGAGCGTCACCTTCCCGTACCGGACGAGGATGTCGGGATGGTGCTGGATCGCCTCGGCCCGCTCGGCCACGCGATTCACGAACGCCATCGAACGCACGAAATCGGGGAAGTCGTAGGTCCGCTGGATCGAATCGCCGAGCCGTGACCACTCGGGAAGGCGGAAGAGTCGTTCGGTGGCCTGCTTCGCGGTGAGTTTCTTCATCGGGGCGTGCGCCGGGGGTACGCCCGGGGCTTTCGCCGACCTCGGGTTCGAGGACTATAACCCCCCCCGTGCCCTCCGGCCCCCGAACCCGCCTCGCCCCCTCGCCCACCGGCGAGCTGCACCTCGGGAACGCCCGGACCTTCCTGTTCACCTGGGCCCTCGCCCGGCGGGAAGGCTGGTCGGTCGTGCTGCGGATCGAGGACCTCGACGCTCCGCGAGTGCGGGAAGAGACCGTCGCCGGCTGCCTCGCGAGCCTCGAGTGGCTCGGGATCGACTGGGACGGCCCGGTGCGACGCCAATCGAGCGACCTGGCGCCTTACCGGGCCGCGATGGCCCGCCTCGGCGAACGGAAGCTCGTCTTCCGCTGCGACTTGAGCCGCAAGGACGTGCGGCTGGCCGCGAGCGCCCCCCATGCGGCCGACGGCGAGACCCGGTACGAGCCGTCGCTGCGGCCGGGGCCGGCGGCGTTCGGCTTCGCCGACGAACTCGCGAACCACCGCCTGCTCGTCGAGGCCGGGCCCGAGACGGTCCACGACGAGCTGCTCGGGTCGCACGCCTTCGACCCCGGCCTCGAGGCGGGCGACTTCATCGTCTGGACGAAAGCCGGCGTGCCGTCGTACCAGCTGGCGGTGACGGTCGACGACCTCGCCCAGGGCGTGACCGACGTGGTGCGGGGCGATGACCTGTTCGCGAGCGCGGCGCGGCAGGCGATCCTGTACCGGCATCTCGGCGGGACGCCGCCGCGGTGGTGGCACCTGCCGCTCGTCCTCGACCACGAGGGCCGCCGTCTCGCGAAACGAGCCGGCGACCTCTCGCTGTCCTCACTGCGTTCCCGCGGCATCGTGCGGGAACGGGTGCTTGGCTTCCTCGCGTTCCGCTCGGGCCTGCTGCCGCGGCTCGAGCCGATCGGGATCGACCGCTTCCGCGAGCTCATCGACCGCGATACCCTCCGTTCGCTCGCCCGTCGCGAGGCGGAGCGGCCGCTCTGGCTGCCCGTCCCCGACGATCCGGAGTTCCTGCCGTGGCTCACCCGCTCCTGACCTCGCTCGTCGCCGGATTCACCCTCGTCTCCGTCCCGTCGTGCGGGCAGCCCCCGCCGGCCGGGGCCGCCGCCGGATCGACCGAATCGAAGCCGGGCCTGCCCGTCGAGAAGCTCGCGGTCGCCGGCGAGAGCTTCACCGTGAAGCTCGCCCTCGACGACGCCTCGCGGCAGCGCGGCCTCGGCGGCGTGGCCGAACTCAAGCCCGACGAGGGAATGCTCTTCGCCTTTCCCGACGCGCAGCAGCGGTTCTTCTGGATGAAGGACTGCCTCATCGACCTCGACATCGCCTTCATCGACCCGTTCGGGTTCGTGACCGCCGTGCACACCATGCCGAAGGAAGATCCGCGCCGCGCCGACGAGTCGATCCCGGCGTACGACTCCCGGCTGGTCCGCTACCGCAGCCTCTCGCCGGCCCAGTTCGCCCTCGAGCTGGCTCCGGGAACCTTCGAGCGGCTCGGGATCAAGCGTGGCTCGAAGCTCGAACTCGATCTTCCCCGCCTCAAGGCGGCCGCGAAATGACCCGATGAGCCCGGGCGCTGTCCGCCCGGGACCGTCGGATGCCCCACCCCACCCGCCTCACCATCGTGGCCGACGACCGCTTCCGCACCGGGATCGACCGGTGGCGCGACGCCTTCGCCGGCGCGAGCTGGCCCGACGCGACGCCCGCGGAGCTGCTCGTCGACCATCGCCCGCTGCGGACGCCGGTGGCGATTCCCGACGACGCCGAGCTGCTCGCGGTGCTGGCCGACCGCGAGACCGGCCCGAGCACGCTCGACCGGCTCGTCGACGACGCCGCGGCCCGCGGCCTGCCGATGATCGTGCTCGCCCCGCTGCCCCTGCCCGAGCCGACCCGGCCGGGCGGGTTCCTCGCGCTGCCCCTCGGCACCGACGCGGCGTCGCTGCTCGTGGCGTTCGCGGCCTTGCGCTCGCGGCAGCGCGAGGTCGAACAGCTGCGCGGCGAGCTCGCGACCACCTGCGAACTGTCGGAAGGCGTGCGGGCGGAAGTCGCCCGCATCGACGAGGAGATGCAGCTCGCGGCGACCGTGCAACGCGAGTTCCTGCCGCGGGAACTGCCCGAGGGCGAGGGGTTGGGCGTCGCGACGCTCTGGCGGCCGGCCTCGCCGGTTTCGGGCGACCTCTTCGACATCCGCCGCCTCGATGCCGACACCTGGGGCCTGCTGCTGGTCGACGCGGTCGGGCACGGGATGCCGGCGGCGCTGCTCGCCCACTACCTCGGCCGGGCCCTGCCGACCCGCGAGACGATCGACGGCCGCACGCGGATCCTCGCGCCGGGCGAGGCGCTCGGGCGCCTGAACGCCGAACTCGTCGCGCGGCAGGGCGCGATCACCCGCTTCGCGACCGCGGTGTACGCCACGCTCGAGCCCGCGCGGCGTCGGGTGCGGATCGCCTCGGCGGGGCATCCGGCGACGATCCACCTGTCGCAGGACGGCGCCTGCCGCCGCGTCGAGACCGACGGCGGCCTGCTCGGGGTCTTCCCCGACGAGCGCTACGCCGACACCGAACTCACGCTGGCCCCGGGCGAGCAACTGCTCTTCCACACCGACGGCTTCGAGCAGGCCTTTCCCGACCCGCCGGTGAAGGCCGGCTCACCGCGGCCCCGCCGCTATGTGGACGAGCTCCGCCGCGTCGCCGCGAGCGACGACGCCGCCGGCACGGTCGCGATGGTCGAGGGTCTGCTCGAGTTCGCGAGCGGCCGTACCGGCGACGACCTCACGCTCGTCTGCGTGCACGCCCGCGGGACGGCGGCCCTGCGGCGGGCGGCGTGATCACCGCGGACGGGCCGTCGCGAGCGACAGCTGCCGCGCGACCATCTTCGCGAGGCAATCGGCCTCGAGGTTCACGATCGAGCCGGGCGCCAGCCGACCGAGGGTCGTCTTCGCGAGCGTGACCGGGATCAGGCAGACCTCGAACCAGCACCGCTCGGCCCCGGGCGGCGAGATCGCCGCCAGCGTGAGCGAGACGCCGTCGACGGCGATCGAGCCCTGCGGGACGAGCCACGGCGCGAAGCCCTCCGGCACGCCGATGCGCATCCGCCATTCGGCTTCGCGAGCGACCGAAAGCACCTCGCCGGTCGCATCGACGTGACCCTGCACGAGGTGGCCGCCGAGGAGCGTGGTGGGCAGGGCCGCGTGCTCGAGATTGACCGGGGAACCGGCCGCGAGCCGCCCGAGAGCGGTCTTCTTCAGCGTCTCGGCGATGCAGTCGAAGGCGAGCGAGCCCCCGTCGGGCGAAATGCCGGCGACGGTGAGGCAGCAGCCGGAGACCGCGATCGAGTCGCCGGGGGCGGGCCGGTGGCTCCAGCCGCCGAGGTCGACCTCGAGCCGCACCCCCGCCGGGACCGCGGTCGCGGCGCGCACCGTGCCGAGGGCTTGGACCAATCCCGTGAACATGCCCGGAAGGTAATCGAGCCCGACGCTTGACGGGCTTCCGTCCCGAGGCGGATACTTCTTGATTCCCGCCTCCCGGCGGCCCCCACCCCATGCACCACCGCCTCCCCCGATCCGCCCGTCGGCTGCGACTCGTCGCGGCGCTCGCCCCGCTCGCCGCCCTGACGCTTCCGGCCGCGGCCTCGCCCCAAGCCGGCCCCGGCGACGTCGAGGGCATGCGCACCTCGATCGACGCCTCGTATGTCGCCGGCCCGACCCTCGCGAAGGAACTCGGGGCCCGCGTCGCCTGGCAATCGCGGATGCCGCTCGCCCCGAGGGCATCGCTGCAGGCGGTCGAGACGGTGGGCGACGCGATCCTCGCCATCGACACCTCGAACCAGGTCTGCCGCCTGCGGCCCGAGGACGGCTCGGTGGTCTGGACCTCGGCGGTCGGCAACCCGATCGACCGCTTCCTCGGCATCTTCGGCGTCGAGGTCGAGGCGGCCGAAGGCAAGCTCTACGCGGTGTTCTCGACCGAACTCTACGTGCTCGAGGCCTCGAGCGGCTCGATCATCGGCCGCCAGCCGCTGGCGAAGCTTCCGGCGACGCGGCCGCTGGTCGTCGGCCCGGTCTTCGTCTACGGCACCGCGATGGGCCACATCGTGGCCCACCACTGCATCGTCGGTCACGAGTTCCGCGCGAACTCGCTGAACGGCCGCATCACCGGGGCCCCGCTGCCGGTCGGCGACCGCTTCATCGTCGCGAGTGCCTCGGGCGACGTCGCCTGCCTCAACGCGAAGGGCATCAACCGCCACTGGGACACCCGCCTCTACGCGGGCATCAAGGCCTCGCCCGCGGTCGCCGAAGGCACGGCGTTCGTCGCGGGACTGGACCAGTACCTCTGGGCGTTCGACATCCGTTCGGGCACGCCGGTCTGGCGGCACTTCTTCTCGTCGCCGCTGGTCGATGCCCCGATCGCCGAGGGCGACGCGATCCTGCAGCGGGTGCCCGAGATCGGCGTGGTCTGCTTCACCGCCCGGCCCGAAGGCAAGCCCGACGGCGAGATCCGCTGGACCGCCCCGTCCGTCACCGGCGAACATGTCGGCTCGATCGACGGCGGCGTGGCGTTCTGGAACGCGGACGACCGCCGGCTCTCGCTGGTCGATCCGTCCCGCGGCTCGGTGCGGACCGTCTCGCTTCCGCAGGCGAGCGGCATCTTCGACGTGACCGAAGGCCCGCTCACGGGAACGATTTTCGCCTTCGCCACCGACGGCCGCATCGTGCGGCTCGACCCGCGAAACCCGCCGGCCGCCGCCGCCGTCACGCCATGAGCCTCGAAGCCCCGGTCCGGATCCGGCGGGCGCTGCTCTCGGTGTCCGACAAGACCGACCTCGTGCCGTTCGCCCGGGCCCTCGCCGGCTTCGGCGTCGAACTTGTCTCGACCGGCGGCACCGCGGGGGCGCTCTCGGCCGCGGGGCTGGCGGTGGTCCCGATCGAGAGGCTCACCGGCTTCCCCGAGATGCTCGACGGGCGGGTGAAGACGCTCCACCCGGCGGTCCACGGCGGGTTGCTCTTCCGCCGCGACGATCCCGGCCACGCGGCGCAGGCCGAGGAGCACGGCATCGGGGCGATCGACCTGGTGTGCGTGAACCTCTACCCGTTCGAGCGGACCGTGCGTAACGAGGGCGTGAAGCCCGACGAGGCGATCGAGCAGATCGACATCGGCGGCCCGTCGATGCTGCGGAGCGCGGCGAAGAACTTCGCCGCGGTCGCGGTGGTGACTGCGGCGTCGCAGTATGACCGCGTCGTCGCCGAGCTGAACGCGAACGAAGGCTGCCTCGGCCTCGGGCTGCGGCGCGAGCTCGCGGCCGCGGCGTTCACGCGAACCGCCGAGTACGACGCGGCGATCTCGACCTGGATGGACCGGCTGGTCGGCGGGCACTCGGCCGGGCCGCGCTTCCCGCAGGTGCTGCACCTGCAGGCCCTGCAGCGCGAGGAGCTCCGTTACGGCGAGAACCCGCACCAGCGGGCCGCGGTCTACCGCGATCCCCTCTC
>JBIKVN010000064.1:0-13983 GCA_044356865.1 Phycisphaerales bacterium | reverse complement strand
CGGCCGCCGACGAACTCGCCGCAGGTGCGGAACGCCTCCTCGAAGCGGTTCGTCGCCTCGCGGGCGAGGGCGTACGAGGCGCGGTGCACGTTCGCGTACTCGCGCTCGAGGAAGGTCGAGTACTCGGCGACCACCGAACTCGGGGGGTGCGTCGACGCCGCGTGGTCGAGGTAGACGAAGAACCGCTCGAGGCCGTCGAGCGTGCGGATCATGCGGGCGGCGATCGGGAAGTCGCGGCGGATCGAGGTCCAGTCCCGATGGTCGACGCCGTCGACCGGCCCCGCCGCCGCGACGGTCACCGCCCCGAGCTGCGTGCCGCGACCCGAGGCGATCCACCGGTCGATGCCGCCGGCGAGGCTGCGGACCGCGCGGTAGCCCATCCGGCCGAGGGTGTCGGCGGCCAATGCGCTGCGCTTCCCGCTCTGGCAGTACAGGACGACCTCGGCGTCGGGCTCGGGCACGGCGTCGGCGATGAACTTCTCCATCAGGCCGCGGGGCAGGCTGCCGGCGCCGGGAATGCTCGCCATCGCGAACTCCTCGGGCTCGCGGACATCAAGCAGCACCAGCCCGCCGCGGGCCACCCGATCCTCGAGCTCCTCGGGCGCGATCTCGCGGATCCGGGTCTTCGCGTCGGCGCACAGCTCGTCGTAAGACCGAAGTCCGGCGGCGTTCGCGGAAGCGGGAGTCACAGGGGGCGATTGTAGCGGTGACCGCGTCCGGTCCGATCATGGAGGGCAGCCGTACGGGTCCGGAAAGTCGAACCACGACCATGAAGCGAAACGGCCCCCTGCTCGAGTTCCTGAAGTGGTCCGGTACCGTCGCGGGCATCTTCGGGACCGCCCTGGCCGCCCTCGACTACTGGCCGCTGGCGCCGCTCATCCTGATCGCCAATTGCGCGATCTGGACGGCGGTCGGGCGGATGTGGCGCGAGCCCACGGTGGTCATCACGAACGTGGTCGCGGGGGGCATCGCGCTGGCGGCCCTCATCTTCGAGGCGGCCCGGCGAAGTTTCTGACGCCGCCCCCGCTCACCGCCTGCGACGCACGCCGATGCGGGCGGGAACGAGGATCTTCTGCTCCCCCGCCGGGCGACCCGCCGCCGCACCCGCCGGCACGGCCGTGCCCGGCTTCGACTCGGCCAGCTTGCGCTTCAGGGCATTCACCTTCTCGCGGGCCTTCTTCACGATCTCGGGATTGCCCGTCTGCAGCAGCGCCGCCGCCGCCGCGTTCGACTCGTTCAAGTCGCGGATCGCGAGCTTGCCGCCCTCGAGGTCGATCACCACGTCGGCCACCCCGAGTTCGCACGCCAACTGCAGGGCGCAGCGGAACTCGGCGTCGTCGGGCCCCTTGCCCGCCTTCAGGAAACCCGCGAGGGCGCGGCAGGCGGTGAACATGAGGTCCTCGTCGACGAGGCGATTCGCCTGCACCAGCTGGAGGAACTTCTGGAGGTCCTCGACCGGCTGCGGCATCGCGGCCTGCGGCTGGCCGTTCAGCACGACTCGCCGCTGGGCGAAGTTCGCGATCGCCGCGGTCAGGGCCCGGCCGCTCTCGAGGGCCGCCAGGCCGTAGGCCCGGGCGTCGCCGCGCGAGACGTCGGTCGGTTCCGACTCGACGACCCGGACGGTGTGGCCGTCGATGGCGATCTTCCGGACGCCCAGATCGGCCAGGGCGACCAGCATGGTGCGCGGGGCGACCGCGTCGAGATCAAGACCCGCGGCAAGGGCCTCCGACAGCGTGGCCGCGACGGTCGCTTCGAGCGGTTCGCCATGGACGATCCGCGACAGCAAGGTCTTCGCGAGCGAGACGAACTCCTCGCGCTTCGGGACCGGGGGATGGAGGGTCTCGCCGTTGACGGTGATCGATGCCATGGTGCGGCTCCCGGGTTCGCAGGGGAATTCGGCATGCTACCCCGGACGCGCTGCTAGCATCCGCCCCCGATGAACGGCCTGTCCCGAACGCCGAGCCCCGCGCCGCTGGTCGGGGTGATCATGGGCTCCCGCAGTGACTGGGAAACGATGCGACACGCCGCCGAGACGCTCGAGGCGCTGGGCGTGCCGCACGAGACGCAGGTGGTGAGCGCCCACCGCACGCCCGACCTCCTCTTCGAGTACGCCGCCGCGGCGCGGTCGCGCGGCCTGCGGGCGATCATCGCCGGCGCGGGCGGGGCGGCGCACCTGCCGGGCATGGTGGCGTCGAAGACGCTGGTGCCGGTGCTGGGCGTGCCGGTCGAGAGCAAGGCCCTGCAGGGCGTCGACAGCCTGCTCTCGATCGTGCAGATGCCGGGCGGCGTGCCGGTGGCGACCTTCGCGATCGGGAAGGCCGGGGCGACCAATGCGGCGCTCTTCGCGGCAAGCCTGCTGGCCGCGACGCACCCGGAGATCGGGAAGGCGCTCGAGGCCGATCGGGCCCGCCGGACCGCCGAGGTCCTGGCCCACCCCGACCCGTCGAAGGGGCCGGAGATCCGGACGTGAGTTCGGGCGTCCGTGTGGCGGTCGTCGGCGGCGGGCAGCTTGGCCGCATGCTCGGGCTGGCGGGGATCCCGCTCGGCATGTCGTTCCGGTTCCTCGATCCCGATCCCGCGTGCCCGGCGTCCGCGGTCGGCGAGGTGGTGACGGGAAAGTTCGACGACCGCGCGGCGCTCGAGCGGCTCGTCGCCGGCTGCGACCTCGCGACCTACGAGTTCGAGAACGTTCCCGCCAGCGTCGCCGAGTTCCTGGCCGCCGAACTTCCCACGCGTCCCGGGCCGCGCTCGCTCGCGATCGCCCAGGATCGCGTGCTCGAGAAGCGGTTCTTCGCCGAGTGCGGCGTGCCGGTGCAGGAATTCGCGGCGATCGACGGGCCCGCCGACCTCGACGCGGCGGCCGCCCGCGTCGGCTTCCCCGCGATGCTCAAGACGCGGCGGATGGGCTACGACGGCAAGGGCCAGCGACGGGTCGCGAGCCTCGCCGAGGCGAAGGCGGCGTTCGCGTCGCTCGGTGGCGTGCCGTGCATCCTCGAGGCGTTCGTGCCCTTCGTCCGCGAGGCGTCGGCGATCGTGATGCGATCGGAGCGCGAGGCTGTCGCCTACGGCCCGGTCGAGAACGAGCACGTCGGCGGCATCCTGCGGCAGTCGCGGATCCGGGCGGACGGGCGGCCCGAGGCGACGCTGCGGCATGCCCATGCGATCGCCGGGCGGCTCGGCCATGTCGGGGCCCTCGCCGTCGAGTTCTTCGTCCTTGCCGACGGCACGACGGTCGCGAACGAGATGGCGCCCCGCGTGCACAACTCGGGCCACTGGACGATCGAGGGCGCGGTGACGAGCCAGTTCGAGAACCACCTGCGGGCGATCGCCGGCCTGCCGCTCGGCGATGCCTCGCCCCGCGGCGCGGCGGGCATGGTGAACCTGATCGGCGCCGAGCCCGCGCCCGAAACCCTGCTCTCCCTGCCCGGCGTGCACCTGCACCGATACGGAAAAACGCCGCGAACCGGCCGCAAGCTCGGCCACGCGACGATCGTGGCCGCGAGCGACGCCGAACTCGAGCCGCGGCTGGCCGGGCTGCGCCGGCTCGTCGACGCGGCGCGGCCGGAGGCGGCGGCCCTGCCGTCCTGAACGAGGTTCCCCGATGCCGCTTGGACTCCCCCGCCCCGCCGCCCTGACCCTCGCGGCGCTGACCGGGGTGAACCTTTTCAATTACATCGATCGCTTCGTGATCGCGAGCCTCTTCACCTCGCTCGGGAAACCGGTCGAGGACGGCGGCCTCGCGCTCACGAAAGACCAGCAGGGCCTGCTCTACAGCGCGTTCATCATCGTCTACTGCGTCGCCAGCCCGGTCTTCGGCGTGCTCGGCGATCGCGGGCGGCGGATGTGGCTGCTGGCCGGGGCGGTCGCGCTGTGGAGCGTCGCGACCGCCGCGGGCGGATGGGCGAGCGGGTTCGTCTCGCTGTTCGTCGCCCGGGCGATCACCGGCATCGGCGAGGCGGCGTACGCGTCGATCGCGCCGGCGGTGATCTCGGATCTCGTGCCGGCCGAAGGGCGATCGCGGGCGCTTTCGGTCTACAACGCGGCGATTCCCGTCGGGGCCGCGCTCGGCTTCGCCCTCGGCGGGTTCGTCGCCGCGAGCCACGGCTGGCGGGCCGCGTTTCTCGTGGCGGGGGTTCCGGGCATCGCCCTCGCGCTGGTGGTCCTCTTCCTGCGCGATCCGCCCCGCGGCCAGATGGACCCGGCCGCGCAGGCCCGCAAGCCCTGGGGCGAGGCGGTGCGCGAGCTTGCCCACGGGGCGTTCCTCTGGCCGGTCGCGGGGTACGTGCTGCAGACCGCCGGCTACGGGGCCCTCGGCGTCTGGGCGCCGTCGTACCTCGAGCAGTCGAAGGGCATTCCCGGCGAGCGGGCCGCGATCACGGTGGGAGCGATCGTCGCCGGCACCGGCCTCGTCGGCACGCTGGCCGGCGGCTGGATCGGCGACCGCTGGCGGCGGCGCGACCGGCGCGGGCTCATGTTCACCTGCGCGGTGTCGAGCCTGCTGGCGACGCCGTTCCTCGTGCTGCTCGTCCTGGCGAAATCGGAATGGGCGGTGTGGACGACGGTGGCGATCTCGTCGTTCCTGCTCGCACTCAGCATCGGCCCGGTGAACTCGCAGATCGTGAACGCGCTGCCGGCGGCGACGCGGGCCACCGGCGTGGCGGCCAGCACCACGCTGATCCATCTGCTCGGCGACGTGCCGAGCGTGCCGCTGATCGGCTGGCTCGAACGCTCGCTCGGCGGCGGGTCAGCCTTCGACTGGGCGATGGGCGTGGTGCCCGCGACGATCTTCGCGTCGGCGATCGTGTGGTGGTGGGCGGGACGGCGGGAACCCGCGACGGCTCAGTGAGGCCTCCGGCGGGCGAGCCGATGCCCGAGCGCCGCCGCCAGCAGCCCGACCGCGCCGTCGACGACCAGCAGCGCGGCGAGCGTGGGCCAGGCCGAGGCCTCGAAGGCCCGCGCCGCGTCGAGCGCGAAACCGGCGACGGTGGTGAAGCCCCCGAGGAAACCCGCGGCGATCAGCGGCTCGGACGGGCCGAATCGCGCCGGTTCGGCCTCGCGGCGGGCAAGGTAGAGGCCCGCGAGAAAACCGCCGACCGAGTTCACGATCATCCGGGCCGCGAAATCGGGGCCGCCGGCGCCGACCACCGAAAGCGTCACGAGCTGCCGCGCGGTCGACCCGGCGATCCCGCCGGCGAACGCGGCGAGCGCGACCCGCGCGACGCTCACGGCACCGCTCCCGAGGCGATGCGGGCCGCGAGCCCGGCCACGAACGGTGTCGCCCCGATCGTCCCGAGCCAGAGCGCCGCCGCCCGACCGCGCCGGCCCTCGCGCACCGCCCCGAGGAAGTCGGTCGAGAAGGCGCTGTAGGTCGTCCAGCCCGACAGGAACGCGACGGCGACCATCCGGACCGAGGACTCCGGATCGGGCACCGCACCGAGGACCGCACCGGCCAGCGCCGCCCCGACCAGATTGACCCCAAGAATCACCCACGCCGCCGAAACGCCGCAGGCGGCCAGCAGCTCGCGAATCGCCGCCCGCGCCGCACTTCCGGCACCCCCGCCGGCAGCGAACACCGCAATCATGAAGGCGGATCCGGTCACCGGCGCGATCATACCGATGGGCCGGCCCGCCCGGTTGTCGCCGCGCGACCTTTGGCATAGCCTCTCTGCCGCCTACGAAAGGAACTCCATGGGCACCACCCCCAAAGGCAAGCGTGCAAGAAGTCCGCAAAAAGCCGGGGAAAACGCGGGATCCGGCGAGGAGATCACGCTGCAGCAGGCCGCGGGCGAGTTCCGGATCTCGGTCCGGACCCTGCATCGATATCGCGCGAAGGGCCAACTGCCGGGGGTGCGGCACGGAAGGTCCATCCGGGTCCGCCGCGAGGATGTCGAGCGTGCCGTGGCGTGGGAGAACCCCACGGCGCTCCTGCGGAAGCTGCTTTCGACCGACGATCTTTCCCCGCTCGAGGCGTGGATGGAGGGCTGGAAGCAGTTGACTCGCCTGACCGCCCGCGACGCCGCGGCGGCGCAGGCCTGGATCGCCTGGGCCGATACGGCCAGCCGCCAGAACCCCGGGGGGCGGGTCGGCGACTACCGGATCAAGCACCTCCTCCGGGCGGCGGAAGCCGGGCCCCGTCAGGCCGAGGTCGACCTCATGATCCACTCGATGCGCCATTTCGGCGGCGACACCGTCGCCCGTGACGCCCTCCGCTCGTTTTTCACGAGCGTGGCCCCGTGGACCCCGGCCTGACCGCCTCGACGGCCGTTTACGGTATCTTGGGATCTTCGTTCCGAAAGCGTCGATCGGTCCGCTTGAGGTGCATGCATGGACGAGACAGAGGATTTCCCCCCGTTCGGAGCCCCGCGCTCCGGGATCGAATTGCCGGCCGGCAACGGTTCGGAAGAAGATCGCGACCCCTCCGGCCAGAGCCAGCGGATGCAATACTCCGACGCCAAGGACGCCGGCGAGGCCCGCCGGCTGCTCGCGGCGATCTTCGCGGCCAAGCCCGGCTTCGAGTCGGACGTGCTGCTCGAGAGCAAACCCTCGCTGCACGCCCTGACCGTGCTGAAGCAGGTGGGCAAGCTCATGAGCCAGATCGAGCCTGAACCGGGAACGATGACTGCGGCACGCGTGCTGTACGCCTTGCCGATCGCGTGGGCCCTGGTCTACCACCGCACCCGCATCACCTCGCATCCGGGAGCGGTGCTCGCGAAGGCCATGCGGGATGCCGAACGAGTCTCGGCCTTCACCCCGAACGCCGCCCTGTTCGGCGTGGCGGCGGTCGTCGCGGGCGATGGATGATCGGGCCGGGGCCGTCGCGACCGTACCATCCCGGGTCCGATGGAATCCGGCACCGATACCGCCGCTGCGCCGCTTGCGGGCATCCTCGTCGTCGACCTTTCGCATGTGTTGGCGGGGCCGTTCTGCACCTACCACCTCGCGATGCTCGGGGCCCGGGTCATCAAGGTCGAGATGCCGGGAGCGGGCGACGAGTACCGCGGCGTCGGGCCGTTCACGGACGGTTTGAGCCTCTCGTTCGCGGCCACGAACGCGGGCAAGGAGAGCATCGCGCTCGATCTCAAGAAGCCCGCCGATCGGGCGATCCTCGAGCGGATGCTCGACCGGGCCGATGTGCTCGTCGAGAACTTCCGGCCCGGGGCGATCGAGCGGCTCGGGTTCGGGTGGGACGTGCTCGCGAGCCGCTGGCCGCGGCTGACGCTCGCGTCGGTTTCGGGCTTCGGCGCGACGGGGCCTGACCATCTCAAGACCGCCTACGACGTGATCGTGCAGGCCCGCGGCGGGATCGTCGCGCAGACCGGCCGCGAGGGCGACGATTTCGTGCGGGTGGGCGTGTCGATCGCCGATCTCGTCGCGGGCGTCTACCTCGGCTTCGCGAGCTGTGCGGCCCTCTTCCGCCGTGAACGGACCGGCCGCGGTTCGCGGGTCGACGTGAGCATGCTCGATTGCATGGCGTCGCTGCTCGAGATGCCGCTCACGGCGACCGGGACCACCGGGAAGCCGGTGCCGCGAACCGGCGGCCGGCACCCCAACATGGCCCCGTTCGGTTTCTTCAAGGCCTGCGACGGCACGATCTGCATCGCCGCGGGGAACGACCGGCTGTTCGCGGCGATCGCCGAGACGCTCGGCAAGCCCGGGCTCGCCGAGGACCCCCGCTTCCGCACCAATCGCGACCGCTCGGCGAACCTCGAGGCGCTGCACGCCGAGATGGACTCGCTGCTTGCGGCCCGCAGCGTCGACGAATGGGAGCGTCTGCTGTCGGAGCGCGGCGTTCCGGTGTCGGCGGTGTTCGACGTGCCGCGGATGCTGCGGGATCCGCAGCTCGCGGCCCGCAACATGCTGGTGAAGGTCGAGCATCCCGGCGTGGGGCCGGTGACGCTGACGGGAAATCCGATGAAGTTCGCGGGCGTCGCGGACGACGGTCCGACCCGGCCCGCGCCGAACCTCGATGGCGATCGGCAGTCGATCCTCGACTGGCTCGGGATGGAGTGAGACGAGGTCAGTTCGAGGCCGGATCGGCGCCGAGGTCCCCGTAGATGCCTTCCATCGGATCGACGGCGGCCGGAGGAGTCTCGTCGGACGCCGGCAGGAACTCGCGGGCAAGATGCGGCGCGGCGAACGCCAGTGGAACCGCGGCCGTCGCCGCGAGCCGCCATGCGATGGAAGCCGGCGCGTGCACGCACGCCCTCGCGATCGGCGTCGCGGCGACGCCGGCCCACGGGGCGAGGGCGACCGCGAGCCACAGCCACTCCGGGAGCCGGTCGCGACCGTACGCGAGGCCGGCGAACGCCAGCGTCGCGACGAGGATGCCGAAACCGACCGACGCGAGACCGGCGCCGTCGATCACGGGCTGGCCGCGGCGGATCGCGACCCAACCCGAAACGGCGGCCATGAGCAACGCCGCGAACCCGCCCGCCGCCGACGCGACCGCGAGCGAGGGGAACGGCACCAGCAGGAAGAGCGCGGCGAGGATGCCGAGCAGCGCCGAGGTCCCCCAAAGCACGATCCCGCCCCCGAGGCCGGCGGGCCCGGACGGCCGCCGCACGTCGGCGCGGGACAGGACCCGGATCCCGCCGATCGCGGCCAGCGCCACGGCGAACTCGACCAGCTCGCGACGGGCATCCTCGCCGGGAAACCGCACGGCGAACGCGACGGTCGCGGCCGCGACAACCGCGATCGCCCCGACGGCGAAGCGCGAGGCGACCGTCCACGGTCCCGAGACGGCACGTCCGACGAACAATCCCGCCATCGACGCCACGAGCACCGCCATCGCGACGAACGCCACCTGGTGCCAGCGCTCGGGCGCGAGCGATGCGTCGCCCCATGCCTCACCGAGTCCGGCCGGAAGCGAACGGACGAGCGCCGGGCTGCCGATCTCGACCGCCAGCGACGCGAGGATCGCGAACGCCACGCCCGCGAGCGCGAATCGCCCGAGCTTCGCCCGCTCGCCGAGCGCGAGCGGAATCACCACGAACACCGCCCCGAACGCGGCGGGAAGGCCGATGGCCCGCATCAGATAGCCGACCAGATCGCTCACTTCGCCGCGGCCTTCTTCTCGTCGCCCTCGAGCCCGATCACGAGCCGCACCGCGTCGCCGAGCACTTTCGGCGGCGTCTCGATGCCCCACCTCATGCCGAAGTCGCTTCGCTTGAGGTCGAGCGTGCACTCGAAGCCGACCTTCTTGCCGAGCGGGCCCTTGCCGATGCCGGTGACGACGCAATCGACCTCGACCGGCCGCGTCACGCCGCGGATGGTCAGGTCGCCCTTGATTTTCCAGTGCCGCTCGGAAACCCGTGTCGCGGCACCGTCGCCGGTCGCCGAGACGAACTGCATGGTCGGGAACTCGATCGCGTTGAAGAAGTTCGGGCCCTGCAGGTTCCCGTCGAGCTTCTCGCTGCCGGTATCGGCGTTCGCGATCTTGACCGACACGTTGAAGATCGGCGCCGCCGAGTCGTCGAGCGGATACGCGACGCTGCCCTCGAGGGCATTGAAGCGACCCCAGAACTGGCCGGCCTCGAGGTGCTGGATACGGAAGAGGGCGAACGAGTGGACCGGATCAAGCTGGATCGAGGCGGGGGCCGCGGCGTCCTGACGCGGGGCCGCGGCGAGGGGCGGAATCGACAGCAGCGCGGCGAGCAGGATCGTGGTCGAACGCATGGCCTTCCTCGGGAAAGGCCGGAGTCTATCGTCGCGCTCGGGTTACCTCGCGGCGGCGGCGCGGGCGATCTCGAGCTCGGTGCGGGCCTCGTCCCAACCGGGCGCCATCGCCACCGCGGCCTCGAATGCGGTGATGGCCTCCCGCGGGCTGCCGACCGCGAGAAAAGCGCGGCCGATGGTGAGATGCACCCGCGGGTTGGCCAGGTGGAGCGCCGCCGAAGCCATGCCGTGCGCGAGCGCCCCCTCGGCGTCGCCCGCCCGCAACCGGCACTCGGCGAGAAGCGTCAGCGCCTCGGCGTGTTCCGGGTCGCGCTCGACGATCGCCGCGACCTCCGCCTCGGCGGCCGCGGGATCGCCGAGCGCGAGGTGGCATCGGGCCCGCATCGCGCGGAAATCGTCGGCGTCGGCCGACGACGCGGCGCCGGTCCGGAGTCGATCCAGCGCCGACCGCGGGTCGCCCTCGGCGAACGCCGCCGCGGCGAGCAGCAGCGTGGCCGGCCCGCCGACCGCCGACTCGCCACCGAGATCCTCGATCTCGCGACGCACCCCGGCGAAATCGCGGAGGCCGTGCCGGCACTGGGCCCGCAGCAGGCGCACGAGCGGCGAACTGCCAAACGGCTCATCCAGCCCGTCGAGGGTCGCGATCGCCTTGGCGTGCTCGTGCGCGTCGGCCAGCGACTGGGCCAGCTGCATCCGGTTCGACGCGATGGTGTCGCACCGCGTCTTCTCCTGGTCGGCTCCAGGCGGCTCGATGTAGCCGAGCGCAACCAGCTGCTCGAGAGCCGCGCTCGCCTCGACCGGGTCGATGCGCAGTTCGGCCGGGTGCAGGCCGCACTCGCCGGGAACCGCTTCCCACGACACGATCCGCGGCGGGGGCGCCGGCCCGTCGAGCGCCTCGGCCAGCACGCGGCCCGGCATGTCGGCGCCCGCGGGCAGGCCGAGCAGGGCCAGCACCGTCGGGGCGATGTCGAGGATCGAACCGCCCTGCAGCGAGGCGCCGCCGCGCAAGCCCGGGCCGGCCGCGGCGAAGATCCCGAGCGGGCGGTGCCACGCGACCGGGTTGGCGCCGGAAGCGGACGGATCGGGCCGACGATGGTCGTTCCAGTAACCGTGGTCGCTCACGATGACCGTCGCGGTCCCCTCGCCGGCCAGAGCCAGCAGCCCCTCGAGCATCATGTCGTGGAACCGGTAGATGCCGGTCATGCAATGGCGATAGGCCGCGAAATCCACTTCCGAAACCTGGTCCATCCGCGGCGGGTGGAACTCCATGAACTCGTGGCCGAAGCGATCGATGCCCTCGTAGTAAACCGCGGTGAACTCCCAGTCGTCGCGGGCCATGAGCCGCGTCGCCAGCGCGTGGACGGTGGCGGTCTGGGCAAGCATGTGCTGCAGCTTCCCGAGGCGGTTCCCTTCGCGCAGGGCGACCTGCCCGGCGTCGGGCACGAACGGCAGGATCGCCGTCGCGTCGAGTTCCGAGGGATGCACGCGACACTCGGCCAGCTCGGCCGCGAGGTCCGCCGGATGCACGGCGCGGGGAGGAAGCGGCGAAAGCGGCGGCTCGTCCTTCCGGAAGTCGACCTGGTTCGAGACCATCGCACCGCGGATTGGCTCGGCCGGATGCGAGGCATACCAGCCGACCACGTTGGAGCGAAGCCCGCTCTGCGTGAGGATGTTCCAGAGCGCCTTGCACCGGCGGCTGGTGCTGGCGGTGGTGCGAATGCCCGGCCCGTCGGGATCCGGCTCGGTGAAGCCGAGCACCCCGTGGGCCTCGGCCCGCTTGCCGGTCGCGATGGTGTTCCACAGGATCGGCGAGAGAATGGGCCGCGTGGTCGCGAGGTTGCCCGATGCCCCGCGGGCAAGCAGCCGCTCGAGCGTGGGCATGAGCCCCTGCCCGAGCAGCGGCCGGATCATCTGCCAGTCGGCGGCGTCCCACCCGACCAGCAGCACGCGGCGGGGAAGCCGGGCGTCCAGCGATCGAGCGGGCTGCGGAATCTCCATGGCTCGGGAAGGTATCGGCCGCCGCGGCCCGACGGCTTCGGGTCGCGGCGGAAAACCCGCGTCCGCGCGGGCCGGCATCCCGGCCGCCGCGCGGACGCGGGGCGATCCACTTCGATGTCCCGGCTCAGTCGCGCTTGCGGCCGCGCAGCAGCCCGAGGCCCGAGGCCCCGACCGCCAGCAGGCCGAGGGCGCCGGGCGAGGGAATGGTGCCGGCCGCAATACCCGCACCCGAGTTGTCGTAGGCCCAGTCGTGCACGGTGAAGGTGCCCGCGGCCTGGTTGATGCTCACCCGGACCCACGCGTAGTACAGGTTCGCCCCGCCCGCGAAGGAAAGCCCGAGGTACTTGTTGGTGGCGTTGTTGAACTGGGCGTTGGGGTTGACGGCCCCGTAGGCCATCGAACCGAAGAAGCTCGGGCCGACCGACGAGGCGTCGATCGAGAAGCCGGCCGAGAGGGCCGACGCGTAGGCGAAGCCGTTGTTGAAGCCGACGAGCTTGCCGGGAAAGAAGTTGACGGTGGCTCCCATGTAGTTGCCGCCGCCGAAGACGTAGTTCTTCAGGAGGAGGTCGTTGTACGCGTCGCCGTCGATGTTCAGGTTGAGCGACGAGAACTGGCCGACCGCGAGGTCCTGCACGCCGGAGTAGACGATGTCGGCATGGGCGGCGGCCGCGGTGAGGGCGGCGGCGCCCGCGGCGAGTGCGTAGCCGGCGCGGGCGGCGGCGAGATCACGACCGGTCGAAGAAGGGTTCGGGTTCATCGATGTGGCTCCAAGGGAAAGGGAATGAGGACGAACTTACTATGTACGGTCCGCGAACCGACGCAAGCCAAACCGACAAAATGAGACGGTGATGGCGAGGTTACCGGAGCCGCCAAAGCCTGCGAAACCGCAGGAAGGCGCTTGGGCACATCCGGGACCGGGACTACCTTCCGGCCATGGTCCAGCGCTCCCATTTCGCTCCGCTCGCCGCTGCCCTCGCCGCCGTCTCATCCGCGTCGGCCCAGTCGGTCGTCTTCGACGCCGGCAGCGACAACGGGTTCTTCACGCCCTTCAACTCCGCCAATGCGGCCACCGTGAAGTACGGCGACGGCGGGTGGATCGGCACGGGAAGCAGCGATCCGGTCGCGCTCGGCCGCATCCAGCTCAACCTCGCCACCTTCGGTGCGACGACCCCGGGCACGACCGACCTCGAGTTCACCTTCAACGACGGTGACCCTTCGCGGCTCGTCTTCGGCTCGGGCGACGTGCTGTTCGCGACCACCGTCACCGGAGTCACGCTTCCGGCGGCCAAGCCGGGCAGCGCGGCCTTCTTCTCGATCGACATTCCGCTGCCCGACGTGCTCACCCGCGGGGGCTTCAACAACATCGGCTGGTCGGTGCGGTGCCGCAACTGGAACTTCACGGGCAGCTTCGGCTTCCAGGTCTCGACCTGCAACGCCCAGTACGTCGGCTTCTACACCAGCAACGCCTCGTTCTTCAACGGCGCGAACTGGAGCCTCTTCGCGTTCGGCCCGGACCCGTGCACGCAGGTGGCGAACTACAGCGTGACGGTCTTCTCGTCAGGCTGCCCGGCGGATCTCGACGGCGACGGCTCGGTCGGGGCGGCTGACCTGGCGATCCTGCTGGGGGCGTGGAACAACGGCGGGAAGCGACAGCCCGAGGACCTGAACCACGACGGCCTGGTCGACGCGGCCGACCTCACGATGCTGCTGTCGCGCTGGGGTCCGTGCCCCTGACGATCAGCGTGCCCCGGCCGTCTCGACCTCCGCCGCGGTCAACCGCACCCCGAGAATCCACGGCGGTTGCCCCGCGGTCCAGTGTCCGTAGGTCAGGGCCACGATCGTGCCGTCGGGCAGGACGGTCACGCCGGGATACGCGCAATCCCACGCGTTCCGATTGTCCTTCAGCCGCACGCGGAACTGGCCCGGTCCGCCCTTCTCGACGTCGTCCCACGTGCCGATCCACGCGACCCAGTCGCCCTTCGTGGGACTGTCGGCGGCGGTGTCGCGGAAGCTGATGACGAGGCGGCCGTCGGGCAGGTATCGCGCGACGTGGCGATCGCCGGTGAGCGCCGGGTCGACCTCGCGCGGCCCGCTCCACGTGCGGCCCTCGTCGTCGCTGAATGAGATATGCGACTGCTTCGCCCGACGATTCTCGCGCAGCAGCATTGCGTGCCGCTTCCCGTCGGGGCTCGCGACGAGGCCGGGTTCGCAGAGGTGCACGTCCTTGCCGTTCCAGATCGCCCGCGGCTCGCCCCACGTCAACCCGCCGTCCGTCGACTCGACCGCGTACAGCGTGAAGCCCGCGTCGCG
>JBIKVN010000063.1:0-13999 GCA_044356865.1 Phycisphaerales bacterium | reverse complement strand
TCGAAGAGGATCTGCCAGGTCTCCTGGTTCTCGGCGGTGTAGCCCGAGTACCGCTGGTCGATGTAGACCT
The DNA here is from genome assembly GCA_044356865.1 of Phycisphaerales bacterium. Taxonomy (GTDB): domain Bacteria; phylum Planctomycetota; class Phycisphaerae; order Phycisphaerales; family SM1A02; genus JBEIUL01. The sequence continues at coordinate 13,929 of JBIKVN010000063.1, read as the reverse complement.
TGGTGATGTCCTCGAAGCCGGGCTGGCCGAAGCGGTCGGCGACGGCCTGGGCGGCCTTGGCCTGGCCGTCGTCGATCATGGCGTGGTTCAGAGAGCCGGACATCATTCCTTCACTGGCCATTCGGTGGTCCTCCGGTCCCGGGATGGTATCGGGGGGAAGGTTGGGATTCAGCGTCCGGCCGCTTCAAGGGCGGCGATCGCCGAGGCCAAGTCGCGGATCGGCGAGCCCGCCGGCACCCGGACCGTCCCGAAGAGTCCGCGAACATCGAAGCCGTCCGGATCGACCCCGACGAGGACCGGCTTCTCGAGCTCGTGCCCGCCGTGGCGGCGGCAGGCGGCCTGCAGCCGGGCGACCGGGCCGCGATTGATTTCCCGCACGATTCCGGCCTCGGCGTCGGCGAGAGCGTTCGGGACCATCAGGGCATCGCCGTCGATGAAGAGGCCATCCCAGCGGGCGGCGTCGATCGCCATGCGAGCCCAGCGGACATCCGGCGGATCGCCGTGGTAGGCCTTCCAACGGTCGCAGAGGGCCGCGTGCGGGCCGTCCTCGGTGACCTCCTCGAGCGTGACCTGCATCTGCATCGCCTCGTCGCCGTCGTCGGGCACGCACATCACGGTGTCGACCGAGCGGATCATCGCGACCATCACCGGGGCGAAGAGGCGGCCCTCGCGGTCGACGATGATCCTGACCGGTCGCATGTCGCCGTCGAACCGCAGCAGGCCCGAGAGGTGGCCGCGCAGGAACTCGATCGCCACGGTGAGATCGATCGGATCTTCAGGGTCTTCCGTCATGGGCCGGAAGTGTACGGCCCCGCGGTTGGGCATATTGTGGAGGACGTGAGTTTCCTCTGCTGTCCTATCGCCGTCGATGCCGCCACGGACGTCCCGCACGCCCTCGCGCGGGCGGCCGAGGCCGCGGCGGCGGGGGCGAGGCTGGTCGAGTGGCGGGTCGACATCCTGGCCGAGGACGAAGGGGCGGTCGCGGCGATCCGGCGGCTGGTCAAGGAATCGCCGCTGCCCTGCATCGTGACGGTCCGGCCGACCTGGGAAGGCGGGCATTTCGCGGGCAGCGAAACCGACCGCGTCAGCCTGCTCGAGGCGATCGGGACGGGAGACGCGGGCGAGTCGCCGCGCTACCTCGACGTCGAGCTCGATGCGTACGCGGGAAACCGCAATCGCAAGCAGAAGTTCAATCTCGCGGTCGACCACGAGAACCAGGTTCGCGAGGTCGCTCCGCGGCTGATCCTGTCGTCGCATGACTTCCGCGGTCGGCCCGAAGATCTCCTGCAGCGCGTCGCCCGCATGGCCGGCGAGCCGGCCTGTGCGGTGATGAAGGTGGTGTGGACGGCGCGAAGCCTCCGCGACAACCTCGAGGCGTTCGACCTGATGTCGGCCCGCACCAAGCCGATGTCCGCGATCTGCATGGGCGAGTTCGGCGGGCTCTCGCGGATCCTCGCGCCGAAGTTCGGGGCGCTGCTCGCGTACGCGCCGCTCGACGCCGAGTTCGGCACCGCGCCGGGCCAGCTGACGATCGGCGAGTTGCGGGGGACGTACCGGTTCGACGCGATCGGGCCGGCGACGAGGGTGTACGGGATCATCGGGTGGCCGGTGGCGCATTCGAGGAGTCCCGCCTTCCACAACGCGCGGTTCGCCGAGCGCGGCATCGACGCGGTCTACGCCCCGATGCCGATCGCCCCGGGCTGGGAGCCGTTTGCGGCGACGGTCTCGTCGCTGCTCGAGCATCCGCGGCTGGATTTCCGCGGGGCCAGCGTGACGATCCCGCACAAGGAGAACCTGCTGCGGTTCGTGCAGGAGGCCGGCGGCGAGGTCGAGCCGCTGGCGGCAACGCTCGGGGCGGCGAACACGCTGGTGGTGCGCGACGACGGCCGGCTCGCATGCCTGAACACCGACGCGCCGGCGGCGGTCGAGTGTTTGGTGAAGGCGCTTGGTCGCGAGGTGACCGATCCGCAGGCGCTACGGGGAATCCGCGTTGCGGTGGTGGGGGTCGGCGGCGCCGGCCGCGCCGTCGCCGGCGGTGCGGCGTTCGCCGGCGCCGACGTGATCCTGTTCAACCGCGACCACGCAAAGGCCGAGCAGGTGGCGAAGGAACTCGGCGAGTCGGTCAAAGCTGCCGGCGCGACCGGGCGCATCCTTGCGGGCAAGAACGACGCCCTCGGCTGCGGCTGCTTCGAGGCGATGGTGAATTGCACGCCGCTCGGCATGAAGGGCGGCCCGGGGCCCGACGAGAACCCGTTCGAGTCGATCGCGGGCGGCGACGTCGCGTTCCCCGAAGGAACCGTGGTGTTCGATACGGTGTACGCGCCGGAGTGGACGCCTCTCCTGAAAGAAGCCCGTGCGCGTCAAGCCCGCTGCGTGAGCGGCCTGGCGATGTTCGACGCGCAGGCCCGGCGGCAGGCGGAGGTGTGGGCCACAGGCGGACGAACGTAGGGACAGCCACTCAACGGATCTGCCCGCGACGGCACCCCGCGCATGGAGCGTCGGCCTGCGGCCGACGCCGGACGAGACACGGCTTTATCTCGGAGTCCGCCGGCGAGTTCAGTCATTCCGCCCGAGCACCGCCTTCGGCGTCAACCGCACCGCCAGCCGATACGGCACCACCGCGGCAAGCAGCGCCAGCGCTTGGTTCACCTTCCCCGGGATCACGATCTCGCGGCCCTTCTCGCTAGCCTCGAGCCCGGCGTTCACGACATCTTCCGCGTCCATCCACATCCACGACGGCAGGCGCTCGACCGCGGCGCGATTCCCCAGCACGTCGTGGAACTCGGTGTAGGTGAAGCCGGGACAGAGCGCCGTCGCGCGGATGTCGACATCGCACAACTCCTGGTTCAACGCCCGCGTGAAGCTCACGAGGAACTTCTTCGTGGCCGGATACAGGCTTCCCGGAAGCTCCGGACAGAACGCCGCGAGCGACGCCACGTTGATGATGCGCCCGTATCCCTCGTGCCGCATCGCGGGCAGCAGCCGATGCGTCAGTTCGCACGGCGAGATCATCAGCACCTCGGCCAGATCCCGCTGCTCTTGCCATCGCGACACCGAGAAGCGGTCGCGCACCGCGAAACCCGCGTTGTTCACGAGCAGGTCGACCCGGCTGAACCGCGCGAGGGCCGTCTCGACCACCACGCGGTTCATGCCGCGATCGGCGAGGTCGACCGCGACGATCTCGATCTTGGTGTCGGCGGTCTCGTCGGATTTGGCGATCGAACGGGCCAGCTTGTCCAGCCGTTCGCGGCGGCGGGCGACCAGCACGAGGTCGTAGCCACGGCTCGCCAGCTCGCGGGCGAACGCGGCCCCGAGGCCCGCGCTTGCACCGGTGATCACCGCGACCTTACGGGACATGCGGGCAATCTACGCGAGCCCTACCATGTCCGCCCATGGCCCTCTCCTACCGAACCGCCGGCGAGTCGCACGGTCCGGCGATGCTCGCGCTGGTCGAGGGGATTCCCGCTGGCCTGCCGGTCGACGCCGCGTTCCTCGATGCCGAGCTCGGCCGGCGGCAGGGCGGCTACGGGCGGGGAGCCCGCCAGCGGATCGAGAGCGATGCGGTGAAGTTCCTCTCGGGCGCCCGGAACGGCGTCACGATCGGTTCCCCGGTCGCGATGCAGGTCGAGAACCGCGACAGTCGCCTCGACGATCGCGAGCGGACGCCGCCGGTCTTCCGGCCGCGGCCCGGCCACGCCGACCTCGCGGGCAGCGTGAAGTGGCTGACCATCGATTGCCGCGAGACCCTCGAGCGGGCGAGCGCCCGCGAGACCGCGGCCCGGGTGGCGGCGGGGGCCCTGGCCCGCGTTTTCCTCCGCGAATTCGGCATCGAGTGCTTCGGGTTCGTGCGGGGTTCGCTCGATGTCGTCGCGGCGTGCGAGCCGACGCCGGGGAATTGGCGCGAGCTGCGGGCGGCCCGCGACGCGAGCGAGGTCTATTGCCCCGATGCGGCGGCCAGCGAGCGGATCGTCGCGGCGATCCACCGGGCGAAAGTCGAGAAGGACACCGTCGGCGGCCTCGTCGAGACGCACGTGTTTGGTTGCCCGATCGGGCTCGGGTCGTGCGCGTCGTGGGACCAGCGTTTGGATTCCCGCCTCGCCGGCGTGGTCATGGGGATCCAGGCGTTCAAGGCGGTCGAGATCGGGCTCGGCCGCGAGGCGGCGGCTCGCATGGGTTCGCAGGTCCACGATGCGATCGAGTTCGACGCGAGCCTGCGTAGCGAGCCGCATCTGGGCTTCGTGCGACCCACGAACCGGGCCGGCGGCCTCGAGGGCGGCATGTCGAATGGCATGCCGATCGTGGTGATCGGCACCATGAAGCCGATCGCCACGCTGTTGCGGGGCCTGCCGAGCGTCGATCTCGCGACGAAGGAGCCTGTTCAGTCCGCCTACGAACGTAGCGACATCAGCGCGATCGCGGCGGCAAGCGTGGTGATGGAGAATGTGGTCGCCTTCGAGATCGCCCGGGCGTTCCTCGAGAAGTTTCCCGGCGACACCATGGTCGAGTGCCGCGAGGGGTATCGGCGGTTTCTCGAGCTTGCGAGGTCGCTGCCGTTGCCGGATCGGTGAGGCGTTTGTCGTGGCCGGCCGCAGGCCGGCCCTCCCAGGACCGCCTACGACGCGACTCGGGTTTGGAGCGTCGGCCTGCGGCCGACGCGTGGCGAGCGATGCGTCGATCGCGGACCCAACCCGCGAACGGCTCTTGCGTTCATCCTCGACGAGGCATGGCCTCGTCGCTCCGGCCGGCGTGCCGATCACCGATGGGTTCATTCAGAGCGGCCTCGACCCGCCATACCAATCCTCCGCACACTAAGTGCCCGGAACGACGGGGCCATGCCCCGTCGAGGTCGACACGCTGGCGTCCTTCCAAACCCCACGCCCGCTCGCGCGACCCGCCTTTGCCGGGAAAACTCGGCAGTTTGCGCCGCTATCATCGCTGCCGGAGACCTCGATGACCCCGATGGCCGCGCCCGCTCCCGTCATTCCCCACGCCACCACCCGCCGCGGCCCCGAGCCCGCCCCCGAAGGCGCTCTCGACGTCGAACGCATCCCGACCTTCGTCTTCGCCCGCAGCCGCGATGTAAGCGCGACCGTCGCCGCCGAGATCGCGGCCCTCATCCGCGCGAAGGCCGCCCGCGGCGAACGCTGCGTGCTGGGCCTCGCGACCGGCTCGACGCCGACGATTGTCTACGCGGAACTGATCCGCCTCCACCGCGAGGAAGGCCTCTCGTTCCGCAACGTCGTCACCTTCAACCTCGACGAGTACTGGCCCATGGACCCGGCCGAGCTGCAGAGCTACCGCCGGTTCATGCGCGAGCATCTTTTCGACCATGTCGACATCGATCCGGCGAACGTGCACCTGCCCGACGGTACCGTGCCGCCCGAGCGGGTGCACGAGCACTGCCTCGCCTACGAGAAGTCGATCCGCGACGCGGGCGGCATCGACCTTCAGCTTCTCGGCATCGGCCGCACCGGCCACGTCGGTTTCAACGAGCCGGGCTCGTCTCGCAGCTCGCGCACGCGGCTCATCACGCTCGATGCGGTCACGCGGAAGGACGCCGCGAGCGATTTCTTCGGGCAGGAGAACGTCCCGCTGCGGGCGATCACCATGGGCGTCGGTTCTATTCTCGACGCCCGCCGCGTGATCCTCATGGCCTTCGGCGAGGGCAAGAGTGCCGTGGTCGCGAAGGCCGTCGAAGGGCCGATCACCGAGTCGATCGCCGCGAGCTTCCTGCAGCAGCATTCGAACGCCGCGTTCTGGCTTGACGCCGCCGCCGCCGCCGATCTCGCCCGCATCAAGTGCCCGTGGAGGCTCGGGCCAGTCCAGTGGACCGACCGCTCCGTCCGCAAGGCGGTGATCTGGCTCGCGAAGTCGACCGGCAAGGCGATCCTCAAGCTGGTCGCCGAGGACTACAACGAGCATCACCTGCAGGACCTGCTGGCGACCCGCGGGAAGGCGTACGACCTGAACCTCGAGGTCTTCCGCGCCCTGCAGCGCACGATCACCGGCTGGCCCGGCGGCAAGCCGCGCGACGCCAAGCGTTCGGGCGACATCGATCGCCCCGCCGACCGGATCTTCCCGAAGCGGGTGCTCATCTTCTCGCCGCATCCCGATGACGACGTGATCTCGATGGGCGGCACGCTCCTGCGCCTGGTCGACCAGGGCCACGAGGTGCATGTCGCCTACCAGACCTCGGGCAACATCGCGGTCTCCGACGCCGACGCCTTGCGATTTGCCGACTTCGCGTCGGACTTCAACCAGGCCTTCGGCTTCGAGGGGGCCCGCACCAGCGAGCTCGAGACCGAGATCCAGCGCAAGCTGCGCGGCAAGAAGCCCGCGTCGGTCGACCCGCCCGAAGTCCAGCAACTCAAGGGCCTCATCCGCCGCGGCGAGGCCCGCGCGGCCGGCGCCGCGTGCAACTTGGCCGACGAGCGGCTGCATTTCCTGGATCTTCCGTTTTACGAGACCGGTCGCGTGCGGAAGAAGCCGCTCGGCGAGGAGGACGTGCGGATCACCGTCGATCTGCTGCGGAAGATCCAGCCTCATCAGATCTACGCCGCCGGCGACCTCTCCGACCCGCACGGCACGCACCGCACGTGCCTCGGCGCCGTCTTCGCCGCGATCGCCCGCTGCAAGGACGACGCCTGGCTCGCCGATTGCGAGACGTGGCTGTATCGGGGCGCGTGGCAGGAGTGGGACATCGAGCACCTCGACATGGCCGTGCCGCTCGCCCCCGACGAGGTCGCCCGCAAGCGGGCCGCGATCTTCAGGCACCAGAGCCAGAAGGACCGCGCGATGTTCCCCGGCTCGGATGATCGCGAGTTCTGGCAGCGGGCCGAGCAGCGGAATCGCGCTACGGCGAGTCTGCTCGATTCCCTCGGCCTCGCCGAGTACGAGGCGATCGAGGCGTTCGTCCGGTGGGATGGGGTGGCGTTGGAGTGAGGGGCGACTCCAAGCCGTCTTGAATCATGACCGCCACGAGGGCTGAATCGAGATCGATGCGAACTCGCGAGCGGGTGGGAGAGATGGCGCGCGAGATTCGCGACCACGTCGAGGCGATCGCCGTCGAGCTTGATCGAAGGGCCGCATCAGGCGGACGCACTGCCGAAGAGCTTCGCGAAGGCGCTATCGCGATCGCTCTCGCCATCATGACCCGGACGCTGGCCTTCAAGGCCGGTCTCCGGATCGACGAGCCGTGCTTCGGCCTTGATGCGGATCTCGGCCTCTCGCGGACTGGCTTGGCTGAGGCATCTGACCGCCTTGACGGCTGGATGGTCCGCCATGGCCGGGAGGACCCGCTGGGTACCGCGTACGAAACGCTGCTTGAGGTGGAAGCGGTGCGAGATCGTCACGGACAGGTCCGTCTCGATTTCCGGCCGCGGGGGCGTCGCACGTCTTCCGGATCCTTCTACACGCCCGCATCGCTCGTCGAGTTCACGCTCGATCGGGGGCTGAATCCCGTCCTCGATGCCGCTACGGCCGGATTCGGCGGAACCGAAGCGGTCAGAAACCTCCTCGAAACGTCGGTCCTTGATCCGGCCGTCGGCGGTGGACGATTCCTCGTCGCCGCCGCGCGCCGTATCGCGGCTCGCGTGAAGACGCTCGGCGGAGAGGACCGTCTCGCCGAAGTCCTCCGGCGGTGTGTGCACGGGATCGACATCGACCCGACTGCGGCGGAGATCTGCCGCATTCAACTTTGGCTTGCGGTCCGCAATCCGGCCATTTCGCCGTCGGCCTTCGCCGCGAATGTCCGGACCGGGAACGCCCTGCTCGGGACGACCAGGGCCATGGTCGAGTCCGGCATTCCCGACGAGGCGTATCGCGTTCGATCCGGCGACGATCGATCCGAATGCGCGCTGCTTCGCCGACGAAATCGCACCGAACGGAATCTCGCCGTCGTGAAAGGCGAGCTGGATCCTTCCCTTGCGGCGGATCTCTGGTGCGCGGCATTCCTGAGTCGCAAGCGTGATGGCCAGTTCGACGTGCCGACGACCGGCGACCTGCGCGATACCGATCGGTTGCCGGAGCCGATGCGACGGCTCGTGGCGGACATCGCCGCTCGCGAGCGGCTCTTCCACACGGAGCTCGCGTTTCCCGAGGTCTTCGGCCGCGGTGGATTCGATTCGATCGTCGGCAATCCGCCGTTCCTGAACCAGCTTGAGACGGGTACCGCGAGCGATCGGGCGCGAGCGGCGATTCTCAATCGCGTGTCGGACGGGAGTATTCGCGGATACGCCGACATTTCTGCGGCGTTTCTCGAGCGATGTTCGCGTTGGCTCGCGCCGGGCGGTCGGCTCGCGCTCGTCCAGCCCCAGTCGATCCTCGCGGCGCGAGATGCTGAAGCCATCCGCGGAGGCGTCCTGCGACGCTGCTCGCTGACCGACCTCTGGATTGCACGTGAACGGGTCTTCGGGGCCGCGAGCGTCCACGTCTGCCTGCCGGTCCTTGCGCGAACCGCCGATCGAAGCGGATCCCTGTCTCGGTTCGTCGGAAAGGACTTCCGCCGCCTTGCCGATCGTGCCATCGACCAGGACGCGTGGTCGCTCGCCTCGACGTGGGCGCCTCTCGCCGCGGCGGCGAGCGGCGTCCCGGAGATCGAGGATCTCCAGGGCGGCACGATCGGCGATCTCGCCGAGTCCACCGCGGACTTCCGCGACCAGTACTACGGTCTGGATGGATTCCTCGTCGATGATGCCGACATCGCTTCCGCCGATCGACGGGCGGATCAGTACCCGAAACTGGTCACGACGGGGCTCATCGACCTTGCCGCATGCCGATGGGGTTCCGATTCGACGCGGGTGTTGAAGAGACGATGGAACGCCCCTCGCATCGATCGCGGACGCATGGCCCGCGAGGGCACCTTGGATCCTTGGATCACGGCACGCCTCCGGACCAAGATCATCCTCGCGACCCAAACGAGGGTGCTGGAGCTCTTTGTCGATGCCGATGGGGAGTTCATCCCGAGCCTTCCTCTCATCACCATCACGCCACGGCTTCCCGGGGATCTTTGGAAGGTTGCCGCGGCGATCGCCTCGCCGGTCGCGACGGCCATCGCTTTCGCAAGGCACGACGGTGCGGCCATGACGGTGGATGCCATCAAGCTGAGCGCCTCGCAAACGCTTCAACTGCCCAATCCGACGGATGCGTCCTGGTGGCAGCGGGGGGCGGAAAGGCTGGAGGAGGCGCATCGCGCCCCCGATGCACGGACGAGGGAAAGCGCACTTCGCGCGTTCGGCGCGGTGATGGTCCGCTCCTACGGATTGCCCGTTCCGCTCGCCGCGGACGTGGAATCGTGGTGGGCGAAGCGATTATGCGTGTAGTACGCCCTCGCATGCAGCAACGGCACGCCCGCTGCATTCCGCACGCCCTTGGCGTGTAACTCATGCACGTACACCTCGCGCAGCCCCTCCACCGCCAGCTCGACACTCTTCCCGTCCTCCGCTACCGTCGCCTTCACGATCGCACAAGGCTTCGTGTCGATCTTCGGACTCCCGTACGGCTCGTGGTGGTAGTAGATGTACGAGGTCATCTCGTACGACGCCGGATCTCCCGCCGTCGCCGGGTCGACCCGCTCGTTGAACTCCAGCCGGAAGCCGCCGGAGACCGCCCGCATGCGGTGGGTCTCGAACGGCGTCTTCCCCGTCCACACCAGCCTCTTGAGGCCGTGGCCGTGCTCGCCGCGTGAGGCCCAGCCGCGGTTGGTCTCGCCGAGGGCGAGCGAGCCGTCGGGCAACCAGGCGACGCGCCGCTTGCGATGTGGCGGTGCGAACTCTCCGCCCGGCAGTTCAGGTCGTTCTTCACCGCGCGGCCCGCGCCGCGCCAGCAGGTTCGCGACGAGATCGTCAGGTACGTCCGTCCGCCCATCGGCCGCCATTCGCCCGAGCAGGTCCGGGGTCCCGCCTGTCGCATCTCGCAAGGCTTTCGCGGGCCCCGCCGCGGTGTTCCGGCTTTTGACACCCTGATCCCCAAGCGGCCTCGGCCCCGTCGCCGGCTTGCCGCAGCCGAAATGCGAACCGGTTTCGATGCCGCCGAGCGCCACTCGCCGGCGTAGCATCGGAAGGGCTTTCCATCGTTAAGGTAGCGGCAGTACCGGGGCCGGATCTATCGTGTCGCCCATGCATCCCGACACCCGAGCCCTCGACGACGCCCTCCGCGCGATCATCGCCCGCTTCGCGGCCGAGACCGGAACGATCCACGTGCTCCGCGGAGAGACGCTCGAACTTGCCGCGCTCCACGGCGACTACCCGCCGCCGGTGCGGGCGGTGATCGAGCGGATTCCGGTGGGCAAGGGCATGGCCGGCGTCTGCGCCGCCCGTCGCGAGCCCGTCACGGTGTGCAACCTGCAGGTCGATGCGAACGACGCCGTGCGGCCGGGAGCAAAGCTCACCGGCATGGAAGGCGCGATCGTAGTGCCGATGCTGGCCGCGGATGGTTCGCTGCGTGGGACGCTGGGTATCGCCAACCGCTCGCCGCGGACGTGGACGTTCGAGGAGACGGCGGAACTGCAGGCCGACGCGAACGCGCTCGTGGCGGGCGGACTTGCAGGCTAGGTCGGCGTTCGTGCAGAACACGACCGTCGACCACGCTCCAGCGTGGAAGGCGGGGCCATGCCCCGCCGCGACCGCAGGCAACGCCTTCGGTGGATGGCAGGAGTCGTGCGCGCGAATCGCCGCCCCCTCGGCAGCAAGTCAGGCGTGCATGCGCGGCGGGGCATGGCCCCGCCCTCCCATCACCCCTCCACCACCTCCGCGTCGATCACCTCGCCCTTCGCGGGCTTCTTGCCGCGCGTCTCCGTGAACGTCCCCGGCCTGCGCTCGAACGTGAAACTCTTCCCCTGGTACCCGACCACGACCGTATCCCCCGGCTCAAACTCGCCGGTCAGGATCCGCGTCGCCATCGCGTTCTCGAGCCGGTGCTGGATCACCCTCTTCAGCGGCCGTGCCCCGAACTGCGGGTCGTAGCCCTCGGCGGCAAGGGCATTCTTCGCCTCCGTCGTCAGCTCGAGCCCGAGCTGCTTCGCGGCCAGCCGCTTCCGCAGGTTCGCGAGCTGGATCTCGACGATGCCCGCAAGCTCCTTGCGGCCGAGCTGGTGGAAGATGACCTTGTCGTCGATGCGATTGAGCAGTTCCGGCCGCAAGTGCTTCTTGAGGATTGAGTTCACGTGGGCCTCGATCACCGCATCCGGCTCGCCTCGCTCGGTCATCTCGAGGATCGCCTGCGAGCCCATGTTGCTCGTGAGCACGATGATCGTGTTCGAGAAATCCACCGTGCGACCCTGCCCGTCGGTCAGCCGTCCGTCGTCGAGCAGCTGCAGCAGTACGTTCGACACGTCGGGATGGGCCTTCTCGAACTCGTCGAACAGCACCACCGCGTACGGTCGCCGTCGGATCGCCTCGGTCAGGCGGCCGCCCTCCTCGTAGCCCACGTAGCCGGGCGGGGCGCCGATGAGCCGGGCCACCGCGTGCTGCTCCATGTACTCGCTCATGTCGATGCGGACCATGGCGTCCTCGGTGTCGAAGAGGAACTCGGCGAGGGCCTTGGTGAGCTCGGTCTTGCCGACGCCGGTCGGGCCGAGGAAAAGAAACGACCCGATCGGCCGGTTCGGCTCGCCGAGTCCGGCGCGGTTGCGGCGCACCGCCTCGCACACGGCGGTCACGGCCTCGGGCTGGCCGATGACCCGCTTCCCGATCTCCTTGTCCATGTGGAGCAGCTTCTCGCGCTCGCTCTCGATGAGCTTCGACACGGGAATGCCCGTCCACTTCGCGACGACCTCGGCGATCTGCTCGGGATCGACCTCTTCCTTGACCATCGAGTCGCCCGATTCCTGACGGCGCTCGAACGCCGCCTCGGCCTTCGCAAGGCGGCCCTCGAGGTCGCGGATCTCGCCGTACTGGATGCGGCTCGCGGTCTCGAAATCGCCGCGGCGCTTGGCCTGCTCGAGCTCGACCTGCTTACGGTCGATCTGCTCGCGGATGCCCTTCACCGCGTCGAGCTCGGACTTCTCGACATCCCAGCGGGCGGTGAGGGCGTTGTTGCGCTCGCGCAGCCCGGCGAGGTCCTCCTCGAGATGGCCGAGCCGCTTCTTGCTCTCGGCGTCGGTCTCGATCTTGAGGGCCTCGCGCTCGATCTCCATCTGCAGGATCTTGCGGCGGATCTCGTCGAGCTCGACCGGCATCGAGTCGTTCTCGATCCGCAGTCGGCTGGCCGCCTCGTCGAGCAGGTCGATCGCCTTGTCGGGCAGGAAGCGGTCGGCGATGTACCGCTGCGAGAGGTTCGCGGCCGCCAAGATAGCCCCGTCCTGGATCCGCACGCCGTGGTGCTGCTCGTAGCGCGGCTTCAGCCCGCGGAGGATCGCCACCGTGTCCTCGACGCTCGGCTCACCCACGAAGACCGGCTGGAAGCGCCGCTCGAACGCGGGATCCTTCTCGATGTGCTTACGGTACTCGTCGAGCGTCGTCGCCCCGATGCACCGCAGCTCGCCGCGCGAGAGCGCCGGCTTCAGCAGATTGCCCGCGCTCACCGCCCCCTCGGCCTGGCCGGCGCCGACGATGGTGTGCAGCTCGTCGATGAAGAGGATGATGCTGCCTTCGCTGGCCGCGACCTCGCGTAGCACGGCCTTGAGCCGCTCCTCGAACTCGCCGCGGAACTTCGCCCCGGCGAGCAGCTGCCCGACATCGAGGGCCATGATCCGGGCGTCGCGCATAGATTCGGGGCAGTCACCGTTCACGATCCGCTGGGCGAGGCCCTCGGCGATCGCGGTCTTGCCGACGCCGGGTTCGCCGATGAGCACCGGGTTGTTCTTGGTGCGCCGCGAAAGCACCTGCATGCAGCGGCGGATCTCCTCGTCCCGGCCGATGACCGGGTCGAGCTTGCCGCTCGCGGCCTTCTCGTTCAGGTCGATCGCGTACTTCTTGAGGGCCTCGAGATTGCTCTCGGCGTTCTGGTCGGTCACGTTCGTCACGCCCGAGGCCTTGCGGATCGCCTCGACCGCCGCAAGCAGCCGCTTGCGGTCGGCGCCGACGACCGACAGCACTTCCTTCGCCGGGCTCCTGACTTCGGCCAGGGCCAGCAGCAGGTGCTCGGTCGAGACGTACGAATCCTTGAGCGATCGGGCCTCGCGGTCGGCGTCGGTCATCACCTGCATCAGGGCGGGGCCCGCCTGTGGCTGGGTGCCGGAAACCGTCGGCAGTCGCCGCAACTCCGCCTGGGCCAGTTGGGCGACGCGACGCGGGTCGACCCCGGCCTTCGACAGGATCGAGCCGGCGGCGCCGTTCGGATCCTCGAGCAGCGACGCCAGCAGGTGCAGGGGCGAGAGCTCGCCGTGGCCGGCGGCCGCGGCGGAAGACTGGGCTCCGGCGAGGGCGTCCTGGGCGAGCGTGGTGAAGCGGTCCATCTTCATGGGGTGTTGGTCCTTTCCGGGGCGATCCGGTCCAGCCGCGCGGCGGCGGATGATCGGATCGGAGCCCCCATGAAGGCAACCGGCGTGCCGCGCCGGACGGTCGTCCGCTTCGCAGGCATCCTCCAAAGAAGCACGTTTCCTGCCGTTTCGGCACGCGCTCGCCCGCCTGGGCCTCTCGATCTGCCCAACTCGTCAGTCTCGGCGGATCGCCGCGGGGCGAACACCCCAACGGACGGCATGCGAAAAATCGGCGAAGGGCGCCCCGCTATCCGGAGCGCCCTTCGGCCGGAGAACCTCTCCATCGAGTCAGCGGCGCCGGCGATTCACCACCAGGCCGGCCGCTCCGAGCAGGGCGAACACGCCCGGCGCCGGCACGGTCGCGAAGTACAGGTTGTCGGTCGTCGTGAAGACCGTGGTGCTCGGCCCCGCGCTCACCGCGATGGTGATGCCGGTGATCGCACCGGTCAGCGAGTAGAAGCCGGTGAACGAGTTCCGCGAGTCGATCACGCTGGCGTAGGTCACGCCGGTCG
>JBIKVN010000276.1:0-4021 GCA_044356865.1 Phycisphaerales bacterium | reverse complement strand
TGTAGAGGCCGCCCATCGAGTAGTGGACGCCGGGGAAGATCCGCATCGGGACTTCGGCGGGGTCGTCGCCGACGAACTTGCGGTAGATCTCGATGATGCCGCCGAGCTTCCGCTCGAGGTACTCGCGCCCGAGGTGGGTGAGGTCGAGGTAGACCTGCCGGTCCCCGTTCACGCCGAGGCCTTCCTCGACGCAGATCTGGAAGATCTCGCGGGTCGCGATGTCGCGGGGCACGAGGTTGCCGTAGGCGGGGTACTTCTCCTCGAGGAAGTAGTACCGCTCGGCCTCGGGGATCTGCCGCGGGTCGCGCGAGTCGCCCTTCTTCCGCGGCACCCAGACGCGTCCGCCCTCGCCGCGGGCCGACTCGCTCATGAGCCGCAGCTTGTCGGCCCCGGGAATGGCCGTCGGGTGCACCTGGATGAACTCGCCGTTCGCGTACCACACGCCCTGCTGCAGGCAGCGGCTCGCCGCGGCGCCGGTGCACATCACCGAGTTCGTGCTCTTGCCGAAGACGAGGCCCGAACCGCCGGTCGCCATCACGACGGCGCCCGCGCCGAAACTCCGGATCTGCATCGATCGGAGGTCCTGGGCGACGATGCCGGCGCAGCGGCCGTCCGCGCCGACCACGGGACGCAGGAACTCCCAGTGCTCGTACTTCGTGACCTTCCCCTCGGCCTCGGCCCGTCGCACCTGCTCGTCGAGGGCATAGATCAGCTGCTGGCCGGTGGTCGCCCCCGCGAAGTGCGTCCGCTTGTAGAGCGACCCGCCGAAGAGCCGCAGGTCGCGGTAGCCCTCGGCGGTGCGGTTGAACGGCACGCCCATCCGGTCGAGGAGGTTGATGATCCGCGGGGCCCAGTGGGCCATCTCGTGGACCGGCGGCTGGTTCGCGAGGAAGTCGCCGCCGTAGACGGTCTCCTCGAAGTGCTCGAACTCGGAGTAGCCCTGCTGCCGGGCGACCTCGTTGCAGGCGTTGATGCCGCCCTGCGCGCAGACCGAGTGCGAGCGCTTGACCGGCACCATCGAGAAGAGATCGACCTTCAGGCCGAGCTCGGCGATCTTGGCGGTCGCGGCCAGGCCGGCGAGGCCGCCGCCGACGACGATGACGCGACGGGAGTCCTGGCTCATCGGGATCCTTCCTTTCCGCTTCCGGCCGCCGCGCCCGCGACCGAGGGCATCGCCGGCGCCTTCGCCTTCTGCAGGGCGAGTTCGGCCTCACGGGCCTTGGCCGGGTCGAGCGTGGCGAACCCGAGGATCGCGGTCACGCCCGCCGCGGCGAGGCCGAGGCCGACCGCGGCGCACGCGTAACCCCAGCGGGACTGGGCCTGCCGTGTCACGGTGAGACCCCAGGTGATCGCCGCGGTCCAGAGGCCGTTCGCGAAGTGGAAGACCAGCGAGAGGACGCCGACCAGGTAGAACGCGGTCACCACCGCGACCGGCAGGCTCGAGCCCTGGAAGTGCTCGGCGGTCGTGCTCGCCGCGTGGGCCGCGTCGAACTGGGGGAAGAGTCCTCCGAAGGTCCAGCCCCACCGCAGGCTCGAGATGTGCATGAAGATGAAGACGAGCCCGATGTAGCCGGTCAGCCGCTGGGCGACGTAGCGCTTCTGGCCGCCGTAGGCGAGCGATCCGCCCGAGAGCCGGCCGGTACGGGCGAAGACGATGCCCATGCCGGCGTGGTAGGCGATCGGCAGCCAGAGCACCGCGATCTCGATCAGGATCAGGGCCGGCAGCGAATGGATGAAGTCGACCTCGTGCTGGAAGGTCGCCGCCCCGGCGCCGTCGGGGCCGATGCCGTACTCCTCGAACTTGGTCCGGTTCAGCACGCCGCCCCAGACCACCGACGAGTTCGTGGTGAGGTGGGGAAACAGGAAGACCCCGATCGGGATCACGCCCGTCAGGCTCTGCAGGCGACGCAGAAGGTGGTAGTGCCGGTCGAGGAAGCCCGTCGGTCGGCTCGCGACGGGGGCGTTCGGGGCGTCCATGGGGACGGGGAGTATAGGGATCGCTTCCCGAAGGTCTCCCGCCGCGACCGCATCAGGCGGCTTTCAGGGCGTCTGGATGATCGGCGGCCGCCCCGGCCCCGGGCCGCCGAGGGTCATCCCCGGGGCGCCCGGCACGCCGCCGCCTTGGGCCTTCATCTGCTGGGCGACCATGGTCGCGAGCTGCACGAACCGCGAACGCAACTCGCCAAGCACCGCGGCGAGGTCCTTCGCCTCCTCGTCCGAGAGGTTGCCCTTGGTCCGTTCTTCGAGCACCCCGAGCAGGTCGATCGCGAACCGGCTGCCTTCGAGGTCGACGATCGCCCGGCCCTTCTCGTCGGCATACATCCCCAAGCCCGAAAGGGCCTGCGAGGCGAGCACCCCGACGAGCGACTTGAAGTCGGCGGGCGGGAAGCCCTCGGGGCCCGCTTCGCCTTTCGCGCCGCGTTCCTGCTCGCGTTCGGCCTCGAGCTTCGCGAGCCGGTCCTTTTCGGCCTGGGCCTGCGCCTTCCAGTCGCTGTCGACATGAAGCTTCGGGCCGTCGGAAGGGGCGGGTGAAGGGGTCGCGCCGGGGATCTCGATGGGCATGGCCGGAGTGTACGCGGCCGCATCGTAGAATCCCGCCCCGTGCCCGCCCTGCGACGCGAGATTCCCGGCCTCATCGCCCTCGGGGCGACCGTGCTGTCGGCCGGGTGTTCGGGGAACGACCTCGCCCGGCACGCCGACGAGCCGCCGCGGGAACTGCTCGTCGAGGACTTCCGCGACCCGCGGCCCGGGCTGAAGCCCGACATCGTCGAGCTTCCGCCCGACACCTACCTGCCGCCGCCGACCTTGCGCCGCTTCATCGGGGTCGAGACGGACGGCGAGGTCGAGGAACTCGAAGTCACCGAGGAGTCGGTGCCCGAGCCGGGCGGCGGGAACGAGATCCGCCAGGTCGGACCGGCCGCGGTCACCTCGAGCGCCGAGGTCGGCAGGGCCTGGCCGGTCGAGGGCCTCGTCGGGCAGATCAACGGCCGGCCGGTCTTCGCCGACGAGTTCCTCCAGCCGCTCGAGAGTCGTCTGAAGGAGTTCGCGGCGATGCCCGACCGCGTCCAGGGGCGGATGGGCTTCCTTCGCCTCGTCGGCGAGCGGTTTGACGCCTTCGTCGACAACGAACTGGTCATCAGCGAGAGCGAGTCGCAGCTCTCGGAAGGCCAGCGGCAGGGGCTCTTCGCGTGGCTGCGCTCGATGCAGGAGACCGAGATCGCCGAGCGCGGCGGCAACCGCGCCGCCGCCGAGGAGAGCCTCCGCGAGGATCTCGGCCTGTCGATCGACGAGTTCCTCGCCCAGCGGAAGGACGAGGCCCTCGCGGCCACGCTCCTGCAGCGGAAGGTCCGGCCGCGCACCATCGTCGCGTGGCGCGACCTCGAGCAGGAGTACCGCCGCCGCGCGAATGAGTTCGCGCCGCCGCCGACGGTCCTGATCGGGCGGATCCGCCTCGGCTCCGAAGCCGACGCCGCGAAGGTCGCGAAGGTCCGCGAGCTGGCCGCCGCGGGCCGCACCATGGTCGAGATCGCCGGTGAGATCGGGATCGCGCCCGAGGCCCTCGTCTGGCAGACCTACCAGCTGCCGCCGGGCGTCGCGCTCGAGCCGGGAATCGAGACCTTTCCGCTGGCCGACACCGTGAAGGAGAAGCTCCGCGGGCTTGCGATCGGCGCCCCCAGCGAGCCGATCGAGCAGCGGGGCTTCACGGTCTGGCTCGCGATCCTCGGCGTCGATGCCCCCGAGGCGAAGTCGATCTACGACCCCGAGGTGCAGCTCTTCCTGCGGTCGGTGGTCTCGGGCGAGCGGGCCGGCATCGAGCGGTTCCGCTACATCCGCTCGCTCCGCAGCCGGTGGGTCACCGACGACATCGACGAGATCGAGTCGAGGCTGGTGCAAGTCGCGCTCGACCGGTACTGGCGGGTCGACTGACGCTCAGGCCGGCGTCGGGAAAGGTCCCGTTCCCGGTCCGAGCTCGCCGCCATGGGCCGGATCGCGGGCCGGCGGAGGCGGAGCCGGCCGCGCC
>JBIKVN010000275.1:0-4051 GCA_044356865.1 Phycisphaerales bacterium | reverse complement strand
GGCCGACGCCTGACGACGACGGGCGTTCATCCCGAGCTCAACCGTCGAACGGCCGTCGCGTTCCTCATGGCCGGCCGCAGGCCGGCCCTCCCAGTGACCGGCACGGCGCCCATCGCGCGACCCACCGCGTGACTCCCCACTGGGAGCGTCGGCCTGCGGCCGACGCCTGACGACGACGGCCACCTCACCTCGTCGTCGGCGGATCGAACGCCGCCTCGCGCACCGCCGCCGTCGCCGCCGCATCCAGCTCGCGACCCGTCGCCCACGCGATCATCCGCAGCGCGAGCAGCCGCACCTCGGGCGCGGCGAAATCGCCCGGATGCCCGAGCGTGGTGACGGCGATCCGCTGCGGCGGAAGCGGCCGGGCGGGATCGGTCCTTCGATCTTCCGACCTCCGCGGCACCTCGCGCACCCACACGATCGGCTGCCGCTTCGGCGCGTCCTTCGCCTCGCTGTCGACCGCCTCGCCCCAAAGCAGCACGCGGCAATCCGGGGGCAGCGGCTCGACGTGGTAGAGCCAGCTCGGGACGACGAGACCTTCCGGCGGGATCGCGAGCCCCGCGACGATCGGGTGCCCCGCCGCCTCGCCCTCGGGCGGAAGGATCCGCGTCCGCGACGTGTGCCCGTGGTGGAATCGCCACGGCGCGCCGAGGAAACGCTCGCCGAAGCCGGCGTTCCACTTCCTGTTCGGCGACCCGTCTGGAAACGCGAACGCGTGGGTCGTGGTGCGGAACGCGACGAGCGGGAGGCCGCCCTCGATCGGAGCGAGGAACGCCTTGAGGAAGCGATCCTCGAGCCGCTCGAACCGGAGGTACGCGACGGTGGCCTCGATCCGCCTCGAGCGATCCGCGTTCGTGAGCCCGGTCTTCGCGTTCGGGTCGTGGGTCTCGGGTTTCGCCGGGTCGCTCGCGAGCGAGACGCTGGAGCGGACGACGCCCGTGCGTTCGGCGATTCCCGCGAGGAACGGCAGCGTGATCTCGCTTCGGTACTCGTCGTCGGCGGCGACGAAGGCGACGAGCGGCGCCGCGGGCTGCCAGCCGTTCGGGAACGCGGGCTGGAACGCCTCGCGCGTTCCCTTCCCGAAGAGCCGGGCGCGGTCGCCCTTCACCGGCAAACCGTTCGGCCCGCGGAAATCGCCGCGCATGCCGCGGCTGCCGCCGGCGCCGGGCGGGACGCGATAGGTCTTCGAGATCACCGCGATCTCGTCGCCGGGCGCGAGCCCCTCGCCCGCCGCGACCCGTTCGATCCGGACGCGATGCCAGACGCTGGTCGTCTGCGGCCCGGGGCCGGGCTTCTCCTCGATCGAGAGCACGGTGACCTCGAGCTGGATCGGGGCCTCGTGCAGCGCGGTCGCCGGTTGGTTGGGGACTTCGGCCCGGAGGGGAGCCGTGAGCGAGGCGATCGCCGGGAGGAGCGCGAGGAGGGCGAGTGTGCGTCGCATCGGTCTGGTCTCCTGAGGGGTACAAGGGAGAAAGGTACCTTTCGCCGCATGGACCTCGACGGCCTCGTCACGATCGCGTTCCGTCATGCCGACGAGGCGGGATTCGACTCCGAGGCCGAGCCGCGGTGGCCGACGCCCGAGGCGTGCGCGGACCTGTTCGCACGACTTCCCGCACGGCTCTCGGGTCGCGACGGTCTCGACGACGACCGTCTCGCGACGGGGTTGCGGTTCCTGCTGTCCGGTGAACGCTGCGATTTCGCGTATCGGCTGCGCGACGGGGCCATGCCGTTCGCGCGCCGCCGCGCGGCGATCGCAGCGATCGGCGAGCTGTACGCAGGGATTCTCGATGCGCGCTGCGGGCGCGAACCGATCGCCCTTCGCGACGACGGGTCGCTCCTCGATCGCACCGTCTTCATGCTGTGGGACGTCTCGCCGCTCTCGTACTGGCCCGAGTCCGGCGGCGAGCCCGCGCGGCTCGGCCGCGAGGCCTTGGTCACGATGCTGGCCGGCGTGCTCGCGATCGGCCGCTCGCCCGTTTGCCTCGAGAGTGCGCTGCACGGTCTCGGACACCTGGTCGGCTCGACCGGCGGGGCGTCGGGCGAGGTGATCCGGGTCTGGCTCCGGACGGCCCGCGAGATCCCGGCCGAGACGCGCGAGTACGCGGCGGCCGCGGCCGAGGGGGCGATCCCGTAAGTGGGAGGTGGGGGCGGTCTCCCGCCGGGGCAAGAAATTTGGCTGCGTTTCCCGGGAGGAGGGTTTTTCCGCGGTACCGTCCGTCAGGCGTGCCGGGTGGAGGGGTACCCGAACGCCCGACGAACGGAACCCGTCCAAATTCCGAACAGGCCTTGACGGATTGGCCGATGGATGGGACCGTACAAAACCCGAACGGACTCGACATGCACCAGAACGGACTCTCGACCGCCTCTCCCGCCCGGACCGACACCGCCAAGCCCAACGGCTCGGCCAGTCCGGCGACCGCTCCCGTGAAGAACCTTCCCGAAGCCTCGGCGTCCTCCTCGGCCGCCGCCGGCTCCCGTACGGTTCCGACCGGGCCGAACCGCATTCCCCTCGAACCCGAAGCCTCCTCAGGAAAGACCACCATGGCCAAGCCGATCTCCGCTCCGCCCGCTCCCGCGTCCAAGCCCGTCCCGACGTCCTCCTCGCCGACCCCTTCGGTGATCGAGGAGAAGCCCGCCGTCTCCCGCACCGCCGACCCGAAGATCGGCGAGGCCGCGGGGCTCGACTCGAAGGGCAAGAAGCTCGCGATCGAGCGGGCCATGGGCCAGATCGAGAAGAGCTTCGGCAAGGGCTCGATCATGCGGCTCCAGTCCGATTCGATCCCGCAGATCCCCGCGATCTCGACCGGCGCCCTCAGCCTCGACCTCGCCCTCGGCGGCCGCGGCCTGCCGCGAGGCCGCATCGTCGAGATCTTCGGACCGGAATCGAGCGGCAAGACGACCCTCGCCCTCACCGTGGTCGCGAACGCCCAGAAGGCCGGCGGAACCGCCGCGTTCATCGACGCCGAGCACGCCCTCGACCCGAGCTGGGCGAAGCGGCTCGGCGTGAACCTCGACGAGATGCTCGTCTCGCAGCCGGATACCGGCGAGCAGGCCCTCGAGATCTGCGAACTGCTCGTCCGCTCGAACGCGGTCGACATCATCGTCGTCGACTCGGTCGCGGCCCTCATCCCGAAGGCCGAGATCGAGGGCGAGATGGGCGACAGCCATGTCGGCCTGCAGGCCCGGCTCATGAGCCAGGCCCTCCGCAAGCTGACCGGCGCGATCGCCCGCAGCGAGACGATCGTGATCTTCATCAACCAGCTCCGCGAGAAGATCGGCGTGATGTTCGGCTCGCCCGAGACCACGACCGGCGGCCGCGCCCTCAAGTTCTACTCCTCGGTCCGCATCGACATCCGCCGCATCGGCGCCATCAAGGACGGCGAGGCGAACGTCGGCAACCGGGTGCGGGCCAAGGTCGTCAAGAACAAGATCGCGCCGCCCTTCCGCGAGGCCGAGTTCGACATCATGTTCGACGAGGGCATCAGCCTCTCGGGCGACCTGCTCGACCTTGCCGTCGCCGACAACGTGGTCGACAAGAGCGGGGCGTGGTTCGCCTACGGCTCGACCCGGCTCGGGCAGGGCCGCGAGAACGCCAAGCAGTTCATCCGCCAGAACCCCGATCTCTTCGCCGAGATCCGCGCTACGGTCCTCAAGAAGCGGCTCGCGAACCCGAACGGGGCCCCGACCAAAGCGCCCCGCGGCGAGTCGGACGACGACTGAACCAGACGACGGCCCTCGCGTGCCCGAGGCCCGCGAACCAAGCGAACGCCGTCCGGCGCCCGGGCCCACGGAGCGACGGGGCCATGCCCCGTCGTCTCTCTGCCCCCGGAACATCCCAAGCCAGACCTCGGTTCCCGAGGGTCGCGAGGTGGGGCGCGACCCTCGGGGCCGAGGTCGCTCGACGCCGTTGGCGGAGGGCGTCGACCCTGCTAGGATTCCTGACCTGCCGCGGATGTGGCGAAACTGGCAGACGCGCGAGATTCAGGTTCTCGTGGGAGTAAAATCCCTTGGAGGTTCGATTCCTCTCATCCGCATGACATGCGACGGGCCC
>JBIKVN010000061.1:0-14213 GCA_044356865.1 Phycisphaerales bacterium | reverse complement strand
CGGAGGCTTGCCTCGACCAGCGGCCCGTCGGCCCGCAGCCGCACCACGCGAACTTCACCCGCGAAGGTCTGCCCCGCGACGGGCTTCCCTTCGGCACCGACGGCCCACCGGCGCCCGTCGGTGGCCACCGCGGAACCCCAGCGATCTCCGGCGGCGGCCGCGACCGGCAGCGTGAACCGCAGCGGCGGTGAACCGGCGGGAACCGCCAGCGGCCCGGGGCACGGGCTGCTTCCGTCCAGCTGGCAGCGGTCGATCGTGCCGTTCCCGTCGAGATCGCTCGCCCGCAGGTTCGCAAGGTCGAACGCGTCGAGGGCGAGGTTCCCGTCGCAATCACCAAGCCCCGTCGCGGTCGCGCTGCAGCGGAACGCGGCGATGGTGCCCATCGTCTCGTTGATGGTGCGGGCGTTGCTCCGCCCGGTCGAGCCGTCGGCCGGCACCGGCACGCCGGTCGCCACGCCGTTGTAGAGGACCTCGGGATTCGCGAACCGATCGATGCGGGTCCCCGGCGAGTAGGCCATGATCGTCCGGTACTGCTGGCCGGAGTTGCCGACGAAGCGGTGTCCGACCGAGTAGGGATAGATGCCGCCGTTCGTGCACCCGCCGCCGTCACCGGGCGCGTGGCAGCAGCCCATGTTGTGGCCGAGCTCGTGGGCCAGCACCTGGCCGCCGAGGCAGCTCCAGGCGGTCACGCTGAACATGCTGCCGGCCGACTCCGGTCCGTTGCTGGTCATCAGCCACGCGATGCCGCAGTAGTTCGCGTCGGTCTTCCCGATCAGGGCGACCATGTCGGCGGCGAGGGCGTCGCGCAGGGGATGGACCAGGTCCACGATCCCGTCGGCCGGATCGCTGATGGCGTAGAGATCGGCCGCCATGCCCGAGGGCGACTGCACGAGGTCGAGTCGCGTGGCGTAGACGACTTCGATCCGGGTCAGGATCCCGCTGGCCTCGTACGCCGCGTTCGCCGACGCCTCGGCGGCCGCGATGAGGGCTGCGATGCCACCCGCCGAGGCGGCCTGGTCTTCGGCCTCCGGCGACCAGAGGACGAGAAGGTCGATCCGCTCGGGACCGTCGCAGGCCCCGGCCACGCCGCCCGACTCGGCTGGAGCCTTGGTGAACTCGAGGGCTCCGCCGCACGGCAGCGGGTCGGGCAGGAGGACCCGCCCGCGAATGCCGTCGCGAGCGACCCAAGCGTGGAAGGTTTCCTCGCCGAACCGGGCGACGACCGAAGCTTGTCCGTCCACCCAAACCGCGGTCAGGCTCGTGGCGGTCTCTTCGTTCTCGAAGTGCCAGGCCGGACCGAAGAAGGTCTCGTCCCGATGCATGAGCCTGGGCCTTCCGGCCCGGCTCACGAGGTCCCGGCCCAAGATCCGCTGCATTGAGTCCGGTAACTCGTCACCGAGAGTTAGCCCGGTCCATTCCCGAGCGGTCGCGTCCGGCCTGGGGGCCGTGGCGGGCGGGGCGGAGACCAGCACGGACGCCAGAAGCGACAGCCACGGAGCGGTGGGAAGAAGCATGAGTCCTCCACAAGTAACACCGCGTTCGTCGATCCGGGCCTCCGAAAGGAGGTTTTTCCCCATTCTTCCCCGCGAGCGGGGCGGGGGCTCGGAAGAGGCGGTGCGGGGAAAAATAATGAAGGGGTACGAGCAGATCGGCTTGCCCGTACCCCTTCGCGAAAGGAGTGTGACGCAAATATACCCCGCAAACCGCAATTAGGGCAGGGTCTATGCCCAAGAAGTTGGCAGTTTTTGGCAGGATTGCCGATAAAGCACTTCGCCGCCTTTCTGAGTGTCCAATAACTTGCAGCCACGAAGACCAACTCAGCCTCTAAGCCCCTTCCAGATAGGGACTAGGAACTCCTCGGAAAACGGCTCCTGCGATTGCTCCGACCTTCTGATGGCCAGCCTCGAGGCGGGGAGTTCTTCGCCGGTACTGGTCCGGGATCGTGCCGGGCCTTGGTCGGGATCTGCAGGCTTTGGGGCGAGAGGATGTATGATCGCTCCTTCGTTTCGAGAGGCACCATGAACCGAAAATATGCATCTTCCGTGATCGTGGCGATCGGTGTAACGTTTGGATGGGCGAAGGCCGATCCCATGAATTCGGGGCCGCTGACCCAAGCCTCCCCCTCGGCTCCCAACGCGTCCGGACCGGCGAAGGAGTCGGCGAAGCGTCCGGTGGCCCCCGACTTCGAGGCCCGCGATCTGGACGGGAAGAAAATCAAACTTTCGGACTTTCGCGGCAAGGTCGTCGTGATCGACTTCTGGGCGACCTGGTGCGGACCGTGCGTGCGCGGCATGCCGGTCAGCGTCGCGGTCACCAAGGAGTACGGCGATCGGGTCGTGTTCCTTCCCGTCGATGTCGATGATCGGGAATCGGCGGAGAAGGTGAAGGCGTTCGCTGCGAAGAAGGGGTGGAGCTTTCCCTTGTATCTCGGGGGGAAGGCGGTCGGCGCGAAGTACGGGGTTTCCGGGATCCCCCACACCGTGATCGTGGCCGCGGACGGCACCGTGACCGCCAAGCATGTGGGCTTTTCGTCGGAGTCGGATTGGAAGGAGTCACTTTCGAAGGACATCAACGCGGCGCTCGCCATCAAATGAACGCCCGCGGTGGAGTCCGGACTTTCCTTTTCTCGTAAGGCCAACCAATCTCCATGCCCAGCCCACGCGCCCTCATCCGTTCCGTCCAGACCGCCAAGCTCGACCTCGAGGGACTCCTCGAGGTGCGACGCGCCCTCGACCAGAGGCTCGAGAAGCAGCGGTCTTCCCTTGCCTTGACCATGAAGTCGATCGACGGAGCCCTGGCGATCCCGCCCGGCGGTCGGCCTTCGGTCGCCCGCGCCCTGCTCGGGGGTCTTCGCACTCCCGGCACCCGCAAGGCCCGCTCGGGGACCAAGCCGCCCGGTCGCCACGAGGGCCTCTCGGTCGCCGACGCGGTCCGCAAGGCCATCACCTCGAAGGGTGGCAAGGCCTCGGCCGGCGAGATCAAGGAGGCGTTCGCCCGGGCCGGCGACAAGCGGGTCCTCAACTTCACGATCCTGGTGAACACGGGCATCCTGAAGCGGGCCGGCGACGCGCCGCGCATCAAGGGCCGGCGCGGTCGTGCCGGCAGCATGTACACCGTTGCCTGAGCGCCGCGAGGCCCGGGCCCTCGTTCGCACGCGGCACGAGCCGCATGGCGTCATCACCTACCGGTCGCGGATGCTCTCCGCGGCCGGTTTTTCCCATGCCTTCGCGGCGCGGCACGGCGGGGTGAGCGAGGGGCCGTTCGCCACGCTCAACCTCGGCATCGCGATCGCCCCGGGGGTCGAAGATCCGCTCGAGCGGGTCGAGGAGAACCTGCGGCGGCTGCTCGAGACCGCGGGGCTGGCCGGGCGACGGCTGGTGCGGGTGACGCAGGTGCATGGCGTCGAGACGCTGGTCGCCGAGCGAATCGCCGACGGCCCGCGCTGCGAGGCGGATGCCCTGGTGGCCGCGGCCCCGGGTTTCGCGATCGCCATCCGGATGGCCGACTGCGTCCCGGTGCTTCTGGCCTGTCCACGCACCGGTCACGTCGCGGCGGTGCACGCCGGTTGGCGCGGTCTCGTGGGCGGGACGATCGAGTCGGCGGTGGCGGCCCTCGAGCGTGGGGGCGTTGTCCGGTGCGACCTGCTTGCGGCCATCGGGCCGTGCATCGGGGTTGAGGCGTACGAGGTCGGCCCCGAGGTCGCGGCGACCTGCCGGGCGGCGGGGCTCGAGGCGGCGGTCTCGACGGCGTGGCCGCGCGAGCATCTCGACTGCTTCCGGGCCGCCGCGATCCGGCTCGAGGCGGCGGGCGTCGACGCGGCGCGGATCGACGGCGAGCCGCTGTGCACGTTCGCCCATCCGGACGAGTTCTTTTCTTACCGTCGCGACGGGGCCCGCTCGGGACGGTTGGCGGCGGTCATCGGGCCGCGGTGAGGGGTACCGCCGCGGTCAACCGCGCCAGGTGGCCGCGTCGTAGGCCGACCAGAGGTGGATGATCCAGCCGAGGAAGATCCACCAGAGCGCCGTGGCGAGCAGGAACATCACGAGAGCCCGCAGCAGACGCCCCTGCACGAGTTGCCCGAGTCCGGGAATGAAGAAACTCGCAAGTCCCGCGAGCACGTTGCCGCCGCTGCCGGTTCCGGCCATGGAAGACCTCCGGCGATCTCTATACTCGATCGCGTGACGACGCGGCGTGCGATGATGGCGGCTCCTGTCGCGTGCGTGGCGCTGTCGATGCCCGCGCCGCAGGCCGGCGACCAGGCGGGCGAGGCGCAGCCGGAACTGCCCGTCGAGTGGACCGCGGTCGCCGCGCCGCCGCTCTCGCCCGAGGAAGCCCTTGCCGCGTTCGTGGTGGCGCCGGGCTTTCGCGTCGAGCTCTTCGCCGCCGAACCGCTGGTGGTATCGCCCGTCGCCTTGGCGTTCGCGCCGGACGGGGCGCTGTGGGCGGTCGAGATGCCGGGTTACATGTCGGATCTCGATGGAACCCGCGAACGCGAGCCGAGCGGTCGCGTGGTGCGGCTTGAGGACACCGACGGCGACGGCCGGGCCGACCGCCGCACCGTCTTTCTCGATGGGCTCGTCCTGCCGCGCGGGCTAGCCCACGCCCACGGCGGCGTGCTCGTGATCGAGCCGCCGTACCTCCACTTCGCCCGCGACGAGGACGGCGAC
Organism: Phycisphaerales bacterium; assembly: GCA_044356865.1. Taxonomy (GTDB): domain Bacteria; phylum Planctomycetota; class Phycisphaerae; order Phycisphaerales; family SM1A02; genus JBEIUL01. Next base: position 9,546 of record JBIKVN010000061.1, on the reverse strand, counting down.
GGGAAGGCCGATCGGTTGGTTCCGCTGGCCGCGGGATTCGAGGGGCTCGAATCGCCGGAACACGCGGGAAATGCCCTACGTTTCTCGCACGACGGGTGGTGGACGCCCAGCCAGCACCGGGCCCGTTTCCGCTTCGACGGCGTGCGGGTGGACGCGCAGGCCACGCCGGTGGTCGGTCAGTGGGGCCAGTCGATCGACGACTTCGGGCGCCTGTACGTGACGCCGAACAGCGAGGCGCTGCTGATCGACCTCGTGCCGCGGCGGTACGCGGCGCGCCATCCCGGGGCCCGGCCGATGCCGGGCGTTCCCGCGCGGGCCGTCGATGACCTCCGGGCGTTTCCCGTGCATCGGACGCCCGGGGTCAATCGGGCCTACCGCTCGGGCACGCTCGATGCCGACGGGTTCCTGCGCGCGGTGACCGCGGCGTGCGGGCCGTTGGTCTATCGCGACTCCCGGTTCGGCCCCGACCTCGACGGTGACGCGTTCGTCTGCGAGTCGGTGGCGAATTGCGTGCAGCGCTACGACCTCCGCGAGATGCCTTCGGGACCGAAGGGCACACCGCTCGGGGCGGTGCTCGCCTCGCGCGACGAGCGGTTCCGGCCGGTCGATCTCGCGCTCGGGATGGACGGGGCGATCTACGTCGCGGACTTTTGCCGCGGGATCATCCAGCATCGGGTCTTCATGACCTCGTTCCTTCGGAAGCAGGTCATCGGCCGGTGGCTCGACCGGCCGATCGATCGCGGGCGCATCTGGCGACTCGTGCCGGACGGGGCCGTTCCGGTGACCGCCGGGGATCTCGCGGGGCTCGGGGCGGCGGAACTCGCGTCGCGGCTGGCCTCGCCGAACGGAGCGGTGCGCGATGTCGCGCGACGGCTGCTCGTCGAGCGTCGCGACCCGGCGGCCCGGGCGACGCTCGAGGGCTTGCTCGGCGATCCGCGGGCCGAGGTCCGCACGTCGGCGGCGTGGACGATCGAGACGACCGGCGGGCTGGATCTCGCGGAGATCGAGCGGCTGGCGGCCGATCCCGAGCCGCGGGTGCGGGCGAACGCGGCGGAGTTCGCCGAGCGGGCGGCGCGACGCGGGCTCGACGTCGAGGCGACGCTCGAGCGGCTTTCGCGCGACGCCGAACGCCCGGTTCGCCTGCGGGCGGTCCTCGCGCTCGGCGACGCGGGCGACGTGCGCCGGCTCCTCGAGGCGGCGCGGGCCGATCTCGACCTGCCGGGCTTCCGCGCGGCGGTGGTCTCGGGTCTGCGGTCGCGCGAGGGCGAGGCGCTGGCGGCGATCGCCGACGGCACGCTCGACCCCGCGCTCGAGCCGACGCAGAAGCTCGTCACCGAGATCGCCGCGATCGTGCGGGCCTCGGTTGAGCCGCCTCGACCCGGCCCCGACGATGGTTCACCGCTCGCGCGCGGACGTCGCCTCTACTCGAACTGCGTCGGCTGCCACCAGGCCGACGGGCAGGGGATGCCCCCGGTCTACCCGCCGCTCAAGGGTTCGCCGGCGGTGCTCGGGGATCCCGTGATGCTGGCGCGGATCCTGCTGCACGGACTCGAGGGAACGATCGAGGTCGACGAGTGCGTCTACCGCGGCGTGATGCCCGCCGCGCCGCTCGCGAACGACGAGGAGTTCGCCGCGGTCATGACCTACGTCCGCCAGGCGTGGGGGAACGATGCCCCGCCCGTCGCGGCCGACCTGGTGGCTCGCGAACGGGCGGCGATGCGCGGACGGACCGCACCCTGGCGACCGGACGAGGTCGGTCGCGGGCGCTGACGGGTGGTTCGTCGGTTCAGGGGCCCGTCCACGCGGCCAGCAGCATGCCCAGGTCGAGATGGTCGACGCGACCGTCGTCGTTGATGTCGGGAAGATCGTCGGTCCCGCCCCATCCAGCCAGCACGATGGCCAGGTCGGCCGAATCGACGCGGCCGTTGCCGTCGAGATCGGCGGGATCGGTTCCGCATGATCGCGCCGGAACGAGGACGGTGGCGATGCCGAATGCGGTGAGCGCATCGGGAATCCCGTCGAGATCGGCATCGGATGTCCCGGGCCAGGCGACGGCGGCGGAACGGATCTCGGTTCCGGCATCCGGCGAGGGAAGCGAGTCGAGCCAGGTACCGTCCTCGAGCATCGCGGCGAAGGCCGTGATCCGCGTGCTCGTCGTCGGTGCGCCGTCGGCCCAGCGGATGAAGGTGACGGGTGTCAGGTCGCGCCAGGTCCAGGAAGCCCCGTCGCCGGTCGCCGCGATCCGGCTGAGTCCGATCCAGGGGCCGTCGCACGGCCCGAGCCCGAGGGCCGCGGCGGCACGAAGGCAGCGCAGGTGCTCGTTCGCCTTGGCATCGGAGATCGAGACGAGTTCCCCGCCGGTCGCGACCGCGAACGCCCGCGCCATCTCTCCATCGACGGGCCCGGTCCAACGCACGATGCCGGTCAGGCTCCCGGCCCGGCCGGGACCGTCCGAAAGGACCACGAGATCGGGATCGGCCGCGGCCGCGGCTCCGGAAACAATTGCTTGGATGAGGAAAATGCCGAACTTCATGCTTGCCTTCGCGGGACGGAGTCGAGTGTAATCGTTGGTCGGATCGGCCTCATGCATCGTCGTGACTTTCTTTCCAAAACGTCCGCGGCGATCGTCGCGGCCCCGTGGGTCCTGGCCCGGCGTACGGCGGCGATCCCCCCGTGTCCCGGTCGGGTCACCGACGCCGATCTCGACGCGCTGCGGGCGTCGCTCGACGGGACGCTGGTGCTGCCGACCGACGCGGCGTACGCGACGGCCCGGCTGGCGTACCAGCGACGGCATGTCGCGGCTCCCATGGCCGTGGTTCGGGCCGCCACGACCGAGGATGTGGTGGCCACGGTGGGGTTCGCCCGCGATCGGGGAATCCGTCTCTTTCCGCGCGGCGGTGGGCACAGTTATGTCGGGGCGAGCGTCGGCGACGGGATCATCCTCGACCTCGCGGGTCTCGACGCCATCGAGTTCCCGGCCGAGGATCGGGTCCGGACCGGAGCCGGAGCCCGACTGGGATCGATCTACGCGCGACTCTACTGCGAGCGCGGACTGGACCTGCCCTCGGGAAGTTGCGACAGCGTCGGGATCGTCGGGGTGGCGCTCGGCGGCGGTTACGGTCTTGAGTCCCGGTCGCATGGGCTCACCGCCGATCGCCTGCGATCGGCGACGATGGTCCGGGCCGACGGCGAGGTGGTGGTGGCCGATGCCCGTTCGAACCCATCGCTCTTCTGGGCCTTGCGCGGTGGCGGCGGCGGTGCATTCGGCGTGGTCACCGCGCTCGAGTTCGAGCCGACCGTCTGGCAGCAGCGGTGGCGGACCCAGGTCGTGTACTCGTGGGCCGACGCGGAAGCGGCGTTCCTCGCGTGGGAACAGTTCGTCGCGTCGGATCCCGACGCCTCGATCCTCACAGTGAGCAACGTCACGACCAGCGGATCGTGGAAGACGCCCCGGTTCCGGGTCTTGGTCCAATCTTCGGCCGGTTCCGCCGGAACGCTGGCGATCGCCCAATCGACGATCCCGAAGGGCGTTCAGCCGCTCGCGATCACGACCACCGCGCTTGCCGCGCCGTCGTGTCCGGGCAGCGTCGCGTCCGGCTCGGCGTACGGCAAGTACAAGTCCGCGATGCCGGAGCATCCGGTGGGCGCCGCCGGGTTCGCAGTGGTGAAGTCCTGGTTCGACGCGCGATGGAGCGATCCGGACATCCCGCGTACCGAGACGGCTCAACTTCTTTTCGACGCGTACGGCGGCGCGATCCGACAGGTGCCCCCGACCGCGACGGCCTTCGTCCATCGCGAGGCCCTCTACAGCGCCCAGTTCATCACCTGGTGGAAGGCCACGACGCCGCCGGCGACCGTCGACCGTCACCTGCAGTGGATCCGCGGCCTCTACGCCGACGCCCGCCCGCATTTCGGGAACGGTTGCTACGCGAACTACTGCGACGAGGACCTCGTCGACTGGCCGACCGCGTACTGGGGCGCGAACCTGCCGGCGCTGCAACAGGTGAAGGCGGCGTACGACCCCGAAGGGTTCTTCCGCGGGAGGCACACGGTGCCGTTGCCGGGGAAGGCCTGATCAGGACGACGGGTAGGTGACCACCCGCGGCTCCCGCGGCGGGCCGTCCCAGCGAAGCGTCGTCCGCTGGACCGGAAGCGTGTAGGTCATGGTGCGGCCCCAGACCTCGTCGGCGAGGGGATCGGATTCGACGGCGGCGTCGACGTCGGGCGTGAAGGTCAGCGTGACGGTGCCGTCGGCGGCGATCGCATCGCGGTCGAGGAAGGCCGACCAGCCGACGCCGCGATCATCGAGGCCGACGCCGGTATCGGGCAACGCGATCGGGCGCTCGCCGCCCGGCGTGCGGACCGTCCAGCGGCCGGACCAGGCGGGCGGGGGGTTCCGGAGGCGATCAATCGTCACCAGCGGCTCGGTCCCGAAGCCGTAGCCGGTGGGACTGTCGAGGACGAGCCGGTCGCCGACCTCGTACACGGCGAGCGGGCGGGGCACGCGGACGCCGGAGTGCACCTCCATCTCGAACAGCCACGGGCGGATCGGATCGCGAGCCGGGTCGTCGACGACGATCGCAAGCGGTTCGCCCGGCGCGACGAACTCGATCGGGATCGACGTGGTCTCGCCGCGGCTGAATGGGGTGGGCGAATCGGTCGGGATCCACTGGCGATCGACGATCCACTCGACCTTGACCGTCGCCGGCCCTGGCGGCGGCGCGGGCGATCCGGGCGGGAACGGTCGCGTCATCGAGACGGTGTTGCGGCCTTGGCCCGGAACGAGCGCGAGCCGAAGGCCTTGCGTTTCAGGCCATTCGATGCGACGCCCGTCGGCGAGCACGATCGCATGGCGGCCGATTTCGACGAGGAAGTCGTTCCTCCAGGCGGAGTCGGCGATCAGTCCGGGGATCATGCTGACCTCGAGTTCGAGGCGTCCGATGCCGAGAGGCTGCCGTCGGCGCACGCGAATGGACGGATCCGGGGCGTATCGACGCGTCAGCTCGCGGATCCGCTCGGGCCCGAGTTCCTCGGCCGCTCGCTCTCCTTCCAGCAGGGCCCGGGCAAGGTCGCTCGCGCCCTCGAGGGCGTCGGGCTGGCCGGCGGGACCGAGGATCGCGAGGAACGCGTCGGCCAGATCGCCGCGTCGCGACGCGAGCCACTCGGGCGGCAGCGACCGGATCAGCCCGATTCCGACGGCGGAGTTCAGGGCCCAGACGTCGTCCTCGGTCCGCGTCGACCGGAGGGCATGGAGCCGCTCGATCATCTCGTCGACGGTGGCGACGGGCGTGGCGGGCGCGGTCCCGGCGATCCGCACCGTCGAGAGGGTCGCGAGACCCAGCAGCGAGCCGAGGGTGACGACTGGGAAGCCGATCGCCCACCACCACCGCGGCGAGCGGCGGCCGTAGCGAACGCCATTCCGGTCGAGATCCCGCCCGCACTCCGGGCACGCCGCGATCGTGGGAATTCCCGACTCGCCCAGGCGATGGAGGCACCGGGCGCAGCTCGGCGCCGAGAGTCGCGTACGGAAAGAGAAGTGCCACCACGGCAGCACCAGCAGTGGGAGCGTAAGTCCCGCGATGAGCAGCGAACCGAGGAGCACGTCGCCGGCGTTCATCGCTCGACCTCGACCTCGATCTCGAGTTCGGTGCGGTAGCCGGTGGTGGGCCAGAGCGCCGGATCGACGAGTTCCTCGGCGACGATCGCCCGCGCGACCGCGGGCGGGCAGTGACCGAGGTGCTCGATCCAGCGGATCCGCACGGGACCCGGTCGGGCCTTGATCGCCGCGACCGCCTCCGGCGGCAGTTCGACCTTGAGGACTTCGTAGTCCGAGGCGACGGCGGCCACCGGAACGGTCACGCCGTTGATGTCGACCGAAGTGATCGAGTGGATCGTCCACAATCGGCCGGCGAAGTCGATGGGCACGTAGTCCACATGAAGCTCGCGTCGGACGCTCCCGTCGCGGGATCGCACCGCGATGATCTTGGGCGGACTCCGGCCGCCGATCTCCGCCAGCCGCAGCACGTCGGGTGAGCCCAGGCCGCTCGAAAGGAGCCACGCGGCGGCTGAGTATCCGGTCGTGCCGTAGAACGGCATCATGTCGTTCGCGATCACCGGCAGCATCGCCTGCTCGAGGGCCGCGGCGGCCTCGGACGAGACTCGTCCGGCGGCGACGAGGCGGTCCATGGTCCGGTACCGATCGTCGTCGCCGGTGGTGCCCGACCGGATCGACGCGGCCAGGTCATTCGCCAGCGCCACGTCATCGACGAACGCGTCGGACAGGCGAAGCCCAAGCCTCGTCTGCCCGCGCGTCCAGCCTCCGAACGCGAGGCCCGCAGCGACGAGCGCGATTCCGGCCGCGAAGAACCGCCATCGCCACGGATACGGACGCCAACGCACGCCGCGCCGGTCGCGCCGCCGGCCGCAGCCGGGGCAGGTCGCCTCGGGCACGCCCGCGACCGGACGCAGGTCGGCACGGCAGCGGCGGCAGGTCGGATGCGTCGCGACGTTGCGACCGAACGCGGCGAGCGCGATCAGCATCACCCCGAGCATCGCGACGAGCACCGCCGGCCCGAGGTCGAGCAGGCCATGCATCGGATCGGGACCGGCGGAGATCACACGAGGACAATACCCGGCGGGGTCCTTCTATATTCCGCGTTCCCATGCCGCTTTCCGTCCGCCGCATCGACCGTTCGCACGCCGCTTCGCTCGACGCGGCGATCGCCGTGCTCGACACCTACGTCGCCGATCCGATCGGGCTCGGGCGGCCGATGGACGCCGCGACGGCCGCGAGGTTGCGGCGGGATCTGCCTTCGCATCCGACCTGCGAGATCTTCCTCGCCGAGCGCGACGGCGTGCCGGTCGGCGCCGCGTTCTGCTTCCGCGGCTACTCGACGTTCGCGGGAGCGCCGCTGCTCAACGTGCACGATCTCGCGGTGATCCCCGCGGCCCGCGGCACCGGCGTCGGCACCGCGCTGCTTGCCGCCGTCGAAGCCTTCACCCGCTCGATCGGCGGCGGCAAGGTCACGCTCGAGGTGAGCGTCGAGAATCCGCGAGCCGAGGCGCTGTACCGGAAGCTCGGATACGGCGATCCCGGCGCGCCGAATCGTTTCCTTGCGAAACGGCTTTGAGTTCTCCGCGGCTCACGCGTGCCGCAGCCCGGGCGGCTCGGGCAGCCAGCCCGCCTCGATCACGCCATGCAGCCCCACGAGGATCGCCTCGGCCGCGTCGTGGTCGAGGTCGCCCACGCCCTTCGTGCCGCTCCACGCCACGACCTGCCGGGCCATGCGGATCGCATGCTTCTTGGCGGTGTCCGAGTCGCGATGCTCGCGGGGAAAGAAGAAGCGGGGGCGCCACGTCTCGGCCTGCACGAGCCGCATGCGGATGCCGCGGTGCTCGCACGCCCGTTGCCACGACTCGGCGATCGTTCCGCCGCCTTCAGCGACGACGATCGCGAGGTGCGGGATCCGCTCGAGCGTCTCGTGCACGCCCTTCCGCAACGAGTCACGCGAGGCGAAGTCGCGCGACCGCACCCAGTCGAGGCGGCCGTCGCGATTGAACAGGGCCATGCCCGTCGCGAGCCCGAGATCGACGCCCAGCAGCTTCGACTTCTCGCTCAGGGCCGGCGGCACCATGGCCGGCGCCGGTCGCGGATTTCCGTCGCCGCGTCGCGACTTCGCCAGCAGGTCCGCTTCGGCCGCGGCGCGATCGGCCTTGCTCGGGGTGAACTTTCCCCAGCGCGGCGTCTCGTCGCGTTCTCGCCGTCCCATGGCGGCCGGTCAGCGACCTCCGGAGAGTGCGGAGAGTGCCCCGGCCATGGCGTCAAACTCCGCTTTCACCTTGGGCGCGACAAAGAATGCGACGGTCGCCGCCGAGCGACCTCGCTCGATCGCCAGGGCGGCACCGTCGCGGTCGCGCTGGGCGAGCTTCGCCCGGGCCAGCACCAGCCACGCATCGGGCGAGGACGGGTACTGGCGGGTCAGGCGGGTGGCCAGTTCCACGGCGGCATCGGACTGGCCGCGGGCCGCCAGCACGCGGGCGAGGCTGATTCGCTGTTCGGCCGTGCCCTGGGCGGCGATGGCCGCTTCCAGCAGCTTCTGGGCCCGCTCGAGGTCGCGGCCGCGCTCGAGCAGGGCCTTGGCTTCGGTGGAGATCGCGTCGCTGGCCTGGAGATCCGAGACTTCGGTCAAGGCCTGGGTCGGCGCCGTACCGGCCAGGAGCGCTCGGCCGGCGTCCCCGAACTCCGCGGCGAGAGCCGTCCGAGCCTGCTCGATGGCGTTCCGGTCGTCGCGGGCGACCGCCAGCTCGAAGGCGACGGCCGCGTTCTCGAGCCCGCCCTTGCCGGCGGCCCGGGCGGACTCGACCAGTCGGGCGGCCCGCTCGAGCCCCGCGGGATTGTCGCGACCGCTCGCGAGGATCCACGCGCTCGCGAACAGGTTCGGCATGCGGGCCTCGTGCTCGGCCGCCGCCTCCAGCGCCGCGGCGGCCTCCTTCGGCCCGAGCGAGCCGACCAGCCGCATCCAATACACGAGTGCCGGGTCGGAAGTCGCGATGATGGGAGCGGCCCGTCGGTAGCCCTCGGCGATCTTTCCGAGCTGGGCGTCGATCGCGGCGGCGAGCATGATCGAGTCCGGATCCGCATTCTTCTCGCCGCCGGCCAGCAGGAACTCCTTGGCCCGCCCGGCCTGGCCGAGTCCGAGCTGCGCGAGGGCCGCGAGGCGAGTCGCCTGGCCGCGGTACTCGGGTGACGCGATCGACAGGATCCGCAAGCGTTCGGCGAGGTCGCGGGCTTCGCCGGGGCGGCCGGTGTCGATCATCAACGAGGCGCACGCGGCGATCGCCCGCGGGTCGTTGGGAAGGGCCCGGACCGCTTCCTCGGCGATGGCCAGGCGGCTCACCGGGTCGTTCGCCGCCGCGGCGACATCGAGCGCGAACGCCCACACCGTCCAGAGTCCCGGCACGCCCTTGGCAAGCTCGAGGGCCTTGCTGGCCGAGGGCGCCACCAGCCGGTCGCGCATGGCCCGCAGCTGCCGGAGGGGTTCCGCGGCGATGCCCCCGGCCGCCGCGAGGGTCTCGATCGCCGCGGAGCCGACCGGATCCGGCGCCCCCACCAACTGCAGGGCGATGTCGCGGGCCACGAGGACGGTCGCCTCGGACTTCGCGGCACGTTCGGCGATGGCGAGGGCCGCCTGCGGATCCTGCCGCACGATCCGCTCGCGGGCCTTGTTGAGCATCAGCAACGGGTCGTCTGGGTACTTCGCGTACGCCGCGTCGAGCTCGGCGACCGCGACTTCCGGCGGGCTGAAGTTCAACTCGAAGTCAACCGTGATGGGAAGCCAGATCGGCTCCGGCTGCTTCGACCGGAGTCCCTGGAGAACTTCGCGTGCCTCGGCGACGCGGCCGGCCCGGCCGAGCCCGAGGGCGAGCCGGGACCAGGCGGGCGGAGTCGCGTCGGGTGCGGCGATGGCCGCGCGCAGGCAACGCTCGATCTGGGCGGTCTCCTCGGTCAGCTGCGAGAGGTCGGCGGCGAGGATCCAGTCGGCGCTG
>JBIKVN010000274.1:0-4075 GCA_044356865.1 Phycisphaerales bacterium | reverse complement strand
GTCGCGCTCGACCGGTACTGGCGGGTCGACTGACGCTCAGGCCGGCGTCGGGAAAGGTCCCGTTCCCGGTCCGAGCTCGCCGCCATGGGCCGGATCGCGGGCCGGCGGAGGCGGAGCCGGCCGCGCCGGCCGGGCCGCCTCGAGCGAAAGCATCTCGGCGACGGTGGGCCGGTCGAGCCGCTCGCCCCGCATGAGGCGGTCGACGTCGTCCCTCTGCAGCGTCTCGTGCTTGAGCAGGGCCTCGGCGATCGCGACGACCCGGTCCCAGTGCTCGGCGACCATCCGCTCGGCCTCGGCGTAGGCCGCGTCGATCAGGCTGCGGATCTCCTCGTCGATGACCCGGGCGGTCTCGGGCGAGTAGTCCTTCTCGGCCAGGTACGCCTCGCGGGTGTCGCTGCCGGCGTAGTTGACGAAGCCGAGGCGGCTCGACATGCCCCACTCGAGGACCATGGCCCGGGCGTACTGCGTGGCCATGCGGATGTCCATGCTCGCCCCGCTCGAGACGTCGCCGGTCTTGCGGCCTTCCGCGATGCGGCCGCCGCACAGCACCCGCATCGTCGCGAGCAGGTACTTCCGCGAGAAGCCGTAGCGGTCCTTCTCGGGCAGCGAGAAGGTCGCGCCGAGGGCCTGGCCGCGGGGGATGATCGTGACCTTGTGCACCGGGTCGGCGTCGTCGAGGAGGGCCTGGATCACGGTGTGCCCCGCCTCGTGGTAGGCGGTCGCCTCGCGCTCCTTCTGCTCGATCTTGCGGCTCTTCTGGGCCCGGCCGAAGCGGATCTTGTCGCGGGCCTCCTCGAGGTCGGCCATCTCGACGAAGTCCTTGTCGGCGAGGGTCGCGATCAGCGCCGCCTCGTTGATGAGGGCCGCCAGGTCCGCCCCGGAGAACATCGGCGTGCCGCGGGCGAGCCGCTCGAGGTCGACGTCCGGGCCGAGCTTCACCTTCTTGGCGTGCACCGCGAGGATCTGCTTGCGTCCCGCGAGATCGGGCAGGCTGACCGTCACCGAGCGGTCGAAGCGGCCCGGCCGGGTGAGGGCGGGGTCGAGCACGTCGACGCGGTTGGTCGCGGCGATCACGATGACCTGGTCGTTGGCCTCGAAGCCGTCCATCTCGACGAGGATCGCGTTCAGGGTCTGCTCGCGCTCGTCGTGGCCGCCGGTGGTGAAGCCGCCGCCGCGCCGCCGCCCGACCGCGTCGATCTCGTCGAGGAAGATGATGCAGGGCGAGTTCTCCTTCGCCTGCTTGAAGAGGTCGCGGACGCGGCTCGCCCCGACGCCCACGAACATCTCGACGAAGTCCGAGCCCGAGATCGAGAAGAACGGCACGTCGGCCTCGCCGGCGATCGCCTTCGCGAGCAGCGTCTTGCCGCAGCCCGGCGGGCCGGCCAGCAGCACGCCGCGGGGGATGCGGCCGCCGATCTTCGCGAATCGCTTCGGATTCTTGAGGAACTCGACGATCTCCGTCACCTCGTCCTTCGCCTCGTCGACGCCCGCGACGTCGTTGAAGGTGATGCTCACGTTCTCCTTGTTCGTCATGCGGTGCCGGCTCTTGCCGAACGAGCCGAGCATGCCGCCCGGGCCGCCGCCGGCGCCACGCATCGAGCGGGAGATGAGGAACCAGAGCAGCCCGATGAGGAGAAGGGCCGGCAGGATGTTGATGAGCAGCGTCTGCCAGAAGGTGCCGCCCACATTGACCGTGTACTGGATGCCCGCGCCGTCGAGGGCCTCCTGGTAGTAGCGGTATTCGCCCGGCGTGATGTCGACGAAGACCGAGGTCGGCTGCGTCGCCCCGTCGTTGAAGCCCTTGGTGCCGGGCTTCATCGCGGCAAGGACGCGGGCGTCCTCGATCTTCACGCTGTCGGTCTCGAACTTCCCTTCCTTGGCGTAGAGCATGAACTGGCTCCACGTCGGGATCTCGCGCATGTTGAGCCCCGGGCCGCGGAGGGCGAGGATCATGAGCACGCCCATCGCCGCGAGGGCGATCCAGGTGAAGAGCTGCCGCCGCATGCGGGGCGGCTGGGCCGGGCCGCCGCCGGGTCCGCCCGGGCCGGGGCCGCGGGGCGGGGACGGACCGTCGCCGCCGTTCTGGAGAAGGCGGTCGGCCGGGAGGGCGGGATTCTCCCGCATCGGGGATCGCATCGGGGGTCGCACGGGGGCTCGCATGGGGGTGAGGGAAGGTTAGGCCGGGTTCACCACGCCGACTGCATCTGATCGACCAGATCGAGGGCCAACCGCTCGACGACCGCGAATCGGCCCAACTCGATCGGTTCCCGGGCCGGCCGGGAGGGGACGAAGAGGGCGCTCGTGACGAACCCCTTGCGGGCCGCGATCGCGTTTCCGCTGGCGAGATCGATCCACTCGAAGTCGACGGTGACCGCGATCATCATCTCGTTCGAGAGGCCGGTGGTCGGGTCCTTGCTCAGCTCGTCGAGCCGGACCTCGGTGATGGTGCCGCGGAGGGCGGTGTCGGCCCGGGCCTCGCCGGTCACCCGCATCGAGGTCCGCGACTGCACCGCCTTCACCGTCGCCTCGGCGAGGTCGCCCTCGAGGCCGGGGAAGTACGAGCGGTTGAGGAAGGTGGTCACCGCGACCGAGCGGTACTTCGCCGAGTGCGGGTCGTGCAGGGCGTAGCCCTCCTGCGGCGAGTTCGCGCACCCGGGGCCGAGCGCGACGAGGGCGACGGTCGCGATCGCGGCGAGGGATCGTCTCATGGCTGCGGGCCCCTTCCGGTCGGCGGTTCCGGCGCGCCGTCGGCGATGTTGCCGCGCCGGTCGGGCACCGCGGGGGCCGGGCCGGCGCCGACCGGCACCGTCGCCGCCTCGCTCGCCTCGGCCGCGAGCCTCTCGCGGGTACGGCTCGCGACGCCGGCGGGAACCGTGGCCTCTTCCCACGGGATCTCGAGCCGCGCCGCCCGCAGGGCCCGCCAGTCGGGGCCGTTGCGGACCACGTTCTCGGGGACCCGCTCGAGGACCCGGGGGATGACCCGCAGCGCCTCGAGGGCCGCGGTCGCGTCGGGATAGAGCTGGACCAGGCGCCGCAGGAACATCTCGGCCGAGATCGGATCGCCCGACTGCCAGTACCAGTTGGCGGTCGCGAGCATCTTGTTCGCTTCCGACTCGTAGATCCGCACGAGTATGGCCTCGGCGCCGACCTGTTGCGCCAGCGCCGGGTCGAGCGTCTGGAGGTCGCGCAGCCGCAGCCTCGCCTCGGTGAGCCCGCGGGCGTCGTACTCGGGGCCCTTGAAGGCCGCGATGTTCGAGTAGATGAGCCGCAGCCGCGCCTTCGTGTATTCGGGGCTCCGCGGGTAGTTCTCGAGGAAGAGCTCGTAGCTGGTCGCCGCGAGGTCGAGTTCGCCGACGCGGAAGTAGTAGTCGCTCAGGACGAGGCCGGCCCGCTCGGCGAGTTCGCTGCCCGGGAGCCGCTCCTGCACGCGGATGAGGATCTCCTGGGCGTCGTCGCTCGCGTCGACGATGCGGAAGAGCCCCCAGAGCTTGCGGCGCTTCCCGTTGGCGTACAGCGTCCCGATCTCGAGTTCGCGCTCGAGGGCGGTGACGAAGACCTCGCTGCCGGGGTACTTGCGGCAGATCTCCTCGTAGTCGAAGAGGGACTCGTACTCGTCGCCGAGGGCCTGGATCGAGTCGCCCCGGATGAGCAGGGCCTCGGCCCGCAGCGGGCTGAGCGGGCGCAGCTCGAGGAAGCGGTTCACCAGGTTCCGCGCCCGGCCGGCCTCGCCGCGCTCGAGGGCGGCGCGGGCCGCCCGCAGCTGGGCCCGCTCGCCCTCGGGGTCGTCGAGCTTCTCGGCCCAGAGGTCGTCGTCGCCGAGCCGGAACTCCTGGGCCCCGAGCCGCGGGGCGGTCGCGAGCGCGAGGAATGCGGCAAGACCCGCGAGAAGGACGGTTCGGAAGCGCGGCACGGGCGGGGATGGTATCGGCTCCGACTCCGCTTCCCGGCGGGCGGGCGGCGGCGATACTGCCGCCATGCGGGTGGCGATCCTCTTCAATCCGGCCTCGGGACAGGGGCGCGCCGAGGCCGAGGCCGGGCGTTTTGCGGCGGCGCTCGCGGCCGCGGGTCACTTCGT
>JBIKVN010000060.1:0-14218 GCA_044356865.1 Phycisphaerales bacterium | reverse complement strand
CCGACCGGCGGCGCTCCGCCGCCGCCCGCCTGCTGCACGGGAACGGGCTGGCCGGGCCGCTGCTGGGCGCGGTTGGTCGCGCGGGCCCCGGTCGACCGCCCGCCGCCGCCGGCGCCGCCGCCCTCGAAGAGGTCGCGGATGTTCTGGGCGATGGTGTCGGCGTCCTGGTACTTGATGCGGAAGGTCTCGGTGACCACGTCGACATAGGGCGGCACGTCGAGCAGGTCGAGCAGCAACTGGACCTTCTTCGCGAGGCCCACATCACCGTCCAGCACCAGCTGGTTCGAGTTCGCGTCGACGCTGAGCTTCGCATAGTCGGGGATCGAGTCCTGCAGCCGGTCGAAGAGGTCGGACGCCTTCGCGTTGCGGGCCCGGAAGACCTTCACCACGATGTTGCCGTCTTCCCTCATCGCCATCACGTCGACGTCCGGGCCGAGCACGACGCTCGGCTGGATCTTGCCCATGTCGGTGAGCAGCTCGATCATCACGACCTTGTCGGTCTCGACCACGCCGATGCCGTTCAGGCGGAAGGCCTGGAAGAGCAGGTCGAGGGCCTCGTGCTTCGAGATCGGCTCGTCGTTGATGAGCGTGATCTCGATCGGGGCGACCGAGGTCAGCCGGAGCATCACCGCCTTGCCGGTCCACTCCTGGATGAACGGGATGAGCGACTCGATCTTCTCCTTGCGGAACCCGAGGGTCACCTTCTCGTCGTCGATGGCGCGGCGGCTCCGCTCGGGAGGCGCCGCGATGCCGCCGCGGCCGCCGAGGCCGTTCACCGCCTCGACCGGCGCGATCTCGCCCTCGAGGATCGGGTCGCCGGGGATTCCCTCTTCCTCGGCGCCTTCGGTCTCGTCGGGACTGGGGGCGGGCTGCGGTCGCGGGGCGGGCCGGTCGCTTGACTCCTGGCGGCGAGGGGTGGCCAGCGCTGCCGACGAAAGGGCGCTTCCGGTCGCCGATCCGACCGACTCAGGCGGGACCGGTGCGGGGGGCGCCGACGGCTTCGGACGGTCGTTCGCAAGGGCGTGGCCGCCCGCGAGCGCCAAGGCGATGAGTCCGAACGTCGAGAGAGTGGTGCGTCGCGGCACGGGGTCGGTTCCTGTCTGGTTCGCGGAAGTGGTCCGCGGTGAATCTAACACGCTCGATCGAAAGGGGATGGCGTCTCCCCGTCAGCGCGGCGCGGAGCCGATCCGGTCGCGCAGCCATCGGGCTTCCTCGTCGAGCCGGGCTCGCGAGTGGTCGTCGACATTGGGTAGGTCAAGGGCCGACTCGACCTCGCCGAGATGGCGGGTGGCGTCCTCGCGCGACATCGCGGTCACCCGATCCCGCTGGAGCGGCGCGGGAAGGCTCGCGCGGTCGACGAACTCGACGCCGGATTGGCTGGGTGCGTCCGGCTCGGCGACGGGCTGCACCGTGGGAGTGGCGTTCGGGCGATCGGCCGGGGTCGTGGCGGGGGCAAAGGCCGGATCGGCCGGATCGGCCGGGGGCGGTTCCTCGCCGGGGGCGACCGCAGGCCCGTTCGGATCGGCCGGCGGACTCGGGGGCGCCGCCGCGGGATCGGGGACCGGCGCCGGCCCCGGGGCCGGCGGGGGGGCGATCCGATTCGCCGGCGCCGAGGCGTTCCCGACCGGCGTTCCGCCGCGGCTGTCGATGCCGTCCATCTTGCCGTCCGCGGCCACGATGCCGGGCAGGCTCGTCTTCGGGAACGGATTCGACTTGAAGACCCGGTCGTTCCGCTCGCCCCACACCGAGACGACATACTCGCCGCGGGCGTGGGCGAGTTTCACCTCGTAGGGATTGCGGACCTCGAGCACGGTGACGCCTCCGGAACTCTCGCCCTTCTTGATCCGGGTGTCGTTCTCGAAGAACACGACATCCCCGAGCACGCCGCGCGGCTTCGGGCCGGTGTAGGTCGACGGCGGGGGAGGCGGCGGCGGCGGGGGAGGCGGCGTCACCGGCTCGACCCGCTCCGGAACCTTCGGGCGCGGCGGTCGCGGCGCCGGCGGGGCGAAGAACATGCTTCGCCCGTCGAAGCGCTTGCGGCTGTCCTCGACGAGCTTCTGGTGCTCGTCCAGCGCTGCCCGGAACGGTTCCTGCTCGACCGATGAGGAGGTCGGTGCGAAGGTCGATCCGAGGATCGACGGCACCTCGCCGACCAGCGCGAGACCCGCCCAGCCGAGGGCAAGGATCGAGACCACGGCCACGCCGTTGACCCGCACGCCGGACGGCAGCGATTCGATCAGCCGCTTCATCCGGCCCTCCTCTTCGGCACGCGGATCCACGCCTCGACGGTCATCGCGGCCTGCACCTTGCGGTCAGCCTCGATCTTCGCGAGCTTCAGGCGGCTGATCGATTCGACTTCCGGTCGGCTCTCGAGCCCGGCCACGATCTTCGCGAGGGCATCGGGCGTGGTGGTGAACCGCAACTCGCCGACGAGCCGCTCGATCCGTTCGCTCGGGCCCGCCACGTCGCGGAGCGCGGTCGGCGGAAGCGGCGCGCCCGGCCGCACGTCCAGGCTGTAGCCGCTCACGCCGTTGGCCTCGAACACCTCGCGGATCGCCGCGCCGAGCGCCTCCGTGCCCGCCCCCTCGGCCCGGGGCACCGCCACCGGCCCGAGCGCGACCACCGCCTCGCGGACATCCCCGGAAATCCACTTGCCGCGGACCTTCCCGTCGCGGAGGGCCGACTCGATGCGGTTCGAGCGTTCATTCAGCGAATCGGCGGTCGACCAGAGATAGTCCGTGGTGAAGAAGTACAGCACGAGTCCCGCCGCAAGGCCGCCACCCCATCGCCAGGCCGGCGGCATCGCGAGGAACCGGGCGATCGCGACGTCGAGCTCGCGCGACAGCCGGGTCCCCATGCGTTCCTTGGGCGGCGGGGCCAAGCCAAAGCGGCGGTCGCGGGCGCCTCCCGTGTTCATGGTGCCGGTCACGGGATCGCTCATGGCGCCTTCCGGATGTGCTGCATCAGCCGGTCGAAATCGGCCCGCAGTCGGGTCTTCGTGTCCTGGTCGATCGAGGGCGACTGTCTGGCCTTCGCGACCCGGTTGAGCAGGGCGAGCGCGTCGGACTTGCTGAGGGCCGCGATCTCCTCGTCGGTCATCGCCGGCGGCACCTCGACGTTGACGCCCGCGGTCGGCTGCGGGGGCGTCTCGCCGCCCGAGCCATCGCCGGGCGCGGCCCGTGGTCCGGTCGGCCGGCGGCCGATCCCGCGCGAGGCCCCGGCGGCCGCGGCGGCATTCGGGTCGGCCGCTTCGCCCGTGTCCCCTTCGGCCACCACCGCAATCTCGCCCGATTCCTCCTCGCCCTCGCCGGAAGCCTCCTCGGAGCCGGAATCCTCCTCGAGGGGATCGCGCGGGGGGGGCGGCGTGCCGACGCGAGGATCGGCCGCGGCCCGGGTGGCGTCGGGCGGCGCGGCGCTGCCGGCTTCCGA
Source organism: Phycisphaerales bacterium (assembly GCA_044356865.1). Lineage (GTDB taxonomy): Bacteria > Planctomycetota > Phycisphaerae > Phycisphaerales > SM1A02 > JBEIUL01. The sequence goes on along the minus strand of JBIKVN010000060.1, from coordinate 10,789 downwards.
ACCTTCGATCTCGCGCCAATTCGGATAACGCCGGTCGCGGAGCGTGCGCACCGCGTAGTCCTCCTCCGGCGTGTACGAGGGCTGACGCGTCGGTGCCGTCACCTCGCAGGTCATCGTGAACTCGCGCCAGCCGCGGCCATCCTCGGCCTTGAACTCGTACTTGGCCCGCCGGAAGATTCCCGAGTCCTCGAGGTCCCGCTGCATGCGGCCGACGACCTCCGCGGCATCGAGCGACTCCTTCCGGTCCCCGGCCAGCTTGACCTCCGACGGCTTGGCGATGCCGCGGACGGTGATGCCTTCCGACTGCCCGATCGAGATGGTCTCGGCGTCGACGCCTTCCGGCATCGCGTTGGCGAGATCCCCGAGCACCTTGCCCATGGGCCAGGCGTTCGACCTCAGCTCGCGGTACATCGCCACCTGCTGGCGGGTGATTCGATTCGATCGCTCGAGCGTGTCGAGATCGTCGACCTTGAGCGAGAGGATCCCGTACCGCATCGAGGCGAAGGCGAGGGGGCCGAGCATCACGACCAGCACCGCCGCGATGAGGATCCGCCCGGCCAACCGCGGTTCCGAAAGCCGGTCGATCGCAGCCTGGATCGGATGCGGCCGCTCGCGGGGAATCTCGCGAAGGAGGCGGGTGAACGGCGCGAGCGGCCCGTCGACGGCCAGCAGCACGCCGGCGACGGCGGTGCGGGCGGAGCGGTCGAGGCTCTCCGCCCCGGGAAGCGTCCGCTCGACGAGTCGCTCGGTCTCCTCGGGAACCACGATCGTTCGCGGCCCCTCCGATCCGCCCATGCGACGGGCAAAGTCCGCGACCATCGCCTCGGCCGCCGCGACGGGAATGTCGGAGGAGATCAAGGTCTCTCGGGCGGCCCTCAGCAGCGAGTCCCGCCACGAGTCCGGTTCGCTGCCGTCCTCCCGGGTCGAGCGAATCGCCAGTCCGGTACCCGAATCGTCCCCGCCGCCGGTCGGCACGATGAGCACCACCGAGCCGTCCGTACGATCGGCCGCCATCGTGATGCCCGATCGCCGCCCGTCCGAGACCGCCAACGCCGAGAGGCCCGCCAACTCGGGAACGAAGGTCGTGGGAATCCCGGCTGGAAACTCAGGCAACTCGGCCGTGGCCATCGACTCCGGCCATGCCAGCACCAGTCCCTGCCGCACCTTCGCATCCGCCGCCGCGGGCAGGATGCCCAGACCGACCCGGTGGGGCGGTACCCCGCCGAGCAGCGCCGCTTCCGCTTGAAGTCGCAGGGCCAGATCAAGCTGATCTTGGCTCGCGGCGGGGAGAGAAAAGGTCCGGCATACGGTCTCGCGGGCGGGCAAGACGACCAAGATCCGGCCCGTCCCGGCCTGACTCAACCAGACCTCAAATCCAGCTCCACCATCGTGTTGGGAACGGAATCGCCAGCCATCCGGCGATCGCTCGACCGACACCGCCGTCCAGCCTTCACCGTGGGGAAGAAGAACGGCGATCCGATTGGGGTCGCGGGTTTCGTTGGGGGCCGGCTTGCTGGTCACGGAACGCTCAAGGGGGGCGATCGGGAAAGAGGGGGAACTTCCATACCGTCGAGGAGGAACCCGGTTCGCCCCAAAACCGCCCGTTCGGGACCATCCTCTATCGTCCGACTCACCTCTCTCGATATTCCAGAATTCGCGCCGGAAGCGAGGAACGATCGATCACGGCGGTGATTTCGACCTCAAGCCCGGTCGAATCGCTTCGTCCGCGGGAGTTGACGGTGAAGACCTGGCTGGTCACATCGGCCTGGGTGGCCAGTCCGGTGATCGATTGCGGGGTGATGCGGTTGGTCCCGATCAGGTCCACGATGCTGGTGATGCCTCCTTGACGGCCGGCGCGGAGGTTGAGGATCGCATCCACGGTCGAAGTGTCAAGTCCGAGAACTTCGCGAAGGGTCCGCACGCTCACGGTGTTCAGGTTGACCTTGCCCGGCGTCTCCTTCTCCGGATCGAGAACGGTCGCTTCCGCGAAGATCTTCCGGAGCTGGTCGGTGGAGAGGGCTTTCACCGTCGATTGGCCTCCGGCCTGCCTCTGGCCCCCCGACGATCGACCGCTGCGACGGCCGGGTTGCTGGGGCTGGCCCCCGGTACCTCCCGCTGAAGGCTGGCCGGTTCCCGCCCGCTGGTTCCGGCCGCCCCCTTGGGCGAGCGTCCCGAGATCGGTCGCAAGCAGCGACTCCATCGTCGCCTGCGGGTTCTTCATGTACTCGGAGAGGGCCTTGGCCTGGTCGGGATCGACCCCGAAGCGCTCCTGGAGGATCTCCGGCGTGGTCGAGCGCAGGTTCACCCGGGCTTCGCCGGACATGCCGACCTTGCTCAAGGTCGTCCGGGCGGTGAGGACGCCCGCCCAGCCCTCGTCGAGCTGGCCGTCGGCGTCGTCGTCCGGAGGCGTCTCGTTGCCGTCGTTCTCGTTCGGATCGAGCCGCCCGTTCAGGTTGGCGTCCTCGCCGCGGACGTATTCCGGCCAGGCTCCCGCGACCATCTCCAGTTCGGCCATCGAGCGGAAGTCGGCGTTGCGGGGGGTGTAGCCGAGATCCCGGTTGAGGTAGTAGTCGCGTTCGGCCCCGAGGCCGCCGACCTCGTTGTCGGCATCGCGCCAGTCGACGATCGCATCGGCGACATCGAAGGTCATGTTGGGCAGGTTGAGCAGCTGCGCCCGCGTGACGCGGTTGATGTTCACCTTCGAGGACTCGTCGAGCGGGCCCTTCTTCTCGAGGCCGTCCGCGACATGCCGGATCGACCACGAGCCGGTGGTCAGATCGCCGTCAGCGCACGCCTCGAGGTCGAGGAACATCTGGAGCGCATCGTCGGGATCGGGATTCTCGGTGTGGTACTCGAGGACCGCCAGCGTCTCCTCGATGCCGGCGCGGGCCGCCCAGCGGGCCTGCACGCGGGCCAGCGCCTCGCGCCCCATGGTGGCCTGTCGGAAGGCGATCAGCTGCGTCGCGGCGACGATGACCGCCGCGATCGCGAGCGACCAGATCACGATCACCACCACCGAGCCGCGGGGCCCGGGTCTCATCCGCCACCCCGGGTGGTGCTCGTGCCGGTATTCATGCGCCGAGAGCCACGGCTCACCTGGCCGCGGATCCCGCTTCCGATGCCTCCTTCGCGGGGGCCGCGCGGCAGCACCACGCCGTTGCCGCCCCGTCCGCCGCCGCCCTCGATCGTTCCGGGACCCATGCCGGCACCTGGGCCCATCCCGCCCTGGCCGCCGCCACCCGGACCGATGCCCATGCCGGGCCCGATCGGCTGTCCGGTGCGCGGGTCAATGGCCATCCCGTCGGCACCGACGCCTCCCGCGCCGCCCATCGCCGCATCCATCGCCGCCTGCTGCTCGGGCGTCAACTCCTCGCCGGCGGCGTCCTTCGCCGCATCGTCCTCGGTTTCCTCCTGCATCGGCGGGACGATCCGGTCGATCGCGACCACCGTCTGCAGCGTGACCAGGTTGCGGAGATCGCTGAAGGGATCTTCGCCGTTGGCCTGTCCGACGGCGGTCACCGTCGCACGGATCGCCCAGGGCAGGCCGTAGAGATCGGAGTCCCAGTCGGGGTACCAGCTCTCGCCGTCGTAGGCCTCGAAGTCGACGCCGACGACCCCGTCGACGAGCGGGGACGCGGTGCCGCCGCCGTCCGGGGTGCGATCGGGCATGGCGTCGCGGCGCTGCCAGAGGGCGGCGCCGAGATCGTCATCCTCGACGCGGTACTGGATCTCGTACTCGCTGCCTTCGCCTTGGTACCGCACGTCGGAGCCGGTCGTGCCCAGCCGGTTCGCGAAGAGCAGCAGCTCGTCGCGGGGCATGTCGCCGCCCGAGACGCCGGCCTGGTCGTCGGTGATGAGCACGCGGCAATCCATGAGGTCCGCCGAGCGGATCGCGCTGGCGATGTCGCGCCGGATCGAGTCGAGCGCCGCGTGGGCCCGGACATGGGCGTCGAGGCGCTTCCTGGTCGCGCCGCGTGACTTCGCGACTTGGGCGAGCGTGTACGAAACCGTGCCGATCACGATCGCCGCCACCATGCCGGCGACGATCAGCTCGATGAGCGTGAAGCCGCGGGGCGCGGGACGGACGGGGCGTTGCGGACGATCATTCACCGGCATTCTCGGCCTCCTCCTGCTCGAGGTATCTCGCCTCGCGGTCGATCGGCATGTTCGGGAACCGCTGGGGTTCCTCTTCCGCCCCGATCGGCTTGGGTTTCATCGCGATCAGGGTCTCGCACGACCAGCGACCGCCGGTCGGGACGTGGCGCACGCTCGCCACCGCTCGATACGGTACCCCGCTCGCCCCGTCCTCGAGCTCGACGTCGTATTCCCATTCGCCGAACGGGTCCGGGAACGCGGCGGAAACCGGGTGGATCTTCGCGTAGTCGGCGGGACCCTCGGCGAGCACCGTCGACAGGGTGAGGTCGAGCAGGCTTGACGCGACGATCTCCCGCTCGCCGCGCTGCTGCAGCGAAAGGGCCCGCGAGGCGAGCGTGAGGATCGCGGTCAGGCCGATCGCGAGGAGGATGCCCCCGACCATCACGTCGATGAGGGCGAAGCCCCGCGCGGCGGCGATCGGCGTGCGGTTCACCACGGCAGCCGCTCCAGGCCTTCGGCGTTCAGGTCGACGGGCTCGCGGAACTCCCCGTCGCGACCGCCCGGCGAGGTGCGGCGCGGCGCCGAGGCATGGGCGTCGAGCCCGAGCGTGAACTCGCCGCTCGGGCCGAGCAGCCGGATCTCGACCGACGGCCGGCGGCCGTCCGGCGCGGTCTGCACGAAAAAACTTCCCGGGTCGAGCCACTCCGAATCGCTGCGGACCTCCACCACGTCGATCTCGGGCGGCAGGGTCACCGGCACGCTGAGCTTGTCCTCCTGCCAGATCCTCGCGTCGTCCTCGCGGGCGGGATCGATGTCGCGGATCATGATCGCGATGGTGCCGTCGTCGGGCCGTCGCCAGATCCCGACCTGCTGCGTCATGATCGAGTGGCGGTAGGCGAACATCCGCAGGAGGTCCTCGATCTCGTCGGCGGCGAGCTGGGCCTCGCTGCGTTTCACGGCGCCCATCCGCGGCACGATGAAGCCGGCCATGATCGCGAGCACGGCGATCACCAGGACGATCTCGACCAGCGTGAAGCCCGCGGCGCCGCGTGGCGGCGTCCCGGAGCTTCGCTTCCGGTCGGGGCGGCCGTCCATGGTCAGCGACCGTGCACGATGTCCTTGTTCTCGCCCTCGCCGCCGGGTTGCCCGTCGGCGCCGTACGAGACGATGTCGAAGTCGCGACCCGAACCGGGGATCACGATCACGTAGGTGCTCCCCCACGGGTCCTTGAGATCGTCGGTGCTCTCAAGATAGGGATTCTCGCCTTCGCAGAGCCACTCGAGCTCGAACTCGCCGGGCACGCTCGAGAGGCCGTTCTCGGTCATGTAGAGCTTCACCTGCTGGGCGATCGAGCTGGTCTCGGCCTTCGCCTTGCTGTCCTTCGCGGTGCCGATGAAGCGGTAGAGCCGCGGGGCGACCAGGGCCGCGAGAAGGGCGATGATGGTCACCGCGACGATGACCTCGACGAGGCTGAAGCCGCGGCGGAGACGACGGTCGGAGGGGCGGTTGCGCATGGGAGGGTTTCGTTTCTCGGGCGGTCTCCGCCCGCTCAGCCGCCGATCGCGGACTGCATCTCGAGCAGGGGAAGGAGGATGGCGGTCAGGACGAAGGCCGCGACGACGGCCATGATCACGAGAAGGAAGGGCGGGAGGGCCTTCGTGAACAACTTGATCGAGTTGTTCACCTGCCGGTCGAAGGCGCCCGCGGCGTGCAGCAGCATGGTCTCGAGCTTGCCCGAGCGCTCGCCGATGTTCACGATCTGGACGAGGAGCGGCGGGAAGTGCCCGCACCGCTCGAGCGGCTCGGCCAGCGACTGGCCGGTGGTCACCTTGTCCTCGACGCGGTCGATCGCGTCCATGAGGACGGTGTTCCCGAGGGTGTCGCGCACGATCCGCAGCGCCGAGATGATCGGGATGCCCGCCGACACCAGCGTGCCGAGGGTGCGGGTGAAGCGGGCCACCGCCACGTCGCGAAGGAGCCGCCCGAGGACGGGGATCCGCAGCAGGAACCCGTCGAAGCGGAGGCGGTTCGCCGGGCGGGCGATCCACTTTCCCCAGCCCCACGCGAGGAGGCCGCCGCCGACCACGATCGCGAGCCACCAGGTGCGGACGAAATCGGCCGCGGCGAGCAGGATCACCGTGGGCAGCGGCAGTTCGCGGTTGGCGGCGATGATCGGCTGCATCACCTTCGGCAGCACGAAGGTGACCAGCACCACCACGCTGAGGGCGATCAGGCCCGCCACGATGAGCGGATAGACCGTCGCACCGACGAGCTCGCGGCGCAGCTCGACCGACCGCTCGAGCAGGTCCGCGAGCTGGTGCATCACCTCGGGCATGCGTCCGCTGGCGTCGGCGGCCCGCAGCATGCCCACGATCATGTCGTCGAAGGGCGGGCCGTACTCGCGGGTGGCCACGTGGAGGGGCTGCCCGGCCTCGACCCGCTCGATGAGGAAGTCGAGGATGGTCTCGAGCCGGTCGTTCGCGGCCTGGCGGCGCACGGTCTTCAGGGCCTGCAGCAGCGGAAGTCCGGCCTCGAGGGCGGTGGCGATCTCGCGGATGAAGTCGGTGACCTCGGGCCGGCTCAGCGTCGCCCGCCGCGAGCGGCGCAGGAACGCCAGGGCGTCGGCCCGGGCCGCGGTCGCCGAGGCGGGCCCGGTCTGGGCGGCGCTCCCCTCGTCGCCGGCCTCGAGGGCGAGGGGGACCTCGCCCCGCGCCTGCAACTGACGCATCGCGGTCATGCGGTCGGGCGCGACCAGCGTGCCCGCGGTGGCGGCGCCGGACGAATCGAGAGCCTGGTAGCGGAACGACGGCATCGCTCGGTCGCGGTCAGGCCGCGTCCTCCACGTCTTGCGTCGCCCGCAGCACTTCCTGCGGCGTGGTCACGCCGGCCGCGGCCTTGAGCATGCCGTCCTGCCGCATGGTGATGAAGTCGTCGCCGAGCAGCTTCTTCAGCTCGACGGTGGTCGCGTTGCGGCTGATCGCGGCCCGCAGCGGGGCGGTGATCCGCACGATCTCGAAGAAGCCGAGCCGGCCGCGGAAACCGGAACCCTTGCACTTGTCGCAGCCCCGTCCGAACGACTCTCGACCCTTGAGGAGGGCCCGCTCCTCCTCGGTGAGGCGGGCCGCGATGTCCTCGCCGAGCGGACGCGATTCGGTGCAGCTCTTGCAGATCCGGCGCCCCAGCCGCTGGGCGAGCAGGCCCTCGACCACGCTCGCCACGAGATACGGCTCGGCTCCCATGTCGACCATGCGGCCGATCGAGGAGATCGCGTCGTTGGTATGCAGCGTCGAGAGGATAAGGTGGCCGGTGAGGGCCGAGCGGATCGCGATGTCGACGGTCTCGGCGTCGCGGATCTCGCCGACGAAGACGATGTCGGGATCCTGGCGGAGGATGGCGCGGAGGCCGGTGGCGAAGGTCAGCCCTCGCTTCGGGTTCACCGGGATCTGGTTGATGCCGGCGAGTTCGTACTCGACGGGATCCTCGATGGTGATGATCTTCTTCCGCGGGTCGTAGAGCTTCGAAAGCGCCGCGTAGAGCGAGGTGGTCTTGCCCGAGCCGGTGGGACCGGTGACCAGCACCAGTCCGTGCGGCTTCTCGATCATCCGGTCGAGGATGCCCCGGTGCCGCTCGGACATGCCGAGGGTGGCGAGCTCGAGCGGCAGGTTGCTCTTGTCGAGGATGCGCATCACCACCGACTCGCCGTAGAGCGTCGGCACCGTCGAGACGCGGATGTCGACCTTCCGGCCCTCGAAGCGGAGCGTGATGTGCCCGTCCTGCGGCACGTACCGCTCGGCGATGTTCATCCCGGCCATGATCTTCACGCGGCCGATGAGCGCGGCCTGCAGGTGCTTCGGCGGTTGCGGCTGCTCGACGAGCACGCCGTCGACGCGGTACTTCACCTTCAGCTCCGACTCGAAGGGCTCGATGTGCACGTCGGAGGCCCGGCTCTGGATCGCCTCGAGCAGGACGAGGTTCACCAGGTTGATGAGCGTCGGCTGCTCGGCCATCCGGTGCACGTCGTCCGCCTCGATGGCGTCGAGGTTGTGCTCGAGGCCGTCGGAAGCGATCTCGGTGCTCCCGCCGAGGCTTTCCGCCATGCGGGCTGCGGTCGTCCCGTAATGGGCCCGCATCAGGTCGGCGAAAAGCGCCGGCTCGAGGCCGACGCGGGTCACCGGCCGGGCGGTCAGCGTGGCGAGCTCGTCGACGCTGGCGATGTCCAGCGGATCGGCCATCGCCACCAGCAACCGGCCGCGATCGAAGCGGATCGGGACCACCCGCAAGCGAACCGCGACGTCGGGCTCGACGAGTCGCACCGCATCCTCGGCCACCTGCGGCGCCTGCTCGAGCCAGTCGATCCCGAGGGCCCGGCAGCGATCTCGGGGGTCGGCCGGGCGGGCCGGGGCGTCGGTGGCGGTTCGGGTTCCGTTCAGTTCCATCGGGGGGTGGCGTCCGGGCGTGGGGCGTGCGGGAAAATCGGCGTCAGTCGGCCGTCGACGGGACGCCGGTTCCGCGGGTACCGCCCGAGGAACCAGTGTTGCCGCGGCGTTGCTGGTTGAGCCGCTTCTCCTGGAGGTCGCTATCGGCTTCCTTCTGGATCGGCTGGGCGGACCGGCCGCCCGAAGAGGTCCCGAGCGGATCGACCTCTTCCGCTCCCCGCAGCGTGTCGAGGCCCATCTTGCCTGCCCGTCCCTCGGTGCCAGGCACCTTGCCGAACCCGGGCAGCTGGGCTTGCTGTTCGGGATTCAGGATCGCGAAGATCGCCTCGCGGGTGCGCTGGTAGAGATCCTCGCGCTCGGTGCGGATGGCGACGATCCCCGGGGACTCGCGGTTGCCGGTGATCGTCTCGCCGCGCTGGCGGGCCTTCATCATCTCGATCCGGCGCTGCGGCTCGCGGGGCTCCTCGGCCCGCAGGACATCGACGTAGCGGAGGTTCACCGCGTCCACCTCCTGGAGGTAGGACCCCTGGAGGGCGATCAGCGCCCCGCGCTGGTCGGCGGTGAGGTCCTCGATCTCGAGGGCCCGGGCGAAGAGCGGGACGATCGGGTCGTCCCGGTACACCTTCGCGTAGCCGCGCTGCAGGGCGGACGCCCGGAACTCGGCCCCGGCGGCCTCCTCGCTCGACTCTCGGAGCGCCTCCGTGATCGAATCGATGCCGGTGTCCTGGGCCTGGCGCACGCCGACCCGTGAGGCCATGATCTGCGACATCGCACGGAGCCCGGCGTCGAAGTCGTTGGCGGCCATCGCGTTCTTCACGTCCTCCTGGACGCTTGCGATCTGGCTTTGGCGGGTCTGCAGGGCCTCATCGAGCCGCATCTCGTAGTCGTCCACCACGGGGCGGATCGCCGACATCGCCTGCGGCGACAGTTCGGTCTCGCGAAGGACCAGCAGCAGATTGAGCGACTCGCCCGAAAGTTCGCCCTGGTCGAGGTACTTCTCGCGGCGGAGCGCCCGTTCGAACCGAGGCCAGTTCTCCTGCTGGGCCGGCGACAGCTGGCTCTTCACGTCCTCGAGGAAGCGGTCGCGGAGCACGACCTTCTCGCGGGTCCACTGGTCGATCGGTCCCATGATCATCGCCATGACGCGATCGGGGCTCGCCCCGGCCACCGCATCCTTCATGTCGGCCATCTTCTGCCGCACCTGTTCGACGCCGGCGTTGAACGACACCTGGTAATCCTCGAGCAGCGTCTCGAGGATCGGCCGCTGCCACTCCTCGATGGCGAGCGTCTCGACGAAGAGGTTCATATCGCGGGCGAGGAAGTCAGGCCGGAAAGCCTCGGCGAAACCGGCTTGTCCTCCGAACTGGGCGGTCGCGGGCGCGGCGGTCAGCGGCGCGAGCGACAGGGCCAGGCCGGCGAGGAGGACTCGAACGGGGCGGGAGAGCCGATGGGTCAGCGGGTGCTTCATGGCGATCGATCCTGCGTGCAGGGGATTTGGACAAGAGGGAAGGTGGACCGAGGCGGCGAGACGGGACCGGATTCCCCGCGGAAGCCGGAACAACGAAGTTTCCGGCGTCTCATTGGAACCCAAAGCGAAGACATCGAGAATCGGTCCGAGTCGGCTTCGACATCGGCCGGATGTTCCCGACGGGAAGCGGGGGAGGATTCGAGTCCGATAATCTCGCGGCAAGGAAGTCAGGCTCGAACCGTCCTCTGCTCGATCCGCTTCTCGGAAGCGGTCTGCACGACGCGGTCCACATGGATCCCCGGAGTATGGATCCCATCCGGATCGAGTTCACCCATCGGGACGATCTGCTCGACTTCCGCGACGGTGACCTTGCCGCAGGCCGCGACCATCGGGTTGAAGTTCCGGGCGGTCTTGCGGTAGACGAGGTTGCCCGCGGGATCGGCCTTCCAGGCCTTCACAAGGCTGAGGTCCGCCCGGATTCCCCGCTCCATCACGAAACTTCGCCCGTCGAACTCGCGGACCTCCTTGCCGTCGGCCACCACCGTGCCGACTCCCGCGGGCGTGAAGAAGGCGGGGATGCCCGCGCCCCCGGCCCGGAGCCGCTCGGCCAGCGTGCCTTGGGGGTTGAACTCGAGCTCGAGCTCGCCGGCCATGAACTGCCGTTCGAACTCCGCGTTCTCGCCGACATAGCTCGAGATCATCTTGCGGATCTGGCGGGTCTTGAGCAGCAGGCCGAGACCCCAGCCATCGACGCCGGCGTTGTTGCTCACGGCGGTCAGCTCGCGGGCAC
>JBIKVN010000059.1:0-14295 GCA_044356865.1 Phycisphaerales bacterium | reverse complement strand
CGCGAGATCATGACCAGCGACGGGCTCGTGACGGCGAAGCCCGAGACCGACCTCGACGAGGCCGAGCGGATGCTCAGCCGGGCCCGCGTCGAGAAGCTGCTGCTCGTCGACGCGTCGCGGAAGCTGCACGGGCTCATCACCATGCGGGACATCGACAACGTGCGGCGGCACCCGCGGGCGTGCCGCGACAGCCGCGGCCGGCTGCGGGTCGGGGCCGCGGTCGGCGTGATGCAGATGGACCGCGTCGAGGCCCTCATCGCCGCCGAGGTCGACGTGATCGTCGTCGACACCGCCCACGGGCACAGCGAGAACGTGCTCCGCACCGTCGAGGCGATCCGCCGCCGCTACGACATCGACATCATCGCGGGCAACGTCGCGACCGAGGAGGGGGCGCGGGCCCTCGTCGAGGCAGGCGCCGACGCGGTGAAGGTCGGCATCGGGCCGGGCTCGATCTGCACCACCCGTGTGGTCACCGGCGTCGGCATGCCGCAGGTGACCGCGATCCTGAATGCCTGCCGGGCGTGCGAGCCGCTCGACGTGCCGGTCATCGCCGACGGCGGCATCCGCCTCTCGGGCGACATCGCGAAGGCCCTCGGGGCGGGGGCGTCGAGCGTGATGCTCGGTTCGCTCTTCGCCGGCCTCGACGAGAGCCCGGGGGAACTCGTCCTGCACCGCGGCCGCCGCTTCAAGAGCTACCGCGGCATGGGCAGCGAGGGGGCGATGAGCCAGGGCAGCGCCGACCGCTACGGCCAGGCGAACGTCCGCGACACGCGGAAGTTCGTGCCCGAGGGCGTCGAGGGCCTCGTGCCCTACCGCGGCCCGCTCGGCGAGTTCACCTACCAGATGGTCGGCGGGCTCCGCTCGGCGATGGGCTACTGCGGCTGCGCGACCGTCGAGGAGTTCCGCCGCAACGTCCGCTTCGTGCGGGTCAGCCCGGCGACGGTGGCCGAGAACCATCCGCACGACATCCAGATCACGCGGGAGAGCTCCAACTACACCCTCTTCCAGGCCGGGGCGGAGTGAGTCGCGGCGCTCCGGTACCATCTCCCGCCCGACCCCCGCGCCGGTGTGGCGGAACTGGCAGACGCGACGGACTCAAAATCCGTTGTCCCTGATAAGGACGTGCAGGTTCGATTCCTGTCACCGGCATTGACCCCGGGGGAGCGCGACGCCGTGACCGGATCGCCCCGACCGATTCCCGATCCCCTCCCCGACCTGCCGCTGCGGGCGTCGCTGGCGGCCTGCCTCGATGCCGCCGTCGCGATGGATCGGGCGGGGCTCGTGCGCGAGTGGAACCCGGTGGCCGAGCGGCTCTTCGGCTGGTCGCGCGACGAGGCGATCGGCATGATGCTCTCGGAGACGATCCTGCCGCCGGAGTTCCGCGAGATGCACCGCATCGGGCTCGAGCGGCATGTCGGAACCGGCGCGTCGCGGGTGATCGGCCGGCTGCTCGAGGTCGAGGCGATCGATCGTGCGGGCCGGCGTTTCCCGGTCGAGCTCTCGATCGGCACGCTCGAGGCGGGCGGAGAGCGGTTCTTCGTCGGGCAGCTCCGCGAGATCAGCGCGCGGCGCGACGCGGCCCGGCGGGCCCTCGAGAGCGAGCGGCGGCTGGCCCTCGCGATCGAGGCGACCGGGGCCGGCTACTGGGACCTCGCCCTCGATGCGTGGGGCCTCGCCGACGTCACGAACAGCATCGCCGGCGACATGGTCTCGACGATGCTCGGCGAGCCGCCGGGAAGCGTGCCCGCGCTACCGCCGCCGACGCTGGTCGTGATCCATCCCGAGGATCTCGCCGCGGTCGCGCACGCGTGGAACGACCACCTCGAGGGCCGCGCCGCCCGCTACGAGAGCGAGCATCGCCGCCGGGCCGCCGACGGCTCGTGGCGGTGGGTGCTCGACCGCGGGGCGATCGTCGAGGCGTTCCCCGACGGGCGCCCGCGCCGCATCGCCGGAACCGTCGTCGACATCACCGAGCGGAAGCGGCTGCAGAAGGCGGTGCTCGACGCCCAGCGGCTCGACGCGGTCGGGCTCGTCGCGAGCGGTTTCGCCCACGACCTCAACAACCTGCTCATGGCCGCCGACGGCCACGCCTCGCTCGCGATGGGCGCGGGCAGCGTGCCGGGCGGCGTGCGCGAGTCGATCGAGGCGATCCGCCTCGCCCTCGAGGCGGCACGGGGCATCACGCAGAACATGGTGGCGATCGGCCGCCCCGCGGCTCCCGGCCATGCCGCCGGCTCGACCCGCGTCGCCGAGGCGGTGGCCGAGGCGCTCCGCGTGCTCGCGCCGGCGTTCCCGCGTTCGATGGCGGTCGTGTTCGTCGATCGCCTCGGCGGTGCGGCGACGATCGGCGTCGAGCCGGTGCGCTTCCAGCAGGCGCTGATGAACCTCTCGCTGAACGCCCGCGACGCGATTGGGGGTCGCGGGCGAATCGAGATCACGGCGGAACGCGCGGCCGGCGCCGCGGGCGAGCCGCTCGTGCGGATCGTCGTGAAGGACGACGGTCCGGGGATTCCCGCCGAGCATGTTCCGCACCTCTTCGAGCCCTTCTTCACCAACAAGCCCGGCGGACGCGGCACCGGCCTCGGGCTCGCGGTCGTGCGATCGATCGTCGCCGGGGCCGGCGGAAGCGTACGGGTCGAGACCGCCCATGGCCTGGGGACCTCGTTCATCCTCGATTTCCCGGCGGTGGCCGAGCCGGCCGCGGAGGCGGGGGCGGCCGCGGCCCGCGGCGGCGCGAGCGTTGCGGTCGTCGAGGACCACGCGCTCCTGCGGCCGGTGCTCGTCGAGGCCCTCGCGTCGGCGGGTCACTCCGTCACGGCGTTCGCAAGCGGTGAGGAGCTGGTCGCGGCGATGGACGCGGGGCTGCGACCGCAGGCCCTGGTGCTCGACGTGAACCTGCCGGGCATGGACGGCTTCGCGACCCGCCTCGCCGCCGACGCGACCGCGGGCGGGGTGATCCCGACGCTCTTCATCACGGGCAATCCCGACGTCTCGCTGCCCGCCGCGGTCGCGGCGAGGTCGCGGCTCGTCCGCAAGCCCTTCGAGATCGGCTCGCTGGCCGACGCCGTCGCGTCGCTGCTCGGGTGATCCGGGCTCAGGGCGCCGGCGACCCCGTTCCGGCCGCCTTGGCGACCTCCGGCACGCGGAAGACCAGGAAATGCTGTTGCGGCAGCGTGTCGTCGTTCCGCACGAACTCGAAGCCGCTCGCCTCGAGCTCGCGCCGGGCCTGCTTCTCGCTCATCTTGTGGAGGGGCTTGATCGGGACGTCGGGGTCTTCCGCGCGATACTCGACGAGGACGAGCCGGCCGCCCGGGCGGAGCGCGGTGCGGATCGAGCGCAGCATCTCGGCCGGATGCGAGAACTCGTGGTACGCGTCGACGATGAGCACGACGTCGACGCTCGCCGGCGGAAGCTTCACGTCGTCGATCTCGCCGCGGTGGGCGACGACGTTCGTGACGCCCTTGCGGCGGGCGAGGTCGCGGACGATGGCGAGCATCTCGTCCTGGATGTCGACGGCGTAGATCGTGCCGTCCGGGGCGAGGCGGCCCATCGGGAACGAGAAGTAGCCGGTGCCGGCGCCGATGTCGGCGACGTCGGCGTCCTTCGGCAGCTCGAGCAGCTTCAGCACGACATCGGTCCGCTCCTCGCGCTCGCGGCCCGGCCGCTCGAGCCAGGCCGCGGCCTGATGGCCCATGACCTGGGCGATCTCGCGGTCGTGGAAGTACTTCCCGATGCCGTCGCGGGTGGCGCGACCGGTGCGGTAGGGCGAGTCGGGTGCAGCGGGGGCCGCGGGCGTCGGGACGGGAGCGGCGGGGGCCGTCTCGGGCGGCGGCGGCTCGATCGACAGGAGAATCAAGGCCAAGAGCGTCGGGGCGATCATGCGGCGGAGGATACGATCGTCCGCATGTGCGGTCGGTTCGCGCTTCCGATCCCGTTCGCCCGGCTCGTCGGGCTCATGCGCGGCGACGGTTCGTTCCCGGTCGTCGAGCCGCACGATGCGGACGGTCGCTGGCAGCCCTCGTGGAACATCGCGCCGCGGACGACGGTGCCGGCGCTCGTCGCGACCGCGGGCGGCGCGGCCGAGTGGCGGTTTCTCCGTTGGGGACTGGTGCCGCGGTGGGCGCCGGATCCGGTAGTCGGCGATCGCCTCATCAACGCGAGGTTCGAGACCGTGGCGACCAAGCCCTCGTTCCGCGAGGCGTGGCGTCGTCGGCGTTGCCTCGTGCCGGTGGCGGCGTTTTACGAATGGAAGAAGCTCGGATCCCGTCGTGAGCCGTGGGCGTTCGGGCCGGCCGAAGGTGGCGGCGAGGTGCTTTGGCTCGGAGCGATCCACGAGTCGTGGACCGGGCCCGGGGGCGAGACGCTCGTGACCTTCGCGATCGTCACCACCGCGGCGAACGATGTCGTGGCCCCGGTGCACGACCGGATGCCGGTTCTCGTCGGCGAGGCGGGGAAGGCCTGCTGGCTCGGGATCGGGCCGGGGCCCGAACACGAGCCTCCGACGGGATTCGAGGTATCCAAAGTCGCCCTCCGGGCTTGGAGGGTCTCAAGCGTCGTGAACGATGCCCGCCGTGACGGGGCGGCATGCCTCGAGCCGCCCGGGGAAGGCCTGTTCGGCTCCGGGATGTCCTGACGGGAGGAGCCGTGGGTTCATCCGGCGGGCTCGGTCACCCCTCCGCGGTGGCCGATCCCACCGCGGAGGGGCGCCCGATCAGTCCTGTCGACATCTCCATGCGTCGATCCGGCCGAGTTCTGCCGGGGTCTGGCACCACTTTTTCAGTTTGTGGACAGGCACTCGTTTCGGGCTCGGAAGCCGGCGGGCCGGCGGCTTAGAATGCAAGTGCCTTCAAATCATGGAGTAGCGGTCTTCTTGCGATTTTGGATCGCAAAAAGTTCGGAATTTGTTCGGGTTCCTGTCGGATCTGGCCCGGATCCGGTATACCCTAACAGAAACCGACCAAGAATCGGGGGCATCGGGCGATGGTGGGTCGCCCGGCCCGATCTTGAGGGGGCTGTGGGTCCTCACGATGGGGTGGTGCAGCATGCGTGTCGAGAGGGATGTCGACGGTGGGAATGTCCGCGGGTGCGTGTCCAGGGATGATCGGGAGCGGAATGGGCGGAGCCAGATCGGGGGTGCCGCGGCCGACCGCTCCGGGGTGTTTCTGGCGGGGATTCGCGAGAAGTTGCGAAGCGAGATCCTCGCCATCGAGCATCGCAGCCGGGGCGACGGCGAGGACGATCCGCAGGCATGTCGTTGGTTTGATCGAGCCCGGCGTGTCCGACGGCACGATTCAGATCCGCCGGGCTTCCCGCCGGGAGATGCCCGGAGCCACTCGCTCCAGGAGCAGGATCTCGAACATCCGCCCGCGACGGTCCGCGAGGACCGCGCGGAAGTCCGGCCGGCGCGCCATGCAGCCTTGCGCACGGGCTGGCACGAGATCGACACCGCGCTCGGCGGATGGCCACTCGGGACGATCCATGAACTGTTCGGGATCGAGTGGGATGGTCCGGTTCGCGGAGCGGGCGGGCTCGCGTCGTCGGCATCGTCACTCCGGCCAGCGTGCCGGTCCTCGTGTACGTGCTCATGTGCGTGCTCATGTACGTGGATCCCGCCGATGGGCGTGGCGATCCGTCTCGCGTCGTCAGCCCTTCGCGGGATTGGCGGTGGGGTTGGTGCGGAAGGCGAGTCGGGGCTTCCGCGGCGCGGCGTGCTGTGGGTCGGCCGGGCGATCCGCCCCGACCCTGGCGCCCTGCGTCTCGGCAGGTGTTCGCGAGGCGGGCTGCCCCAGGAGGAGGATCTCATCACGCGATCGTTCTTTCTCGATCCTGGGGAAGATCCCGTCGAGCGTCCGGGGGGCGAGCGTTCGTCGGCACGTCCGCGCGGGTGGGCCGGGCGGGCCTCGGGCCGGATGCCGATCCGTACCTGGGCCATCGAGCAGGCGATCCGCCACGAGGCGTTTGCGGCGATCGTCGCCGATGCCCGCGGCCTGACCGTCGCCGAGTCGCGGCGATTGCAGGTCGCGGCATCCGACCGGAATCTCCCCACGCTGATCCTGCTGTTGCGCGAGGCACGCGAGGCGAGCGCCCGAAGCGTCGCCGGCTTCCGGTGGCGGGTCGAGTCGTGCCCGTGCGAACATTCCGGCGACGGGGAGGTTCGGTACGAGCCCGTTGCCGCGTGGCGCCTCCGGCTCTTGCGAGGAAGGGCGTCGTTGCCACCGGAGGTCCGTCGTGCGATCGAGAGCGACGAGGGCTTGGGCTCGCGGATCGACGACGAGCGCGGGGATCGGTCCCTCGCAGGACCATCCGCGGGCGGGGCGGGACGAGTTCCGGAGCGGCGTTTGGCGCGTCATCCGGATCGTGGACCGTCGATGCCCGTCCGGTCGGGGCACGGTGCGCCGGGCTCGATCCCCTCGGCGTGGAGCACGCGACCATGCGTCGGGTGATGGCCCTTTGGCTCCCGTTCTGGCCGGCCGAACGGAGACGATCGGAGACCGTCGGCGAGGCATTGCCCTCGATTGCGGAGCGCATCCGTCTCGTCTTCGTGGTCGAGCGAGGCGTCCGTCGAGTCACGGCGTCGTGCCGTGGTGGATGGGAACGCGGGATCCGGCCCGGCATGCCGCTCGTCGAGGCGCGGGCCCGCCTCGATCGGGGCGAGGCCATCGAGTTCGAGCATGATGCCGAAGGCGATCGGAGGGCCATGCGGCGGCTGGCCCGTTGGCTGCTTACGCTCGTTCCTGCCGTCTCGCTCGCCGAGGATGCCCGAGGTCAACCCGCGCGAGCCACCGACGCCCATGGGCTTTTCGCCGACCTGAGCGGATGCGGGCGCTGGCTCGCGTGGTCCATGCGAGTCGAGCGTTCCCGCTCGCGATCGGCAGGGATCGCGAGCCCGATGGTGGCTCCGGCCGTCGGCGAGGCCGTGTCGGAGGCGGAACGGGATCGTCTGGAAATGATCCATCGTGCCCTTGCCGAACGGGGGATCTCGTCGCGGCTGGCCGTGGCGGGAACCCCAGGATCCGCCTGGGCGATCGCGAGATTCGGATGCGGCGAGTCGCCCTTCCGCGTGGTGCCGCCCGGCAGCGAAAGGGGTGCGATCGCGCCCTTGCCGGTCGAAGGCCTGCGTCTCGATCCGGGGCAGGCCGCGATCCTCCGTGAGGTCGAGGTCCGTACGGTGGCCGATCTCATGGCCCTCGATCGTGACGAGGTCGCGGATCGCTTCCGTCCGCCCCGCGATCGGGCGACGGCGGGTCGCGAGGAACCGGTTCGGGCGCAGGAATCCCCGGGGATTCCGGGGGGGATTCCGGGGGAGGAGAAGGCGACCGCGGCGCCGAGACGATCCTCGCCCCGATTCTGCGGCGGCCATGCCCCGGCGAGGTTGGCTCGCGCGGTGACATCGGCCGGGCGGTCGGGCGACGAGCCTCGCGGAACGGCCCCATCGGAGTCGCCCTCGCCCCTCGATCGGCTCGACCAGGCGCTCGGACGGATGGACGAGCCGCTCGTTCCGTTCGCGGTCGAGCGGCTGCGATCGATCGAGACCTCGTTTGCCGGACCGGTCACCGACGGCGAGACGATCGCGTTGGCCTTTGCGGATCTTCTCGATCGCCTCTGCCGGCGGCTGCGCCGCGCCGATCGGGCCGCCCGCTCGCTGCGGCTCAAGGCGATCCCGGTGCGCGGCGACCCCTGGATCATTCCCGTCGAGCTCGGGCATCCGAGCCGTCGGCCGGGACACCTCTGGACGATCGTGCGGCCCCTGGTCGAGGCCTTGCCGCTCGGTTCGCGGCGCTCGAGGAGGAGCGGAACCGAGCCGGCCGAGGGCTTCGATTCGGTCTCGATCGAGGTCGTCCGCGCGATCCGCACGCCCGCTACCGGTCCCGATCGCGATCTTGCCGGGCTGGGACCGGATCGCCGTCGCGACCGAGGTCGGATCTCGGCGACCCGGATCGACTTCGTTCCCGCCGCGGAGTGCCTCGATCTCCTGATCGCCCGCTTCGGTTCCGGCTGCATCGAAGTCGCCCGCGCCGCTGCCGGGCACCGGCCGGACGGCGAGTTTCGCACGGTCCCGTGGACCCCAAGGCACGGGGACGGACCTTCGGGAAGGGAAGCGGTCGATCCTGATTCGGCCGTGGTCGAGTGCCGTCCGGCAGGACCCACCTGGCGTCCGCCGAGACCCGAGCCGCTCCTCTTCGTCGCCGACGCCGTGATCCGCTGGCGTCAAAGCGAGCATCCGATCCGGCGGATCGGTCCGGCCGAGGTCTTCCTGAATCGATGGTGGGAGCGGTGGTGGGACCGGTGGTGGACTGGGACGCCGCGGGCCGACGGCGATCCGGCATGCGAGCTCGTCGCGCGGCGCATCGAGCGAAACGATGGCCTCTGGCTCTGGATCGTGCGCGACCGCGATCCGCGCGAGCGGCTCTCCGCGGTCGATGTCGCGTTCCGCGAGGGTCTTGACGCCGGATCCTCGCCGGCGTGCCGGGTCGCCTCGTGGCGGGTCATCGGGATCGGGGCGTGAACGGCCATGCCCGACGATCCCTCGCCCAAGCCGCACGCCCATCCGATCCACGCCGCCGGCAACGCGTTCCCGGCGTCGCCGGCGATCGCGTCGCGGGACGGGCATGTCCATCTCGACGTCACGAGCAGTTTCACCTTCCTGACCGGGGCGAGCCATCCCGAGGAACTCGTCGAGCGGGCCGCCGATCACGGCGCCCCGGCGGTCGCGATCGCCGACCGGCATTCGCTCGCGGGCGCGGTGCGGGCCCATGTCGCGGCGCGGGAGCGGGGGATCCGTGCGATCGTCGGCACCCGGCTCACGCTGCCGCCGGCCGATCCGCCTGCCGATGTCCCCGCGACCGACGAGGCCGTCCGGGCCGCGAGGTTCGGCGAGATCCTGCTTTTTCCGACCGACCTCGCCTCGTACGCCCGGCTCTGCCGCCTGCTCACGCTCGGCAAGCGGCGGGCTCCGAAGGGCGGGTGCGACCTCTCGGTGCACGACATCCTCGACCATCGCGAGGGGCTGGTCGCGATCGTCCGGCCGCCGCGCACGCTCGACGGCGATGCGGTCGCGCTGCTCGAGCGGCTCCGGGGCGATTTCGACGCCGATCGCCTTTCGCTCGCGATCGAACGCACGGGCCGGCCGGGCGACGCGGAACGCTCGCGGCAGCTCGTCTCGCTCGCCGAGTGGACGGGGGTTCCCCTCGTCGCGACGAATGCGGTGGTCACGCACGATCCCGCCCGCACCCCGCTCGGTGACATCCTCACCTGCATCCGCCGCGGCACGACCCTCGCCGGCGCGGGCCGGGCCCTCGCCCCGAATCGCGAGCGGCATCTCAAGCCGCCGGGCGAGATGGCCTCGCTCTTCGCCGACCTTCCCGAGGCCGTGCACCGTTCCGCCGAGATCGCCCGCCGTACCGAGGGATTCTCGCTCGACGCCCTCCGCTACCGCTACCCGTCGGAACTCGTCCCCAAGGGGCTCGACGCGATGGCGTGGCTACGGGAACTCGTCCGTCGCGGGGCCCGCGAACGCTACCCCCGCGGCGTGCCTGCCGCGGTCGAGCGGCAGGTCGACCACGAACTCGCGATCATCGCCGACCTCGGCTACGCCCATTACTTCCTCACCGTCCACGACCTCGTCGCCTTCGCCCGCTCGCGAGGGATCCTCTGCCAGGGCCGTGGGGCGGCGGCGAACTCGGCGGCCTGCTACTGCCTCGGGATCACGAGCGTCGACCCCGCGCGCATCGACGTCCTCTTCGAGCGGTTCGTGAGCCGCGAGCGGAACGAGCCGCCCGACATCGACATCGACTTCGAGCACGAGCGGCGCGAGGAGGTCATCCAGTACCTCTACCGGAAGTACGGGCGCGACCGGGCGGCGCTCTGCGCCGAAGTGATCTCCTACCGGGGCCGCAGCGCGATCCGCGACGTGGGCAAGGCCCTCGGGCTCTCGCTCGACCTCGTCGGGAAGCTCTCCGCGGCGGTCGACGGCGGATACGGCGAGGAAGGCGAGGCGAGGCTTCTCGATCCGGTGCGGCTCGGCGAGCTCGGGCTCGATCCCGCGGCGCCCGAACTCCGCCGGCTCGGGTGGCTTGCGGGGGAGCTTCTCGGCTTTCCGCGGCATCTTTCCCAGCATGTCGGGGGGTTCGTCCTCACCGACGGCCCGTTGTGCGAACTCGTCCCGATCGAGAACGCGGCCATGGACGGCCGCACCGTGATCGAGTGGGACAAGGATGACATCGACGCGATGGGCATGCTCAAGGTCGATGTCCTTGCCCTCGGGATGCTGACCTGCCTGCGGAAGACGATCGACCTCGTGAATCTCGATGCGGCGGGGCGGGGCGGTCCGGCGGTCTCCGGAAGTCGACCCGTCGCCCGCGACGCCGCCGCGTTCGCCGCCCCGCCCCCCCGCGGGCCGGACGAACCGGTGCCGGTGCCGCCGCCGCCCGAACTCGCGCTCCACGTGATCCCCGCCGAGGACCCCGCGGTCTACGACATGCTCTGCCGGGCCGACACCGTCGGGGTCTTCCAGGTCGAGTCGCGGGCCCAGATGTCGATGCTGCCGCGGCTGAGGCCCCGGCGCTTCTACGACCTCGTGATCGAGGTCGCGATCGTGCGGCCGGGGCCGATCCAGGGCGACATGGTGCATCCCTACCTGCGCCGCCGCGACGGGCTCGAGCCGGCGACGTATCCCGACGAGGCGATCCGGGCGGTACTCGGCCGCACCCTCGGCGTGCCGCTCTTCCAGGAGCAGGCGATGGCCCTCGCGGTGGCCGCCGCGGGCTTCACGCCGGGCGAGGCCGACTCGCTGCGGCGGGCGATCGCGGCGTGGAAACGGAAGGGGAACCGGATCGCCGAGTATGGCCGGAAGCTCGAGGAGGGGATGGTCGCCCGCGGCTACACGCGGGAGTTCGCCCGGCAGGTCTTCACGCAGGTCCAGGGATTCTCCGGCTACGGATTCCCCGAGTCGCACGCGGCGAGTTTCGCGCTTCTGGTCTACGCATCGGCGTGGCTCAAGTGCCGGCATCCGGCGGCGTTCGCGGCGGGGCTGCTGAACAGCCAGCCGATGGGGTTCTACGCCCCGGCCCAGATCCTGCGTGACGCCCGCGAGCATGGGATCGAGATCCGGCCGGTCGATGTGAACGCGAGCGGACGCGACGGTTCGCTCGAGCGGGGGCCGGACCGGTTCGCGCGGCGGGCGAACGGAGGCAGCGAGGTCGATGGCGCACGACCGGCGTCGTCGGGGCCTTCCTCGTCAGGATTCCGCGATCGGCGCGCGCACGGCCCTCTCGATCGGCGCCGGATCGAGGCGCACTCGCTTCCCCGTCCGCCTTCGGTCGCCGCCGACCAACCTGCGATCCGGCTCGGGTTCCGGCTCGTGCGCGGCCTCGCCGACGCCGATGCCGACCGGATCGTCGCGGCGGTCCGCGGCGGCGGCCCGTTCGCCACGGTCGAGGCCTTGCGCCGCGCGAGCGGCGTCTCGATCGGCGGGCTGCGGAGGCTCGCCGCGGCCGACGCGTTCGGCTCGATGGGCCTCTCGCGACAGCAGGCCCTGTGGCAGATCCGCCGGCTCCGCGAGGAATCGCTGCCGCTTTTCGACGGGCTCGGCGATTCGCCCGCGGCGGCCGAGCCGCCGTCGAAGTCGCCGCTTCCGCCGGTCGGCGAACTCACCGTGATCGCCCGCGACCACGCCGCCACCGGAGTCTCGCTCCGCCGCCATCCGCTCGCCTGCCTCCGCGCGCGGATCGCCCGGCTCGGCGGCGTCCCGTGCGGGACGCTTCGCGACGAGCTCCTCGCCCCGACCGGCCTGCGGCTTGCGGTGGCGGGCACGGTCCTGCTGCGGCAGCGGCCGTCCACCGCCAACGGCGTGGTCTTCATGACCCTCGAGGACGAGAGCGGCATCGCGAACCTGATCTTCCGCCCGAAGGTCTACGAGCGCTGCCGTCGCGACGCCCGTCGGGCGACGATGCTGCTCGCCCGCGGCCGCGTCGAGCGGCGGGGCGAGGTGGTCCATCTGCTCGTGTCGTCGGTGCTCGACCTCGGCCCGATGCTCGCGGAAGCGGGCGAGGTGGACGCCGGCGAACTCACGCCCGCATCGAGGGATTTCCGGTGAGCGGAGGAGAAAGGGGATCCCCGGGAATCGACCGGAGCCGCCGGACCTCCGTCCGCGGGCCGGCGCGACCTCCCGCCGGGAACACCGGCGGCCGGGTCGCCCTCGCGCGTCGAGGGGTGACTCGCTCCGACACCGCGGCCGCCGCGGGACGATCATCGCTCCGGCACGGTCGCGTCGCGATCGTCGACCACCACCGCGTGCACCGCCTCGATCGGATGGATCGCCCGCCGGCCGTCGCCGTCGCGGATCTGGTGCCGGCAGCTGGTGCCCGGGGCGCAGGCGGTGGCGGTCGGTTCGGCGCGAAGCGCCGGCAGCAGCGACCGCCCGGCGATCGCCATCGAGAGGTCGAACTTCCCCTCGTCGAAGCCGAACGAGCCGGCCATGCCGCAGCAGCCGGTCGCGAGCGTCGTGCAGCGATCGGGTCCGAGCAGGCGTCGCAAGATCGCGGCCGAGCTGTCGCTTCCCCAGAGGGCCTTCTGGTGGCAGTGCCCATGCAGCAGCAGCCGCCCGGGGCCGCGGTCGGCGCGGACCTCCGGTCGTCGCGGGTGGCTGTCCCAACGTCGCTCGAGGAAATCCTCGACGAGGAACGAGTTCGCGCGGATCCGCGAGGCGGTCACCTTGTCGGCGCCGCCGTGGAGCTCCTGCCACTCGTCGTGCAGGGCCGAGAGGCAGCTCGGCTCGAGGGCGAGGATCGCGACCGGCGGGTTCCCGCCCACCCCGAGCGCCGCCCCCAACCGCTCCGACGACCCGCGGATCGTGGCCCTCGCGCCGTCAAGATCCCCGAGCGAGAGTTGCGGCCGGCCGCAGCAGCCCGCGTCGAGATGGTCGACGCGGTAGCCGAACGCCTCGAGCGTCTCGATCGCGGCGCGGGCGATCTGCGGCTCGCCGTAGGTCGTGAAGCAATCAGCGAGCAGGATCACCCGCGGAGCATCCGGGCCGGTCGCCGGCACGCGGCGGCGGCTCCACCCGAGCGCCGAGCGAGCGAACTCCGGCACCGATCGCCGCGGGTCGACGCCCGCAAGGCGTCGCGCGATCGCCTTCCCGAGACCGCTCGCCGCGACCGCGTTCACGAGGCCGGGCGCGATCGACGCGACCCTCGCGAGCGTCCGGAACCGCCCGAGGAACGCGACCCGCAGCGGCACGCCCGTCCGCTCGAAGCCTTTCGCGAGGTACTCGGCCTTCAGCTTCCCGACATCGACCCCGCTCGGGCACTCGGCCTTGCACGCCTTGCACGAGAGGCAAAGCGAAAGCGTCTCCTGCACTTCCGTCCGGTCCCAGTCCGCCTCGCCCGACTCCGACAGCTGGCCCGACAGCGCCAGCCGCAGGTGGTTCGCACGCCCGCGGGTCGAGTGCCGCTCGTCGAGCAGCACTTGGTACGAAGGGCACATCGTGCCCGCATCGAGCCGCCGGCAGAGGCCAGCCCCGTTGCACGCCTCGACCGCCGCCGCGAAGCCGCCCTCGTGCGGATAGCGGAACCGGGTCGATGGCGACGCGACCTCGAGCGGGCGATCTCGCTCGGGCAGCACCCGCAGGCTCTCGACCATCCGCTCCCGCGGCGCGCCCGGGATCTTGTTCCCCGGGTTCATCCGGCCCTCGGGATCCCAGATGCGCTTCACCGCGGCCAGCGCCCGGCAGACCTCGGGGCCGAAGTACCGCTCGAGAAGATGCGTCCGCGACCGGCCCGAGCCGTGCTCGCCCGAAAGCGCCCCGCCCTCACGCACGACGAGGTCGGTGATCTCGTCGCCGATCGCGAGCATCGTCGCCCGGTCCTTCGGCTCGCGAAGCGCGAGCAGCGGCCGGATGTGCAGGCACCCGACCGAGGCGTGGGCGAAGAACGCCGCGTGCGTGCCGTGCCTCGACAGGATCCGCTTGAACTCGGCGATGAACCCGGGCAGCCGCGCCGGGTCGACCGCGGTGTCCTCGACGAAGCCGATCGGTTTCCGCACGCCGGGCAGGGCGTGCAGCAGCGGCTCGCACGCCCGCCGCAGCGTCCAGGCCATCCGCATCGACGCCGCGTCCAGATGCTCGCCGATCGGCAGGCCGGGCAGGCGTCGTCGCAGCTCGGCGAACCGTCCCGCCAGCTCGGCCCCGTCGCGGGCGAAGTACTCGACGAACATGACCGCCCCGAGCTCGCCGCGATCCGCCTTCGGCACGAGCTCGACGTACCGCGCGTACTCGAGGCTCCTGCGGGCAAGGCCCAG
>JBIKVN010000273.1:0-4103 GCA_044356865.1 Phycisphaerales bacterium | reverse complement strand
CGTGATCAGCAGTTGCCGCTCGTCCTTCAGCAGCGACTCCACGCGGCGAGAGACGGCCGGCGAGGACTTCCGCAGCGCCATCCGGTCCTCGGCGGTGGCCCCGAACAGCACGGTCTCGGCGCTGGAACAGACGGCGCTCAAGCCGACGAGCGGGACCATGAATGCCACGAGCGACCACTGGGCGGCGGAGAGGCTCACGGGGTCTCCCCGCCCTCCCCCGCGAGGGCCGCCCCGGCCGCGAGGCGCAGCCGCTCGAGGTACCGCAACTCGCCCAGCGTGTCCGCCGCGATCCGCAAGCCGCCGGCCCGGTCGGCGGCTTCGCGTTCGGACAGGTCCGACAGCACGGTCGCCAGCCGGCCGCGGGCCTCCCCGAGACGATCCTCGATCGCGAAACGGATCGCCTCGAGGGCCGCCCGATCACCGCCGGCCGCGTCGATCGCCTCGCGGAGCTCCATCATCTCGACCAGGAACACACCCGCCGGCGGCCCGGCCGCCGGCCGTCCCCCGAGCGACTCGAGCAGGGCCTCGCCGCGCCGCACCGGATCGAGCAGGATCCGCTGCGCCTCACCAAGCTCGGCCGCGGCCCGCGCCAGCCCGAGCCGTTCGGCCGGATCGGCGCCCGGGCGGCCGACCCGGTCGGGATGAAGCCCCGCAGCCCGGGTCCGGTACGCGGAACGCACCGCGGCCGGGTCGAGATCAAACCGCGGCGCGAGGCCAAGGATCGCGAACGGGTCGAAGCCGCCGCCTTCAATCGGTGCTCGCGACACGCTCGATCTCCTCGACGCTCGTCATTCCCTGCGCCACGAGCTGGTAGCCGTACTGCGAGAGCGACACGAAGAGCCCCTGCGCCAGCACGGCCCGGATGTCTCCGATGGTCGGTCTCTTGAGGACGATGTCCCGCAGCGCGTCGTTGAACTCGAGCAGCTCGAAAAGGGCCCGGCGGCCGACGAACCCGGTGCCGAGACACAGCGAGCAGCCCTGCGGCTGGTAGATCCGCGGCACGCCCTCGACGGTTCGGCCCATCCGGAGGTTCTGGGTCGGGGTCGGCACCGTCGCCTTCCGGCACGACTCGCACAGGGTGCGGACCAGCCGCTGGGCGATGATGAGGTTGATCGCGTTGCCGACCAGGAAACTCTCGACCCCGAGGTCGAGCAGCCGGAAGATCGACCCTATCGAGTCCTTCGCGTGGACCGTCGAATACACGAGATGGCCCGTCATCGCCGCCTGCATCGCGACGTTGGCGGTCTCGATGTCACGGATCTCGCCCACGAAGATCACGTCCGGGTCCTGCCGCAGCACCGACCGCAGGATGTTCGCGAACCCGTTGCCCTGCTTGTGGTCGACCGGGATCTGCGTGCAGCCCTCGAGGTAGTACTCGACGGGATCCTCGATGGTCACCGCATTCCGTTGCTCGACGTCGATCTCGCGCAAGCACGAGTAGAGCGTCGTCGTCTTGCCGCTTCCCGTCGGACCGCACGCGAGCAGCATGCCGGCGTCCTTGGTGGCGATCAGCCGAAGCTTCTCGTACATCCACGGCACCAGCCCCAGCTCGTGAAGGCGGCTGGGGGCGTTCCCCGAGTCGAGCACACGGACCACCAGCTTCTGGCCGTGGACGCTCGGGGTCAGGCTCACCCGGTAGTCGACCCGGCGACCGGCGACGCTCACGCTGAAGTGGCCGTCCTGGACCGCGTTCCGCTGCGTGATGTCGAGTTCACACAGGATCTTGATCATCCCGAGCAGACGCCGCGCGATGGTCGGGGTGAGTTCGACGGCGGTGACCATGAAGCCGTCGACGCGAAGGCGAACCACGCTGCGATCGATCCGCGGCTCGACATGAAGATCGGTCGCGCGGGCCCGGAACGCCGCGAGCAGCAGCAGCCGGAAGAGCCGGATCGACTCCGCGGCGTCCTCCTCCTTGCCCGCGTCGAGACCGCTCGATCCCGCCGCATGGACGGTGACGCCTCGGCAATCGACGAGCCCGATGTCCCGCTCGGTGAAACTCTTGTCGAGCCCGGCGTCGACGATCTCGCGAAGCCGCTTCTCGTAGTCGGTCTGCACGCTCGCGGCCACGACTTCGGAAAGGTCCAGATCGACGGTCGGACGATCGGGGCGGGCCCTCCGACGATGCTCCTCGACCGCCGCGGCATCAGGAACCTCCCGCTTGGGCTGGCTCGCGGCGGCCTCCGGATCGATGAACCGGATCTCGAGGGAACCGGCCTTCACCGTATCGCCGTGCCGCAACCTCGCCTCGGTGACCCGGGCGCCGTTCAGTTTCGTCCCGTTCCGGCTCCCGAGATCGCGGATCCGGAAGCCCTTTCCCATCGGCTCGAACACACAATGGTTCCGCGACAGGGAGTCGTCCCCGAACTGCAGCACATTGTCCGGAAGCCGTCCGACCGTCACGGGCGTCGCCCCGAGTTCAACTCGTCTCGTCGCCGTCGGTGCCTTGACCTCGAGAAACGGCATGGGGAATCATTCCTACCGGCGACGCGAAACCGTCCATCCACGCGGAATCCGGGCGGAACGGCAGGCCGGATCGAGGAAAGCCCCCCGAATCACCACTGATCATCGTCACGGCGGCGACGCTCGCCCCGGTCGCCGCGATCGCCCCGATCGCTCCGCTCGCCGCGCCCACCGCCCTTGCCGCCGAAGTCCGTGCGAGGACGGGATCCGCCTCGGCCCCCACCAGCCCCACCGCCATACCCGCCGCCACCGCCGCCACCGCCACCGCCACCACCGAACCCACCGGAGGGACGAGGGGCTCGGGGCTGAGCCTCGTTCACCAACAGCGGTCGCCCCTCGAACTCGAATCCATTGAGCGCGGCAATCGCGGCTTGGCCGGCCTCACGCGAACCCATCGTCACAAAGCCGAACCCCCGGCTGCGTCCGGTCTCGCGATCGGTCCCGACGAACACTTCAAGAACCTCACCGTGCTGCCCGAAGAGATCACGAAGCCCGGCATCAGTGGTGCGGTAATTCAGGTTGCCGACATAGATCTTGAACACGACAAGGCCTTTCCGTCACGACGACTCGGTCCGGCCCGGGGGACGGACGGAGCGTTCGCCTCTCAATTCGGGACCCGATGTCCCGGTCCGGGGCGATCATACCAAAGCCCCCCGAACGATCGGCGACCGGAGAGCGGACTTCCCGATGCCGCGGAGTCCCAAGAGGCGGATGCCCGCCACCCCAGGCCCGATTGGAGAGGACTCACGGCGCGGATGGGGGCGGCGACTTGGGACGGGCCTTGACCGCCGAACCTGGCGGCAACGGCTCCGGGCAATCCGCGGCCGCGGCGGGTATCGAAGGCGACACGGAGCTCCGGAGCACCACGGACTCGGACGCCGCCCGAGCCGGCGGATCTCGGGGTGGAATCGGAACGCCCCTTGGGGGCCCGCCCCCGTCAGGTATGGAAGGCGGAGCCTGGGAGCCACCAGCGTTCCGGACGGAAGCCGACCGTGGTGATGGAGCCGGCCCAGATCCCGAAGCCCTCCGGGGGTTCCTGCTCCCGCCGACGCGTCCCTCTGACTTTCGGAACATCCGAGGCCCGAACGGACCCGTGCGGGGCGGCTCCGGAGGAGCTGGCGGCGCCTTTCCCTTCTTCACGGCCTCGTTCACCACCAACTCGCGGCCCATCAATCGCTTCCCTTGGACACCCCGAACCGCCGCCGCCCCCAATTCCGGATCCCGGATCATGACGATGGCAAAGCCTCGCGGCTTCTTCGTCTTCGGATCCACCGGAATGACCAGGTCCTCGATCGGCGCGTAGAGCGCGAACAGCTCCCGGACCTGCTCGAGGCGAACCTTGTAGTCGAGATTGCCGACAAAAATCTTGAACATGCGCCCTCGCCAACGGCAAACCAAGCCCTTGGACCATTCACGCGGCCTGACCGGAACGGCCAGAGCCCGGATCCCTCCGAAAGGTAACGCCGGATGGGAAAGGCGTCATCGCCGATGCCGCACCAACGCACGGACCCGGAAACTGGCGGGAACCCGCTCGACCGCAGGCTCCCCGACGAAACGAAAGGGCAAAAAAAAGAACCCGCCCGGGTTTACCCGGGCGGGTCCATACGTCGGCGATAACCTACTTTCCCGCTGAGCAGTAT
>JBIKVN010000272.1:0-4123 GCA_044356865.1 Phycisphaerales bacterium | reverse complement strand
CCTCGTGCCGGGGATGGGCGTATGGAGTGCCGGCCTGCGGCCGGCATGGATGAACGTCGCGGCCGTCCCGCGCCCCAGCCTGGGAGCGCCGGCCTTGGCCGGCGCGGATGGACGCTGACCCGGTTCGACGGTTGGGCGTGCTTGCTTTCGCCGTCCTCGTCCCGCGTCGGCCGCAGGCCGACGCTCCATGCGCGTGGCGTGGTCGGTGGCGAGTTTCGCGAGCGGGCCTCGTGCCGGGGATGGGCGCATGGAGTGCCGGCCTGCGGCCGGCAGCGATGCACGCCGCGGCCGTCTCGCGCCCCAGCCTGGGAACGCCGGCCTTGGCCGGCGCGGATGGACGCTGACCCGGTTCGACGGTTGGGCGTGCCTACGTCCCCCGTCCTCGTCCCGCGTCGGCCGCGGGCCGACGCTCCATGCGCGTGGCGCGGTCGGTGGTAAGTCTCGCGAGCGGGCTCGTGCCGGGCGGGGCGCATGGAGTGCCGGCCTTCGGCCGGCAGCGATGCACGCGGCGGTCGTGCCACGCCCCAGCCTGGGAGCGGCGGCCTTGGCCGGCGCGGATGGACGCTGACCCGGTTCGACGGTTGGGCGTGCCTGCGTTCGCCGTCCTCGTCCCGCGTCGGCCGCAGGCCGATGCTCCATGCGCGTGGCGTGGTCGGTGGCGAGTTTCGCGAGCGGGCCTCGTGCCGAGGATGGGCGCATGGAGTGCCGGCCTGCGGCCGGCAGCGATGCACGCCGCGGCCGTCTCGCGCCCCAGCCTGGGAACGCCGGCCTTGGCCGGCGCGGATGGACGCTGAAGTCGTTCCAAGGTTGGGCGAACCGGCGTTCACCGTCCTTGTCTCACGTCGGCCAAGGCCGACGCTCCAAGCCGGCGTCGTCGGAGGCGCAGCCGGGAACGGCGGCCTTGGCCGGCGGTGAAAGCAGACGGAAGCCGAGCTGCGCACGGGTTCAGAAAGACGCCCTCCCGCTCACGCAACCCTCACCGCACCGGCTCGTCCCGTTCCGACAGGATCTCGCCGAAGCAGGTCTCGCCGGTCCGCATCATGCGCCGCACGTACGGCGCGCACAGCCCGCATCCGCGGCAGCACCCGTACTTCCGCTCGAGCCCCTCGACGTCCAGCCCCTCCGCGCGCACCGCCTCCTTCATCTCGGCGAAGGTGACGTTCACGCAGACGCAGCGTTCGATGCGAAGCACGCGGACTCCCGGATGGGCGGGCGGAAAGTGGATCGTCACGATACGCCCGCCCGCCCCGCGACTCAACGCGGGTCGTAGGCGGAATCATCCTCGGACAGGAAGCCGTTTCGCGGCCAGCCAAGCAGGAGTTCCAAGTCCGGATCGGTGTGGGGCGAGCGGTGGCAATTCTCGGTGCCCGCCACATGCCCGTCGAGGAACGCGGCGTTGCAGCAGCCGAGGTGGCGGAACGCCTGCCCGCCGGAGTGCACCAGGCCGAGGTCGTTCTCGACGGCGTTGGTCGGCGAGCGCATGAACTTGTTCGCGCCCGCCGCCCAACCCGCGTCGGCGAAGAGCGCGGTCTCGGCGGGGCGGCGATGCTGCGCGGCGGGAACGCCGCGTCGCGCGACCGCCCAGCCGTCGCGGATCGTGCCGTCCGCGGCCAGCTCGGGGAACCGCCCCTCGGCCCCGATGAAGGTCGTGTTGTAGTTGTAGCCCGTCGCCGGATCGTGCCCGAAGGTCGAGCTGCCGGTGAACGAGGGGCACTGCATCACCTCGGCCGGCGTGTCGACATGCTGCCAGAGCGGCCCGGGGAGGATGCCCCCGCCGGGCCGCTGCTCGAAGTCCCAGGCGACGGTCGCCATGCCGCCGGGCGTCATGCGGTAGACGATCGCCGCGGGATAGGTCTCGCGGAAGACCGTCGCGTACGAATGGGCCGCGAGCGCCAGCTGCCGCAGGTTCGATTGGCACGAGGCCGAGCGGGACGCTTCGATCACCGTGCGCACGCCGGGTACGAGAACCGCGAGAAGCGTCACCAGGATCCCGACCGTGACGCAGGTCTCGATGAGCGTGAAGCCTCGCCTCACGACCAGCTCCCGAGAAGCCGCGTGAGGTCGCTGGCCCCGACCTCGCCGTCGCCGTCGAGGTCGCCGACGGGCGTGCCGGGCTTGCCGGTCGCGCCCCAGTTTCCGAGCAGGATCGCGAGGTCGCCCGGACCCACGAGGCCGTCGCTGTCGAGGTCGGCGACCAGCGGCGGGGCGACGACGGTGAGGGCATCCACCTCGGTCGAGCCCGAGCCAGGCGGGCCCTCGATCCGTACGAAGCGGACCCGCGCGAGCCCGGTCGCGGCGATGTCGACGCCGTGGCCGCCGCCGCTCGCGCCGTAGAGCTCGCGAAGTTCCTCGAAGGAGAGGCCCGCCATCGGGCTCTTCGCGAGCTTCGGGTCAAACGGCATCCGGAAGTCGCTCTCGACCTCGCCGGGAACCTCCGAGTACGGGCCGACATCGAGGTACCCGAGCGTCGGCATCGCCCCGTCCGCGACCGCTCCGGGCACCGGGATGAAGTTCAACCCGTCTTCCGAGACCGAGATCGGCCCGCCCTCGGCGTAGAGCTGCCCGGCCACACCCAGCGGCCAGGCGAGATCCCAGAAGAAGGCGTTGCCGAAGACGATGAAGTCGATCCCGTAGGGGTTCGCCGGGTCGTCGACGATGTCCTCGCCGAGCTCGAGGGTGAGCCGGCCGCCAAGCCCGATCGAGACCACCTCGTGCGAAAGCCACGGCGAGGAGAACGGCGAGACGACGCCGGGATAGAGCCCTTCGCCGGTGAAGCGCTCGGGCCAGCCGAGCGCCGACTGCGGGTTCTGGTAGCCGGCGGCGGCGCCGATCCCGGGGACATACTCGACGACGGCGGTCGCGAAGGGCAGGACCTCGGCGACGGCGGAAGCGGACAGCGAGCACGCGAGGAGCGCGCCGCGAAGGCCCTGCGGGCCACGGACGGAAAACGACATGGACGGCCTTTCCATCTACGGTCGTCGGGTTCGCGCCGACGGCCTCGTTTCGCCCGGACGCCGGCGGCTGCCGGTCGGGGGCGGGAATGGCCGAGGAAGGTCTTCCGGCTTCGGGTGTGGGGAGGGTCGCCTTCCCGGTGCGACACGCACCAGTGGCTCGACCGTCCTTTGCGGGAGGAGGCTCCCGCACCCGTCACGGCGGCGCGTCCGCGGCGGTGTCTCACCGCCTTCCCTCGTCCGAACGAGCATGGAGACTCGTCCGGACGCCGGCCACCCGAGTTGGTGGCCGGACGCCTCGGCGGCCGGAGCGTACCCGTGCGTTGACACCCTGTCGAGCCGTCCTTTACAGTCTGCCCTTTCCCGTTTCGCCGCTCCTCCGACCGGCCCGTCCGGAGCGTCACGCTTCTCCATCGGGGCCCTCTTCGGGAGTCCTTCCCCCCATGCCGTCGATCGCACCGACCCGTCTTCCCGCCCTCGCGGTCGCGTGGCCCTTGGGCCTCTCCGCCGTCCTCGCTGCGTTCCCGTTCGGAAGCGTCGCGACCGCGACGGCCCCGCGACAGGAGGCGGCGTCGGGAACCGCGGCCGCGTCCGATCGCCTGAAGCTGCTCAACGAGGTGATGCACCAGGTGCAGATCGCCAAGCCCGAGGCGGCGACGACCGCGGCGACCGCCCTCGTGGACACCGGCATCACGCCGGCGGAACTCGCCGACCTCGTCGACGCGAACGATCTCGGCGCCCGCTTCGATCGGGTGATGACCCGCGGCCGCGGCCTCGAGGGCTTCGCGACCCTGGCTGCGACCCTCGAGCAGATGCTGCGGCAGGGGCGGCTCGACCTTGCCCGCCGTCCCGACCGGATCGACGAGGCGATCGGGCTGCTCGGCGGCACGCTCCGCCAGCAGATGTTCGCGGCCGAGCGCCTCTCGGCGGCGGACGAGTTCGCGATGCCGGCGCTGCTGAAGATGCTCGTGACCGGCGACACGGCGAAGCAGATCGCCGCGGCGAAGCAGATCGAGGCGATGGGGCGCTACGCGGTGCAGCCCCTGTGTGCGGCCCTGCCGAAGCTTGATCCCACGGCCCAACGCTCGGTCGCCGACCTGCTCGGGGCGATCGGGTATCCCGAGGCTCGGCCGTACCTGCTTTCGCTCGCTTCGGCGGAAGGCACCACCTCG
>JBIKVN010000271.1:0-4127 GCA_044356865.1 Phycisphaerales bacterium | reverse complement strand
GAGCCGGCTGCGGCCGGGCGCCGTCGAGACGCTGGCCGCGCTTCGCGGGCGCGGCATCGCCTGCGGCGTGCTGACGAACAAGAGCGAGGCCCCGATGCGGAGGATCCTCGAGCACTACGGCCTCGCGCCGCATCTTGGCGCCGCGATCGGCGGGGACACCGAGTTCGGGAGGAAGCCCGATCCGGTCGGTGCGTTCGAGGCGGCACGGCGGATGGGCGTCGATCCCCGTCGCGACCACTGCTGGCTGGTCGGTGATTCGATGACCGACCTGCGGACCGCGGTCGCCGCGGGCATGTCCGCGATCGCGATCCGCGGCGGTTACCACCACGGCGACCCGTTCGAGCGGTGCGAGCCGCGGCCGGCCCGGGTCATCGACCGATTGTCGGAGATCGCGGATCTCGCCGAATTGTGCCGGTCGTGACGAATGTGCGGACCTTCCGCTTGCCCGGCCGCCGCCGGGTCGTACCTTGGACGGATGCTCCAATCACATCGCGCCGTGGTCGCCTCCGTTCTCGGACTTGCCATCGCTCCCGCAGCCTTCCCCGACTGGAGCACCGACCCCTCGGCCAACACGCCCGTCGCGGTCGCCCCGAACGACACCGTCGAGCCGAAGGTGGTAGCGCTGCCGGGACCGACCGGCGAGGGGTGCTACGTCTCGTGGTACGACAACCGCGGCGGCGGCTACGACGTCTACCTGCAGCGATTCGACCGCATGGGCAATCCGCTGTGGGCGGCGAACGGCATCCAGATCGCCGACACGACGTTCTCGTCGGTCGAGGATTACGGACTTGCGGCTGATGCGAGCGGACATGCCGTACTCGCTTTTCGGGACACGCGGTTCGGCGGGACCTCGGCACCCGCCTGCACGGTGACTCGGGTCAGCCCCGACGGCGTTCAGGTCTGGGGTCCGAACGGCAAGCAAGTCACGCTGCCCGGCGTCGGCGCCAACAAGCCCGAAGTGTGCGTCGCGTCCGACGGCGACATCGTCGCGGCGTGGATCCAGGGTTCCGGCACCGCGATGCAGCGGCTGTCGCCCGAAGGCACGCTCCGCTGGGCGACGCCGAAACTCCTGACCGCGACCGGTTCGCTTTTCACCACCGACATCCAGCCGTCCGGGGCCACCGGCTCGGTCATCGTGAGCCTGCTCTCCTACACCACCTTCACCGGACCGAAGACGCTCCGGTGCATGAAGGTGAATGCCGACGGCACGAACGCCTGGCCCGCCCTCGTACCGGTGTTCACCACCGGCTCGCTGCAGTTCGGTAACTTCCCGAGCTTCGTGCCGAACAACGATGGCGGGGCATTCTTCGCCTGGTACACGACCAGTCCGCTGCAGGTGTTCGCCCAGAGGATCTCGGGAAGCGGTGCTCCGATGTGGGGCACGAACGGGATCGCGGTCGCCACGACCGCCGGCCGAGACCGGACGAGCCCGTCGTTGGCGCTTGAGCCGGCCACCGGACAACTGCTCGTGGCGTGGGTCGAGGAACTTCCCCCGCCGCAGAACGGCACGAGCTGCCGGGCCCAGCTTTTCGACTCCGCGGGCACCCGGCTGTGGACCAACGCCGGAGCCGAGGTCACGCCGATGACGGCTTCCTACGACACGCAAGACGTGGTGGCCCAGTGGTTCGACTACAAGCCGACCGTCGTGCAGTCGACGTATTCGTCGTTCAACTCCGCGGTGCTCTCGGCCCGGCAGTTCTCGCTGAAGGGCAAGCCAACCTGGACGACCGTGGTGTGTAATCATCCGACCGCCCACTCCGACACGGCGTGCGCCGCCGTGAACGAATCGCTCGTCGTGGTCTGGGAAGACCCCCGCAACGACTCGAACGACCTGTACGGCGGCGCGGTGAACACCGACGGCACGCTCGGGCCGCCGCCGACCGAGGGCGATCCCGCCGACCTGAACGGCGACGGCGTGGTGAACGCGGCCGACCTGGCGATCCTGCTGGGCGCTTGGGGTCCGGCCTCGCCCGGCACGCCCGCCGACATCAACGGCGACGGCGAGGTGAACGCGGCCGACCTGACGATCCTGCTCAGTTCGTGGAGCTGAGCGGGGTTCACGCCTTCCGCGGCAGCACCAGCATCGGGATTCCCGCCTCCTCATACACCTGCCGGCTCTTCTCGATCGATTCGTGCCAGCGACGGTCGCTCTCGGTCACGTCGAAGGTCACGATCTCGGCGACGCCGGCCTGCACGATGGCGAGCGTGCACTGGATGCACGGGAAGAACGTCGAGTAGAGCACGCTGCCGATCGGCGTGACGCCGTTGCGGGCGCATTGCACGATCGCGTTGAGCTCGGCGTGCACGATCAGGTCGTACTTCGCGGGCCGCTCGAGGCGGTCGGGGCGGTCCGCGACGCCGCGGGGCAGGCCGTTGAAGCCGGTCGAGATGATCTGCTTCGAAGGGCTGACGATCACGCAGCCGACGCCGCGGCTCGGATCCTTGCTCCAGCCGGCGATGCAGTCGGCGACCTCGAGAAAGCGGTAGTGCCACTTCTCGCTCCAGCCTTCCGTCGGTCGCGTGGTCTTC
The DNA here is from genome assembly GCA_044356865.1 of Phycisphaerales bacterium. GTDB lineage: Bacteria > Planctomycetota > Phycisphaerae > Phycisphaerales > SM1A02 > JBEIUL01. The sequence continues at coordinate 1,598 of JBIKVN010000271.1, read as the reverse complement.
GCGTGATTCATGGGGAAGTTCCCCGCATGATGTCGTCGAGCTCCGGCGAGGTCCAGGGCGCGGTCCGGTTGGCCGTCGTCGAGCGGATCTCACGCACCAGCGACTCCTCGACCGCGATGGCATCGTTGCCCCACGCCTGGCGAATGTGGGTGAGGACCGCGGCGATCTCGCGATCGGTGAGTTGCCGCGGCAGCTGCATGACCGACGCGTACGGTTCGCCGTTCACGGTGATCGGGCCCTGCAAGCCGTGCAGCAGGATGCGAACCAGCCGTCGCGGGTCGCCCAGCACCCAATCGCTGCCCTTGAGCGGCGGATAGACCCGCGGCTGGCCGAGCCCGCCCGAACCGTGGCAGGTCACGCAGGTCGAGTAGACGCGGCGGCCGAGTTGAAGCAGGTCGAGTCCGGCGTCGGGATCGGGCAGCGGCGGAAGGTCGGCACGGCCGGACCAGCGAAGGTGCGGGTCGATCGCAAGCGCCGGCGGCGCGGCGGCCGAGGCGACGAGCGCTCGCCAGCCCACGGGCTCGAGATCGACGAAAAGAGTGCGGCGCAGGCGGGCGTTCGGTTCGGTCGCCGCCAGCACGCGGCCGAGGATCGCCTCGCGAACGGACGGACGCGACTCGAGCCGCATCGCCAGCTCGATCAGCCGGCGGATCGCCAGCTCGTCATCCCTCGCCAGCACGCTGTCCGATCCGGCGCGGCACATGGCCTCGAGCGCCGGGCCGTCGTTGGCGAAACCAGCCAGCAGCTCGGCCAGGAAGTCGACCTCGCGCCCCGCCAGTCCGGCGACGATCGCATCGCGAACCGCCTTGTCGGCACCGGCGGTCGCGAAGGCATACTGGAAAAGCGGAAGCGCGGCATCGTCGGGCAGGCCGCCGGCCGAAAAGGTCGCGCGGGCCACCGACTTCGGATCGCGGCCATGCATCGCGACGCGAAGCGACTCGACATCGGCAGGAACCGCGGCCTCGATGCCTCGACCCGGAGTGGCCCCCCGACCGCCGGACACCACCCGCAAGGCGCCGTCCGTCGCGATCGCGATCGAGCCGTCGGCAAGCGAGGCCATGGCCACGGGCCGCTCCCGCGGAAAGACCAGGATCGGATCCGGAATGCCTAGCGAAAGCCGCGGTCCGTCGACCGCCATCGAGCGCCGCCGCAGCTCAGAACCGTCTGCGACGGTCTCGATCACCAGCGCCCCATCGCCGTCCGCCGCGATGGCCAGGATCTCGCCCTCGACCGTCTCGACGACCACCGTTCCCCACGGCGCCGGCATCGCCGGATTTCGGGCGATGGCGTGGTCGTCGGCCACGATCGCGACGACGGTCGAACCCTGGACCGCCAGCCACGAACCATCGGGACGCTCGGTGGCGTTGCCGGCGATCGGCCACGAACGACGGCTGCGGATCTTCCCGTCGACGGCACGGACGCTCGTCCCCGCACCAAGCAGCCGGATCCATCCATCCGAACCGCGGGCGAGCCCGGTCGCCTCGGACGCCTTCGCGATGATGCGGCTCGCGTCGGCCCGCCCGTCGCCGTCGGTGTCGGACAGGCGAACCAGGTTCGGCGGCTCGAGCACCAGGACGGACGCGGGACCATCGACAAGA
>JBIKVN010000058.1:0-14347 GCA_044356865.1 Phycisphaerales bacterium | reverse complement strand
GGTCATCGCCGAGGGCGGCCTGCTCTTCGATCCCGACAACTACCGGAAGTTCCTCTACATCATCGACGTCGAGACCGGGCGGATCCTGTTCCAGGAGAACCAGGTCTGCAACGTCGACGTGGTCGGCACGGCGAACGCCTCGGCCACGCAGGGCTGGACCGCCGACCTCTGCGGTCCGGAGGTGCTCGAGGGCCTGCCCTACGCGAAGGTGACCGCGGGCGGCGTCGTCGGCTACACCGACGCCGCGGGCAACTTCACCATCTCGGTGCCCTCGACCGGCACCATCGGCGTGGTGTCGAACCTCGAGGGCCTCTACTTCAAGGTCGCCGACTCGGGCGGCACCCCGGTCTCGAGCGCGACCGGCTTCTTCACCGGCTCGCCCGTCACGGTCAGCCACAACGCGAACACCGCCGACGCCGCCTACGCCCTCAAGCTCGCCCAGGCAAACGCCTACATCGAGTCGAACGTGGTCCGCGACCTCGTGATGGCGATGAACCCAGCCTACCCGGTGATTGCCGGCCAGACCGGGGCGAACAACTTCCAGATCAACGCCAACATCGCCAACTCCTGCAACGCCTTCTACAACGGCAGCTCGATCAACTTCTACCAGGCCGGCGGCGGATGCGCGAACACCGCGTTCTCGACCGTCGTGCACCACGAGTTCGGGCACCATGTGGTCGCCTCGGGCGGCAGCGGGCAGGGCGCCTACGGCGAGGGCATGGGCGACGTGCTCGGGGTCCTCGTGAGCGACACCTCGGCGCTGGCCATCGGCTTCAACAGCAACTGCGGCTCGGGCATCCGGAACGCGGCGAACTCGTGCCAGTACTCGGCCTCCAGCTGCTCGAGCTGCGGCAGCGCGATCCACAGCTGCGGCCAGCTGCTCTCGGGTTGCGTCTGGGACCTGCGGACGAACCTGCTCGCCACGAATCCGGCGACCTATCGCCAGGTCACCGGGATGCTCGCGGTCAACTCGGTGCCGCTGCACGGCCCGGTGACCACCATCGACGCGGCGATCCCGGTCGACTTCCTGACCCTCGACGACACCGACTCCGACATCGGCAACGGAACCCCGCACTACAATGAGATCGCGAGCGCCTTCGAGGGCCACGGCATCCCGGTGCCCGACCTGCAGCTCATCGCCCTCTCGTTCCCGAACGGGATCCCGGTCACGGTCATGCCGAACGGCACGACCCAGATCGCGATGAACGTCTCCGCCCTCGGCGGCCAGCCCAACCCGAACTCGGGCACTTTCCACTGGCGGACGGGCGGGTCCGGCTCGTTCACCGCGGTCCCGATGACCTCGACCGGGGGCAACTCCTACGTCGTGTCGGTGCCCGCGACGACCTGCCTCGCCGAGGTCCAGTTCTACTTCTCGGCGATGTCGGGCACCGCGACCATCACCAGCCCTGCGAACGCCCCCAATGCCTGGTTCGCGGCGACGAGCGCCGCCACCGAGGTGACGATCTTCAGCCGGGACTTCGAGGACAGCCTCGTCTTCTTCACCTCGGGCGCCCCCGGCGACAACGCCACCTCGGGCCAGTGGGTGCTCGTCGACCCGAACGGGACGGCGGCCCAGCCCGAGGACGACCGCACCCCGGCTCCGGGCGTCAAGTGCTGGATCACCGGACAGGGACCGGTCGGCGGCGGCATCGGCGTGGCCGATGTCGATGGCGGCACGACCACCCTCGTCTCGGAGACCTTCGACGCGACCGGTTACGACGCGGCGATACTCTCGTACTGGCGGTGGTACTCGAACGACCGCGGGGCGAGCCCGAACAACGACTCGATGCCCGTCCAGATCTCGAACGACAACGGCGCCACCTGGGTGACGCTCGAGACGGTCACCGAGAACGCGAACGCCTGGGTCTTCAAGCAGTTCACGATCGACACCTTCGTCGCCCCGACCGCGACGATGCGGCTGCGCTTCCTTGCCCGCGACCTCGGGGCGGGCAGCGTGGTCGAGGCGGGCGTCGATGACGTGCGGGTCGGCGGGTTCACCTGCTCGGCGCCGGTGCCGGGCGACCTGAACGGCGACGGCCTCGTCTCGGCCCAGGACCTGGCCGCCCTGCTGGCGGGGTGGGGCCAGACCGGCCCGACCGACCTGAACGGAAGCGGTTCGACCGACGCGTCCGACATGGCCATCCTGCTGGCGAACTGGACGGGCTGAGGCGGAGGCTTCCCCTGCCCTTTGCGGGCGGCGAGTCCCCCGCTATAGTTCCCGACTTGCCCCAAGTTCCGCAGCCCAGGTGGCGGAATTGGCAGACGCGCCAGCTTGAGGTGCTGGTGGGAGTTAAATCCCTTGGAGGTTCGAGTCCTCTTCTGGGCATTCCCGGGTCGGGCGGCCGACGCCCTCCCGGAAACTTGGGGCAGACCTGACCGCGGCGGCCACGAGCCGCCGCGGCTTTCTTTCCGGAAGGCCGACCGCCGCCGTGGACACCGCCCTGCCCATCCTCCCCGAGCCCGACGGGGCGACCGAGCCCGGCTCCGACCCGCTGGCGGCGTCGCTCCGGGTGAACGAGACCTTCCACTCGATCCAAGGCGAGTCGACCTGGGCGGGATGCCCCTGCCTCTTCATCCGGCTCTCCGGCTGCCCGCTTCGCTGCCGCTACTGCGACACCGAGTACGCCTTTCGCGAGGGCTCGCCGAGATCCATCCGCTCGCTGGTCGACGAGGCCGAGCGCATCGGCTGCCCGCTCGTCGAGCTCACCGGCGGCGAGCCGCTGGCCCAGAAGCGGGCGTTCGACCTCGTGCGGCTGCTCTGCGACCGCGGCTTCACCGTGCTCATCGAGACGAGCGGCGCGATCGACACCGCGGCGGTCGACCCGCGGGCGATCGTGATCCTCGACGTGAAGACGCCGGGATCCGGGGAAAGCGGGCGGAACCTCGCGGGGAACCTCGCCCGGCTGCGCCCGCACGACGAGGTGAAGCTGGTGATCGTCGACCGGGCCGATTACGAGTGGGCCCGCGAGCTGGTCCTCCGCGAGCGGCTTGCCGAACGCGTAAAGGCCGTGCTGTTCAGCCCGGTCTTCGCCCAGGCGGCGGGCCGCGAGATCGCCGGGTGCGCCGGCCTCGTGTCACGCGACCTCGCCGAGTGGATCCTCGCCGACCGCCTGCCGGTCCGGATGCAGACGCAGCTCCACAAGCAGATCTGGGATCCCGGGACCCGCGGGGTCTGACCGCGGCTACCTTCCGCCGCATGAGCGTTCCCGATCCGCCCATCCATCCCGCCGGCCCGTTCACGCCCGAACCGAAGCCGGACCCGACCGCGATCCGCGCCGCGATCGACTCGCTCGAGGCGGCCCCGCGGGCCCTGCGCACGGCGACCCTCGGCCTGCCGCCGCTCGGCTTCGACCTGAAGTACCGGCACTGGACGGTGCGGCAGATCGTCCACCACCTCGCCGACAGCCACCTGAACGCACTGGTGCGGACGAAGCTCACGCTGACCGAGGACCGGCCCACGGTGAAGCCCTACGACGAGAGCCTCTGGGCGGAAACCGTCGACGCCCGTGACGCCGACCCCGAGCTGAGCCTGCGGATCTTCGAGTCGGTGCACGCCCGCTGGGTGCTTCTCCTGCGGAGCCTCCCGTCCGAGGCCTTCGGCCGCGAGTACTTCCATCCCGAGCGGAACTCGATCTTCCCGCTCTGGCACCTCGTCGACCTCTACGCCTGGCACGCCCGGCACCACACGGCGCAGATCCGGTGGGTGCGCGAGCATCGGCTCGAGCGCGACGCAGGCTGAGGTCTTCTCAGCGGATCCAGCCCTCGCGGACCGCCTCGGCCGGCGGCGGACCGGCCACCGGGTCGGTCACGAGCAGGATCGCGTCGAGGAGGTCGCCCTCCTCGTCGGAGATCGCGTCGTCGGCAATGGGCTTCGGGATGCGCAGGCCGTCGCGGTCGAGCCGTTTCACGAGGTCCGCCCGAACCAGCCGCGGCGGCTCGCCCTTGCCCTTGTAGCCGCGGGCGGGCCATTCGCGAAGGAAGAGCACCGACGCCGGGCAGCCCTCGACGAGCGTCGCGGCCGACCGTGCCTCATGCAGGGCGTCGATCCGCAGGCCCGCCTCGGCGAGCGGCAGCAGCACCTCGCAGACGAGCGTCCAGGTCTGCTTGAAGACCCGCAGGTTCATCGGGGCCATCGGGGCGTGGAAGACGCGGTCGCAGGTGCGGCGCGGCTCGCGGCGGCTCGTGTCGCGCAGGGCGACCCGCCAGCCGCGCGGGGTCCCGAAGTCGCGCATCCAGCGGGCCATGTCGAGCCAGCCAGGGCCGACGCGATGGGCCTCGAGGGTCTCGAGCGGCAGCGAGAACGGGGCGTCGATCCGCCAGAGGTGCGAGCGGCCGTCGGAGGCCGAGGCGAGGATCCCCCGCTTCAGCCGCTCGCGGTCGGCCCGCGGCTCGACGCGGACGGGCGACCGCGGATCGGCGAGGTCGCGGGTGACGACGCGGATCTTCGCCGACCCGCCCGAGTCGGCTCCCGAGAAATCGACGCCATGGAGAAGCACGCGGAGGGAGCTTTCCGGTTCAGTTGCGGCCGCACTGGCCCGCGGACTTGCCGCACGGGCAACAGCCGCCGATCGGCAGGCTCGCGCCGCCCGAGGCTTCCGCGCCGCCCGAGGTCGCGAAGGTCGACTGGCGGCGTCGGAAGGTCCGGCCACGGCCGCGCGGATCGTCGACCGGGGCGTCGGCGTCGCGCATCGGCCGCAAGAGGGTGATGATCTCGCCGTCCTGTTCGCACTCGTACTCGTACATGGGCATGGTTCGCTTCCTCTCAACGCATCATCGTTCGCGCCGCGCCGGCTTCGTGTTCCCGAGCCCCGCCGCCTTCCGCAGCGAGCGCATCTCGCCGGGCGTCAGGTCGCGCCACTCGCCCACCGCCAGCCCCTTGAGCTGCAGCGGGCCCATGCGGACGCGGCGGAGCTTCTTCACCGGATGGCCGACCTTCAGCAGCATGCGGCGGACCTGCCGGTTGCGGCCCTCGCGAAGCTCGATGAAGAGCATGGTCTTCTCGCGGGTCCGCTTCACGACCTCGAGACGCGAGTCACTGGTCTTGCGGCCGGGCTCGTCCTTCTCGTTCAGGAAGATGCCCTTCTCGAGCTTGGCGATCTCGTCGTCGGAGACCTCGCCCGCGACGGTGACCTCGTAGCCCTTGTGGACCTCGTAGCGGGGATGGGTGAGGCGGTTCGCGAGCTCGCCGTCGTTGGTCAGCAACAGCAGCCCGCTCGACTCGAGGTCGAGCCGGCCGACCGGGAAGAGCCGCGGCTTCGCCGGGTGCTTCACGAGGTCGATCGCCCGGACCCGGCCCTCGGGGTCGGAGTTGGTGCAGACCGTGCCGCGGGGCTTGAAGAGCATGACCGTCACCAGCCGCTCGGCCCGCTTGAGCGGCTTCCCGTCGACGGTGATCCGGTCCTCGTGCGGGTCGACCCAGGCCGGCAGGCGCTCGACGAGGTCGCCGTTCACCCGGACCAGGCCGTTCTCGATGAGCTCCTCACAGGTTCGCCGCGAGCCGTAGCCGGCCTCGGCGAGGACCTTCTGGAGGCGCGGGCCGCGGTCGTCGCGGGAATAGGGATGCGGCGGGGTACGGGGCACGGGGCGAGGATGATAGGGCGGAGCCCGGTAGCATCCCGGCCCATGCCGTCGGTCCCGCTTGTCCTTCTTGCGATTGGGGCGATCGGGGCGATCGCGCTCGCCGCGCCGGATTCGGGCGCCCACCTCGGCCTCAGCGTCCGCGACGTGCCCGAGGTCGGCTGCGTGATCACCGGGGTCGGCCCCGGCCCGCTCGGCGGGTGGGGCCTGAACGGCGAGCGGGTGCGACGGCCCGACCTTCTGGTCGCGATCGACGGGCGGCCCGCGTCGCGCGAAGCCCTGCGGCGTGCGGTGGCGGAGCGCTTGCCGGGCGAGCGGGTGCGGCTCACGGTGCGGCCGGCGATCGGTGCGGAGTGGCGGATCCCGAGTCGCGCGGGCGAGGTCGAGCACGCGGCCGAGGCGATCGAGCTCGAGGTCGAGCTGGCCGAGGGCGAACGCTGGCGGGGCTCGGTCGAGAACGTGCGGGACGACTCGCCGCCGCGGGCGGCGCCCGCGCCCGGGCTCTTCGCCGGACACGCGGCGGGGCCGGTCGCGGATCTCGACCGCGCGAAGGAACTCGCCGCAAGCGTCGCGGCCGTCTCGGCCGGTGCCCGCGCCCAGCGCGACGCGGCGGGACTGCCGGCGGTGGCCCTCGCCCTCGACCACCCGACCTCGCTGCCCGAGATCGCCGCGACGGCGACGGAACCGCTCGCCGGCGACCCGCGACATCCGTTCGCGATCGTCCGCGCGACGCTCGGACGGAGCCTCGGCCTCGAGCTTCCCCCCCACGAGGCCCACGGCTCGCTGCCGGTGCCGACGCCCTCGCACGGGCTTTTCGCCCTCGATTTCCTGGTGAACGGGCCGCGCCCGGCGGCGGAGGCGGCGCTCGGGTCTCGGGCCGGCGACGCCACGCTCGTCGCCGACGCCCGCGATTCGCTCGCGCGGATGATGGGCGGCGAGGTCTTCCGCGGGGAACGGGTCGCCGAGCGGCTCGCGGCCATCCGCAGCGGCGCGACGCTCGAGCTCGGGCCGCTCGTCGCGGCTCTCGGGCAGTTCGATGTCGAGTTCGCGATCGGCTTCGACCCCGCGGCCGCCGAACCCGAGCCGCTGCCGGAAGAACTGCGCGGCGCCGTCGAGGGCACGATCCTGGCCGCCCGCGAGATCCCCGGGCTCGGCTGGGCGGTGGTCGGCGGCCCGGGCGACAACCGCTACGACCTCGCGAAGGTCGCGGCGGTGCTCGAGATGGGCGGAAACGACGAGTACCGGCTCTCGGCGGTGACGCTCGGGGCCCGCGGCGTGGTCGATCTCGCCGGGAACGATCGTTACCTCGGCCATCCCGAGCAAGGCATCGGCTGCGGGCTCGCGGGTTTCTTCATCGTCGACGATCGCGGCGGCGACGATCGCCACGAGGGTCGATTCGGCGTCGCCGGATGCGGGGTGCTCGGGGTCGGCGCGGTCGTCGATCGCGGCGGGAACGACCTCTACCTCGGCGAGACCTGGTCGCACGGCGCCGGGGCCTGGGGCGGCGGGATCCTGCTCGACCTCGGCGGCGACGATCGCTTCGACGCGGCGGCGTACGCCCAGGGCATCGGGGGCCCGCGCGGGGTGGGCGTGCTGGCCGACCTCGCGGGGAACGACCTCTACCGGATGGACGGGCCGGTGCCTTCGACCTACGGCGTTCCCGCGACGTTCCTGAGTTTCGGCCAGGGCTGCGGCATCGGGCTGCGGAACGCGGCGTTCGGCGGCGTCGGCCTTCTCGTCGACGCGGCGGGCGACGACCGGTACGAGGCGGGCGAGTTTTCGCAAGGCATCGGCTACTACCACGGGCTGGGCGTCCTGCACGATCGCGGCGGGCACGACCGGTACGCGGGCGATCGCTACTCGCAGGGTTCGGCGGCCCACCAGGCGGCCGGGATCCTGCTCGAGGACGCCGGCGATGATTCCTATGTCGCCCGCATCGCCGCGAACCAGGCCGGAGCGTGGGACCAGTCGGTGGCGTGGCTCGTCGATCGCGGCGGCAGCGATTCGTTCCAGGCCGACGGGCTCGCGATGGGCGCCGCGGCAAACCAGTCGATCGCGATCCTGCTGGATCTTGGCGGCCGCGACCGCCGCATCGGGCACGGGAGCTCGATCCTCGGGGAATCCGGCGGCAACGACTACCACTTCCTCGAGCCGCCGCCGACCGGCGGGGCGTACTCGTTCAGCCTGCATCTCGATCTCGGGGGCGATCCCGACGCGTATCCGCCGGGTCGCGGGGACGGCACCCGACAAGCCACCGGCCGTCCGGCGGAACGCCCCGAAAGGTCGAACTTTCACGGCATCTTCCACGACGACGGTCCGGAGCCCGCCCGCCCATGAGCCAGCCCGTTCCCAACGACCGCCGCGGCCCGATCGAGGCCTTTCTGGCCGACCGGCTCGGCGCCGAACGCGCCGCCCGCGCCCTCGAGATCTTCCGCTTCTGCCTGCGCCGCCTCTCCGAGGATCGCGCGACCGACATCGCCGCGTCGCTGGCGTTCCGCACGCTGTTCGGCCTGCTGCCGGTGCTGGTGGTCGTGACGCTCGTGATCAAGAGCGCCCTCGGCGACCGCTTCGCCGAGACGGTGAGCGCGGTGCTCGTGAACTTCGGGCTCGGCGAGGTGACCATCATCCCTCCCGACATCGACGGGGCGGCCAACGGCGCCACGGACGCGGCCCCGGTGACGCTCGACGTCTGGATCGGCGACCTCGTCGCCTACGCCGCCGGCTTCAACGTGACCGCCCTCGGCTGGACCGGCTTCGGGCTCGTCGCGTTCTCGGCGATCTGGGTGCTCGCGACGATCGAGGGTGCGTTCAACGTCATCTTCCGAACCGGCCGCGGCCGCTCGTGGATGCGGCGGATCCTCGTCTACTGGTTCGTGCTGACGGTGGCGCCGCTGCTGCTGGCGGTGATGCCCTACCTGTTGCACCGCCTCGGCTCGTTCGCCGAGGCCCTGCAAGGGCCGCTCGAGAAGTGGGGATTCATCCTCGTCGCGATCAAGGCGGTCCTCTCGATCGCGGTGACCTGGGCGATGGTCTTCCTCGGCTACAAGACCATTCCCGCGACGAGGGTCGGCTGGAAGCCGGCGGCGATCGGGGCGCTCGTGGCGGCGATCCTGCTCGAGATCGGCAAGCGATCGTTCGGGCTCTATCTGAGGAAATCGTTCGCGGTGAGCGCCCTCTACGGCTCGCTCGGCCTGATCCCGCTCTTCCTCTTCTGGGTCTACCTGATCTGGCTCGTGATCCTGTTCGGAGCCGAAATCTCGTCGCTCTTGCAGGCCATCGGCAGCCGCCGCTGGGACCGGGGCCGCGTCCACGCCCTCGATCCCGAGGAGACGCTCGCGGCGATGGTGGCGATCGGGCAGGCGTTCGAGAAGGGCAAGGCCCTGACCACCGACGAGGTGGCGGCGGCGAGCGGGCTCGACGGCGGCGACGCGGCGGTGCTGATCGATCGGCTGGAAGGGGCGGGCTTCGTCCGCCGCGACGACGAGACGGGCATCTCGCTCGCCCGGCCCGCCGAGCGGATCGAGGTGATCGGCCTGCTCGAGCTGGCCTGGAAGGCCGCCGACCGGTTCGGCCCGCCCGACTCGGTCTCGCGGAAGCTTCGGGCCTCGAGCCGGACCGCGATCGGCGGGATGACTCTCGCCGACGCGATGGCCGGACGGTGAACTCGCCGAACCCTCGCGCGGAAGCTGCGGAATCCTGAACGAAACCGGCATGGGATGCCGATCAACGACGCCGCGGGAAGCACTCCCGCCGACGGGCATGGATGCCCGCCGAACCGCGAGGATCGCGATGACCACGACCGCCCCCGGACCGTTCGCCCCGACCGACCACGCCCGCCACGACGACCTGAGCGTCTCCGCCCGCGACGCCGGCCGCCACGGGACCGATCTCCTGCTCGGGATCGTCGAACGCAGCGAGGGCGTCTTCCGCCAGCTCGAGACCCTTGCCGTCCGGGCCGCCGAAGTCTCGCACGAGGCCAACCACGCCTCGGTCGAGCTCCAGGAACGGCTGCGGCTGGGGGTGAAGATGCTCCAGGCCTTCGATGTGCAGTTCGAGCGGGCGAAGGCGATGGGTCCGGCTTCCGAGCCCGCCGCTCCCGCCCACTTTCCCGTCGAGGCCCTCGCCGAACTCGAGCGGCGGATGACCGAGCGGCACGAGGCGACCCTCGCCGCCTGCACCGAGCGGATCGTCGCCGAGGCGTCGCTTCACGCGGTCCGGGCCGCGGAAGCGGCGACCGTGCACCGCGAGTCGACCGTGCACCTCGCGGAAGAGGAAATCCGCTCCCGCATCGAGCGGCTCGTCGACGAGACCGTCGAGCGGGCGATCGCCCGCATTGCCCAGCGCTTCGACGACGAGACCTCGCGCCGCGAGTGGCGGCTCGGCGAGATCGAGGGCCGGGCCCGCGACCTGACCGGCGGCCTCGAGGATTCCGTCGGACGGGCCGAGGACCTCCTCCGCCGCCTCGGCGAGACCGGCCACTGGGCCGAGGAACGGAATCAGGCCCTCCGCGGCACCTGCGAGACCGCCGGGGCGATCCAGAGCCACCTCGCCAGCGAACTCGAGACGAGCGGCCGACAGCTGGCCGAGACCCGCGAGGGCGTCCGCGAGTCGCTCCGGGAACTCGTCGAACTGGTCGATCGCACCCGCACCGCTCGCGAGGAGCTGTACCGGCAGGTCGAGGATCTCGACCGCGTCGCGACCACCGCCCGCGCGACCGGCGATGGCCTGTCCAACCTGGCCGGGCGGCTTGAGCCGTGGACGCCGCTCCTGAACGGCGAGCGGAACCTGAACGGCGTTGCCGACACCCTCGTCGAGACGATCTCGGGAGGCATCCGAGCCTCGCTCGAGGCCGACATCAAGAACTTCTCCCAAGGCCTCCGCAGCCTCGCCAGCACCGCCGAGAACGCCTTCTCGAGCGTGCGCATCGACGAGCTGGCCCGGGTCCGGCGCGACGCCGCGGCCAGCCCGGCCGGTTCCGGGAACTTCGAGGGCAGCGCGACCTGACGGGGCCCGGGCTTCCCCAGGCGGAACGACCGACGGGTTTCGGGCCGCTTTCCGGCGTTCGCACGCAATCCCCCCCGTGCCGTCGGCCGACCGGGGGAAGCATGGAGTACGGCTCTCTCGATCGGATCAGCCTCGTCCCGGACCGCGACTCGCCGGCGGCCCCGGCCTTCGAGATCCAGCGACGCGGCACCGGGCTCGTGGTCGTGGTCGGCCCGGGCGCCCTCGGTTCCCGCGAGTCCTCGGCGATCACCGGCGGTACCGGCAAGGTCCTCGCCGACCGCCTGCCGGGCCTCCGCCACCTCGTCCTCGACCTCGGGAAGGCCCGCTCGATGTCGGCGATCGGCCTCGCCCTCTGCGTCGACCTCCGCAACCGGGCGGTCGCGGCGGGCCTTTCGCCGGTGCTTGCCGGAGCGAGCGGCGAGGTCCTCGACGTCCTCCGGATGATGAAGGTCGAGCGGCTCTTCAACGTGGTCCGCAGCGAACGGGACCTGAAGCAGCTCCTCGGCGGCTGAGTCCGCCCCCACCGCTGCACCCGCAACGGGCCGTTTCCCCCTCTGCGGCGGGAGCCGGCCCGCTATGCTTCCGGTCTCCCATGGGCATCGAAAGCGCTCTTCCCGTCGACAGCGTCCTCACCACGCAGCTCCAGCGGGTCATCAACTGGGCCCGCCGCTCGAGCGTCTGGCCGATGCCCTTCGCGACCGCCTGCTGCGGCATCGAACTCATGGCGACGGCGTGCAGCCGCTTCGACCTCTCCCGCTTCGGGGCCGAGGTCATGCGGTTCAGCCCGCGGCAATCGGACCTGCTGATCGTCGCGGGCCGCGTCAGCGTGAAGACGCTGCCGGTGCTGCAGCGGATCTACCTCCAGATGACCGAGCCGAAGTGGGTGCTGTCGATGGGGGCGTGCGCCTCGACCGGCGGCGTCTTCGACACCTACGCGGTCGTGCAGGGCGTCGACCAGTACCTGCCGGTCGATGTCTACGTGCCCGGCTGCCCGCCGCGGCCGGAGATGCTCATCGAGGGCATCATGGCGATCCAGCGGATCATCGACCAGGACCAGATCCCCCGCGACCCGAGCGGGAAGCGGCTGCCGCTGAACATCGCCCTGACCCCGAACTACGAGCCGCGGCCGCAGCCGGTGCCGGTCACCGTCGGGCTGTCGTGATCTCGATCGTGCTGGCCGCGACGGTCGCGGCCTCGCCCGCCATCGCGTCGGGAAGCGTCGCCGTGTCGAAGTTCCCGCGGGGCGATGGGGGCGAGAAGGCGACCTACCGCTACCGCCTCGTCGAGCCGCCCGCCGAGGCGATCGCCGACGGGAAGCGGGTGCCGCTGGTCGTCTTCCTCCACGGCTCGGGCGAGCGCGGCGACGACAACGCGAAACAGCTCGTGCACTTCGTCGGCGGTGCCGCGAAGCCGGAGTTCCAGGCGAAGGCCCCCTGCTTCATCCTGGCCCCGCAATGCCCGGCGAACGAGACTTGGGCGTCGATCGACCTGAAGGCCCTGCAGGCCGGCGGCACGATGGCGTTCGTCGCCGAGCCGACGCGATCGCTGCGGGCGGTCGAGGCGATGATCGACGAGTTGCTCGAGACGCGGCCGGTCGATCGCGACCGCGTCTATCTCACCGGGCTCTCGATGGGCGGCTTCGGGGCGTTCGACCTTGCGGCGCGCCGCAGCGAACTCTTCGCCGCGGTCGTGCCGGTGTGCGGCGGCGGCGACCCCTCGACGGCCGGCCGCATGAAGGGCCTTCCCTTCCTGATCGCCCACGGCACGGACGACCCGGTCGTCCCGGTCGAGCAGAGCCGGATGATGGAGGTGGCGCTTCGCGGCGCGGGCGCGACCGTCACGCTGAAGGAGTACGCGGGCGTCGGCCACGACTCCTGGACGCCCGCCTATCGCTTCGGCGAGGGCGGCGTCCTCGACTGGATGTTCGCGCAGCGACGCCGGGCCCCTCCCTGAAACTCACCCCTGAGAGTCACCGCAGCGACGCGACGAACGAGCCGATCCGTTCGAGGCCGCGGGCGATCGTCTCTTCCGAGCAGGCGAACGAGAGCCGGATGTGGTTGCGGGCGCACGCCCCGAACTCCTCGCCCGAGACGGTCGAGACGAGGGCCTCGTCGAGCAGGGCGTCGGCGAAGTCCTTGCCGCTTCCGATCGAGCGCCCGGCCGGCGTCTTCAGCCCGAGGCAGCCCGAGACGTCGGGGAACGAGTAGAACGCGCCGTCCGAGGCCGCGCACTTCAGCCGCGGGATCGCCGCGAGACCCGCATGCATGAGTTTCGCCCGGGCCGCGAAGCGCTTCCGCATCTCCTCGACGCCCGCGGCCCCGTTCCCGAGCGCCTCGACGATCGCCGGCATGAGGAAGGTCGGGATGCCGTTGGTCATCTGGGCCTGCAGCTTGATCGCCTCGCGGGTGAACCGCCCGCCGCCGCCCGGGCAGCAGAGGTAGCCGATCCGCCAGCCGGTCATCGCGAACGCCTTGCTCATGCCGTTCACGGTGACGGTGCGGTTCGCGAGGGCCGGGAACGATCCGAACGAGACCGCGCGAAGCCCGGGCGTGACCTCGGGGTAGACGAGCTTCTCGTAGATCTCGTCGGAGATCACCGTCAGTTGCGGGTGCCGTTCGAGCGCCGCGGCGAGGGCCGCGATCTCGGCCGGCGTGTAGGTCGTGCCGCACGGGTTCGACGGCGAGTTGAAGAGGACCGCGACCGTCCGCGGCGTGATCGCCCGCTCGAGCTCGTCCGGGGTGATCTTGAAGCCGTTCGCCATCGCCCCCGCGACCTCGACGCAGGTACCGCCGGCGAGCTCGATGAGCGGTCGGTAGCTGACCCAGGCGGGCGTCGGCAGGATCACTTCCTGGCCCTTGCCCACATCGAGCAGCGTCTGCAGGGCGAGGTAGACCGCGTGCTTCGCGCCGACCGTCACCGTGATGTGCTCGGCAGCGCAGTCGATGCCGTTCTCGCGCTTCAGCTTGGCGGCGATCGCGGCGCGGCACTCCCGGTCGCCCGCGGTCGGGGCGTAGTGCGTCAGGCCGCGTTCGATCGCGGCGATCGCGGCCCGGCGGATCGGCTCGGGCGTGACGAAGTCGGGCTCGCCCATCGCGAAGGCGAGGACATCTTTCCCTTGGGCCTTGAGCGCGGCGGCGCGGGCCCCGGCGGCAATGGTCGCGCTCTCGGCCAGATGCCGGACGCGGTCGCTGATCGCAAGCGGGCCGGACTCGGGAGTCGACATGGGCCGAAAGTCTACCGGCAAAAAAACGGCGGCACCGGCCGGACGCCGACGATTCCCCGCTACACTCCGCGTCCCATGCACTACGACGCTCACCAGCCGGTGATCGACGAGCTGGAGGCGCGGATCAACACCCTCCGCGACTCTCTTTGACTACGGTCGCAAGCTCGCCGAACGTGAGGCCCTCGCGGCCCGGATGAACGACGAGGCCTTCTGGGCGAACCCCAAGGAGGCCCAGAAGGTCATCGACCAGCTCAAGCTCCTGCGGGCCCAGGTCGACGGGCTCGAGGCCGCGATCCGCGAGCTCGAGGACGCGACGGTGGCCTACCAGTTCGCGAAGGAAGCCAACGACAAGGACTTCCTCGCCGAGGCCGACGGGAAGCTCTTCGGGCTCGTCAAGGCCATGGAGCGGATCGAGCTCCAGAGCCTGCTCGCGGGCAAGCACGACCACCGCGAGTGCTTCGTGGCGATCCAGGCCGGCGACGGCGGCACCGAGGCCAACGACTGGGCCGAGATGCTCGAGCGGATGTACCTCTACTACTGGCA
>JBIKVN010000057.1:0-14350 GCA_044356865.1 Phycisphaerales bacterium | reverse complement strand
CCGCCTGCAGCTGGTCCTCGTAGATCGCCTTGGTGTCGTGCAGCAGCCGCCCGATGAGCGTGCTCTTGCCGTCGTCGACGTTGCCGCAGGTGAGGAAGCGGAGGAGGTCCTTGCGCTCGTGCTGCGCCAGGTAGGTCTCGATGTCCGTCTCGGTCGGGTCGAAGTGGTGCGACATCAGAAGTACCCCTCGCGCTTCTTCTCTTCCATGCTGCCCGACTGGTCGTGGTCGATGACCCGGCCCTGCCGCTCGCTCTGCGTCGCCACGAGCATCTCCTGGATGATCTCGGGCAGCGTCGCCGCGGTGCTCTCGATCGCCCCCGACAGCGGGTAGCAGCCGAGGGTGCGGAAGCGGATCGACCGCATCACCGGCTTCTCGCCGGGATGCATCGGCAGCCGGTCGTCGTCGACCATGATGAGGTTCCCGTCGCGGATGACCGTCGGGCGCATCGCCGAGAGATAGAGCGGCACGATCGGCAGCTTCTCGAGGTGTATGTACTGCCAGATGTCGAGCTCGGTCCAGTTCGACATCGGGAAGACGCGGATGCTCTCGCCCTTGTGGACGCGGGTGTTGTAGAGGTTCCAGAGTTCCGGCCGCTGGTTCTTCGGGTCCCAGCGGTGGTTCCGGTCGCGGAACGAGAAGATCCGTTCCTTGGCCCGCGACTTCTCCTCGTCGCGGCGGGCCCCGCCGAAGGCCGCGTCGAAGCCGTACTTGTCGAGGGCCTGCTTGAGGGCCTGGGTCTTCATCACGTCGGTGTGGACCTTGCTGCCGTGCGTGATCGGGTTGATGCCCTGCTTCAGGCCCTCCTGGTTCGTGTACCGGAGGAGCTCGAGGCCGAGTTCCCCGGCGATGTACTCGTCGCGGTAGCGGTACATGTCCCGGAACTTCCACGTGGTGTCGACGTGAAGGAGCGGGAACGGGGGCTTGGCGGGGAAGAAGGCCTTGCGGGCGACGTGCAGGAGGACGGTCGAGTCCTTCCCGATCGAGTAGAGCATCACCGGCCGCTCGAAGCAGGCCGCCACCTCGCGAAAGATGTGGATGCTCTCGGCTTCGAGCGCCTTGAGATGCGTGAGGGTCCGCTGGTCCATGGGAGGAGAATGGCTATCGGCGAAGTGCGGGATTGAAGTGAGCCGATAGTTGACGAGCCTATGTCGAATCCCGATCGAGATTCCACCACGCCGGTGGCCAAGAACATCGTCTGGCATGCCGGCACGGTCCTCCGAACCGACCGCGAGCGGCTGCTCGGCCAGCGGGGGGGGACGGTCTGGTTCACCGGACTCTCCGGCAGCGGCAAGAGCACCGTGGCGGTCCGCGTCGAGGAAATGCTGCGCGACCGCGGCCGGCTTGCCTACCGCCTCGACGGCGACAATGTCCGGCACGGGCTCAACCGCGACCTCGGCTTCTCGCCGCAGGACCGGACCGAGAACGTCCGTCGCGTCGGCGAGGTCTGCCGCCTGCTTGGGGATTGCGGCGTGATCACCCTCGCCTGTCTCGTGAGCCCGTACCGGGCCGATCGGCAATCGGTGCGCGACGCCCATGCGGCCATCGGGCTGCCGTTCCTCGAGGTCCATGTGGATGTCCCGCTCGAGGTTGCGGAACGCCGCGATCCGAAGAGGCTCTACGCCGGGGCCCGGCAGGGCACCGTCGGGCAGATGACCGGCGTGGCCCAGCCGTATGAGCCGCCGATCGCCGCCGAGCTGGTGCTTCCGACGCACGAGATCCCCCTCGAGCAGTGCGCGACCCGCGTCCTTGGCCTGCTGGTGGCCCGCGGCCTGCTGCCGGCGTGAACCGCGTTCAGCCCGCGGTCGCTTCGGCGTACGCGGCGACGAGCCGGGGAAAGAGTGCCGGCGAGGCGCACACCACCCCGCGGTTCCGCTCGAGTCCCCGGCCGTGCCCGAAGTCGAGCGGCTTCCCGTCCACGTCGCCGACGCGGCATCCGGCCTCGACGGCGAGCAGCGATCCCGCCGCGTGATCCCAGATCCGCTCGACATATCCCTTGCGGGTCGGCAGCCGAAGGTAGGCGTGCGCCTGACCCCGGGCGACCACCGCGTACTTGGCTTGGCTGTCAAGCCGCAGCGGTGCGGCCGGCGGCCCGAAGCGGCCCATCATGCGGAGCGAAAGGTCCTGGTCGGAGTGGCCGCTTTCGACCGACTCGCACATCGTGACCGGCTGGCCGTCGGACCACGGGCGGGCGGCGAGCCGGCGCGAGGAACCCGCTTCGCCCTTGGGGAAGCCCGGGAGGCCGCGATCCGGGAAGATCTCGAACGCCCCGAGGCCTCGGGCGGCGAGGAAGAGGCTCCCGACCGGATCGGGAACCCGGACCTCGCCGGCGGGATCGCTCGGCAGCGCCGGGCAACCGAGCGCCGCGAGGGTGACCTCGCCGTCCTCGAGACGGGCGAGGGCGATCGCGTACTGCCCGTTGCGGAGAAAGCCCTTGGTCCCGTCGACCGGATCGAGCGTCCAGGTGCAGGACCGGCCGTCGCCGCTCGCCCCGGCGGCGATCGCGTCGAGCGTGGCGCCCGCGTCCGCCCCGGGCTCGACCTCGCGCACCGCCGCGACCGTCGCCGCGAGCAGGGCCTCGCCGGCGGCCGAGCGCAGGAGGTCCGCCGACTCCTCGGCGACGAGGGCATGCGGCATCGAGGGCAACATCCGGCGCAGGACCAGGGTGACCACCGCCTGCGCCGCGAAATCCGCGACGGTCACCGGGCTCCGGTCGTCTTTTGCCGCCGCAGCGATCTCGGCAAGCCTCCGCTGCACGCTGCGGGTCACGCGGCCGGCCCGTTCGACCGCCGCGACGGCGGCAAGGGCAAGCGTGTCGGTCGGGACGGGGCCGGTCGGGCGGTTCGGTTCCATGGACAGGCGGTATCGGCACCGCGGAGGGGCGCTATTGACCGCAAGCGGCCGCTTCCTCGGGGCTCGCGGCGGCTTCCGCATGCCGGCGGATGTCGGCCAGGAAGATTTCCGCGAACTCCGCGAGCTTCCGTTCCCCGACCCCGCGGATGTTCGCGAATCCGTCCCGGGTGGTCGGGCGGTGTCGGGCGAGATCCCGCAGCGACGCATCGGAAAAGATGAGGTAGGGCGGAACCCGCCGCTCGGCCGCGAGGCGGCGACGCGTCTCCCGCAGCCGTTCGAAGAGCCCCCGGTCGACCCCGTCCCAGCCGTCGCCCGAAGCGGCGCGGGAACCCGCGACGGCCCGGGAGCGGAGCTTCGGACGGACCAGTTCGACCTCGAGCTCGCCCCGCAGGACCGGGAGCGCCGCGTCGGTCAATCCGAGCGTGGGACGGTCGTCGACGGTCGAGGCCAAGATCCCTTGCGCGGTCAACTGGTGGATCAGGTGGAGAATCATCTCCGCCGGACGGTCCCGCAGCAGCCCGAACACCGTGAGGTCTCGATGGCCCCGCCCAAGGACCGCTTCCGTCTCCGCGCCGCGGAGTACATCGGCCACATGCTTCGCCCCGAACCGTTGGCCCGTCCGGATGACCGCCGAGAGGATCATCTTCGCCACGCGGGTCGCGTCCGCCAGCCGCTCGGTCTCGCCCAGGCAGACATCGCAGGCGCCGCATCCGCCGGCGGCGATCGCGGCGGGATCCCCTCCAAAATGGCGTACCAGGGCCCGATGCCGGCACTCGAGGCTTCCGGCGAGCCTTTGCATGTCCGCAAGCAGCCCCAACTGCGCCGCCAGCGACGACGCGCGCCGCCCCGGATCGATCCCCGGATCGACCTCGTCCGGCTGGCCGCGAAGCAGCCGCTCCCAGCGGATGGCGTCGGCGGGGGAGTGAAGCAGGAGGCACTCCGCCTCGAGCCCGTCCCGGCCCGCTCGACCCGCCTCCTGCTGGTAATGCTCGATCGATCGAGGCGAAGCGACATGGACGACCAGCCGGACGTCGCTGCGGTCGATTCCCATGCCGAAGGCGACCGTGGCCACCACCACGTCGAGGCGCTCCTCGAGGAACTCCCTTTGCGTCGAGGTCCGGAGCTCGGCGTCGAGACCGGCGTGGTACGGCTTCGCCCGGACGCCCTCGCCGCGGAGGAACGCCGCCATCGATTCGGTCTCGCGGCGACTCAGGCAGTACACGATCGCGGCCTCGCCGTCGTGGCGCCGGATCGCATCGAGCACCTGGCGCCGCGGATCGACGCGGGGGACGAACCGGTAGGTCAGGTTCGGGCGATCGAAATCCCCCACGATCTCCAGCGGGTTCCGCAGCGCGAGCTGCTCGCGGATGTCACTCCGGACCCGCGGCGTCGCCGTGGCGGTGAAGGCGTGCAGCGAGATTCCCGGCAGCCGCTCGCGGATCGACGCAAGCATGCGGTACTCGGGGCGGAAGTCATGCCCCCACTGGCTGATGCAATGGGCCTCGTCCACCACCACCGCCCGCACCCGACAGCCGGCGAGCAGGTCGAGGAAACCCGGAGCCATGAGCCGCTCGGGGGCCACGAAAAGCAGTCGGTACCGCCCGTCTCCGAGGCCCCGGCGGACCGCGCGGCGTTCGAGATCGCTCAGGTTCGCGTGCAGGGCGGCGGCGGGCACCCCGCACTCGAGCAGCCCCTCGACCTGGTCCTGCATGAGGGCGATGAGCGGACTGACCACCACATCGAGTCCCCCGGTCATGATCGCGGGAAGCTGGTAGCAGAGGCTCTTCCCGCCACCGGTCGGAAGCACCACGAGCGAGTCTCGACCGGCCAGGCCAGCCTCGATCGCCTCCCGTTGCCGGGAACGGAGCCGGTCGAAACCGAACCACCGTCGCAGCGAGCTCCCGATCGCGTCGGGGGGAACTCCGTCCGAGGCGGTTTTCCCCTCGAAGCCCTCCGCGGACCTCGTCCCTGAAGTCATAGGCCGAGGACTATATCGGACCCCCTGGTCGGAATCGCGCCGGGACGCGGAAATCCGTGCTCGAGGATCATCCGCCCAGCGCGGTCCGATGCCTCGTGAGCTCGTCCGCGATCGCCCGGACGATGCGTTCCTGCAGCGTCTTCGCGTCCCCGATCGCGTTTCCGGCCGTCAGGTCGTTACCGAGGATGCTGAAGGCCATGGCCCGACCGTCCGGGGCCACGACCAGGCCGGAGAGGCAGGAAACGCCTCGAACGAACCCGGTCTTGCAGTACACGGTGCACCCGGTCCGCTCGAGATCCTTGAAGCGATTTTTCACCGTCCCGGTCCGGCCTCCGACGGCCAGCGACTCGCGGAAGCGGCTGGAGATCGTCGGATCGGCGTCGATGGCCGCGATCCAGCGGGTCAGCAGCGAGGCCGTAATCCGGTTGGCCCGGCTGAGCCCGGATCCGTCTGAAACCACCAGTCCCGCCAGCGCGGCCGGATCGGTGATGCGACGGGCCAGCACCGAAGGAATCGCCGTCGTCGCCGAAGTCCAGGAGCCGGGCTGGCGAGTCTCGTGGGCCGCAACCCGCTTGAGCAGGCTCTCGGCCGACAGGTTGTCGCTGTCGGTGTTGGCTCGCCGCACCACCACCTCGAGGGCGGTCTCGACCGGGGGGCCGATCGGGCGACCCTGATCCACCGGATCCTCGGCCGCGGCGAGCCTTGATTCCGAAACCTCGACGCCGACCGTCCGCAGCCGTCGAGCCAGCAGCTCCGCGAGCAAACTCGGCATGTCCTGCAGCGTGATGGGGACCGGATCGGTGGACTCGACGCGGACATTGCCGTTCAGCGTCAGGGAGTTCGATCCGAAAGGGCGTTCGATCCAGAAGGACTGCTTGGCCTTGGCCGATCGGTCGGAGGTCGTGCGGTTCCGGCGGGGCAACCAGTCGAGGTCCGGGCTGGTCCGGACGATCCGGGCCGGTCCGCCCGCGACCGGGGCCATCCAGACCTGCACCAGGTTGTGGTGGAAGTTCAGACCATTCACCTCGGCGCAGTACGGTTCCGAGAACTGGTCCTTGGGCCACTCGGGATGGAAGCCGTTCCGCTCGAACACCCGGTCGTCCGCGACCACCGCTCCGATGGCCGTAACCCCCGCGTCACGCACCCCTTCCGCCCAGATACCCAAGAAACGGTCGCAATCCAACCCGACGGCTCGTGACCCGTCCGGTCGGTTCCAGGTCATCGATTCCAGGAGGGGGGGATCGGCGAAGGAAGGATCCCCATCCCCCACGATGAGGAGCTCGGCCGGTCGGTCGGGTCGTTCAAGGAGCCTCATCCGGGTACGGAACCGAAAGTCCGGCCCGAGAGAAACCAGCGCCGCGCCGGTGGTGATCAGCTTCATGTTGCTGGCCGGGATGAACGGCCGGCTCGCTTGGAAGGCGAACACCTCATCGCTGCTCGGCAGTTCTCGTATGGACACGGCCAACTGGCTGCCGGGCGGGGTTCCCTGCTTCAGGATTCGACGAACCGAGTTCTCGAGGTCCGCGGCGGCCGGCCCGCTGAAGAGGAGGGCGAGGATTGCCACCGAAGCGGTTCGGAGGCACCGGGGGATCGAGAGGCGGATCATGGCGATCAGGTTATCGATCCGTGGGAGAGTCCTTCTTGACCAGCGGACGCAGGGGGCCGGGATCCTCGCTCTGGAGCTCCCCGGTCAGGGAACGGAGGGGCTACCGGGGGGGCCCAAGAGGGAGGGGGAGAGGGTTGTATGGGTCCCGGAACCCGAGAAGATTTCCCTTTCAGGGCCGAAATGGCGCCGGTCAACGGGCCAAAAGTGCGTTCCGAAGGAGAGAACCGCTTGCATTGCCCTTCTGGCGTGATATATTTCCGGTTCAGCGGGCTCGTGCCCGCGATCCAGAAGAGTCAGACCCAAGGAGAGCAAAGATGAAGAGTTTGATCAGTGCGGTGGCCCTGTGCGGCCTCGCTTCGGCCGCTTCGGCCACGACCCTCAACCTGACGTTCGATGGCTTCGGCGCAGGCGTTGACATCCGTCTGAACTATGTTCAGACCGCCAACTTCGCCGCGGCCGGTCGTACCGGTGGCTCCATCATCAAGGCGAAGGAGCACAAGTTCACCGACACCTCGACCAGCCGCCAGATGCGGAACTACTGCGTCCAGATCTTCGAGTCGGTTTCGCCGGGCAACACCTACGCCTACAACGAGGTGAGCATCAACGATGTCCCCGACTATCCGCCGGGCCCGGGCCCGATGGGTGCCCTCCGCGGCGCCCTGATGCGGAACCTCTACGCCCGCTTCTACAACCAGGTCGAGGACGGCACCGACACCACCAAGTGCGCTGCGTTCGCTCTCCTGGTCTGGGAAATCTCCCACGAGAACTTCGGCGGAGCCGGCGCGACCGCGACCGCGGTCCTGAACTCCGGGGCGCTCAACGTGACCCTCGGTGCCTTCCAGGCGTCGATCTCGGGTTCGGACAACTACATCACCGGCGTTCCCCAGGGCTTGGCGGTGTCTCAGGCCCAGTCGTGGATCGCGTCCATGGTGGCCGATTCGGCCAATCTCCGTGGCCGTGGCATCTACGGCCTCACCAACCCGACGGCCCAGGATCACATCGGCGTGACCGTTCCGGTCCCGGCTCCGGCGATCTTGGCTGGTCTCGGCCTGGTCGGGGCGGTTTCGGGTCGCCGCCGCTCGCGGTAAGCGATCTGCGAAGCCCAGCGAGAAGAGTGTTTGACTCGACTGGATCACAGGGGCGTCCGCAAGGACGCCCCTGTTTCGCTTTTGCCTTTGGCCCGGTAGCCGGCCGCGTCAAACCGCGATCCGGTCCCATCGGCCGAAGAGGAACCGGAGCAGGAACAGAAGCCCACGCACCACGAGCTCGGCGGAAAGGGCCCACCAGATGCCCACGAGGCCGTGGCCGAGATGCACCCCGAGGTACCACGCCAGCGGCAGGCGAAGGCCGTAGCAGCTCGCGACGGTGATCCAGAGGATCCAGGTGGTGTCGCCGACGCCGCGAAGGCCGTTCCGCACGACCATCGCGAGCGCGAAAAAGACCTGTACCGAGCCGCAGGCGAACAGCAGCCGGGGGACGGTCTCGAGATGCACCGGCTCGAGGCTGATGAAGGCCGTGAGTCGTTCTCCCGCGAGCATGAACACCAGTCCGCATGAACCCATGATGGCCATGCCGACGAGCGTGCACGCCCAGATCGCCCGCCGCGCCAGCCGTGGATTGCCCGCGCCCAGAAACTGCCCGGCAAGGGTTCCCGCCGCCGTCCCCATCGCGAAACCGGGCAGGAACGAGAACGCTTCCCACTGGACACAGATGGTGTGGGCCCCCAGCAGCCCACCGGCCTCCCCGCGGCCGGAGATTCCGATGAAGAGCATCACGAAGAGCTGCACGCCCCACATCGCGAGCCCTTCGAGGAAGTTCGGGATCCCGATGCGCACGATGCGGCGGCCCATCACCCCGTCGGGGGCGAGATCGGCTCGCTTGAGCCGCAGGTCCTTGACGCCCCGGAGCAGCACCCACGTCGTCGCGAGGCCGCCGAAGGCGTAGCTGATCGCCGTGCCGGCGGCGATCCCGAAGACGCCCGAGCGGCCCGGATCGAGGTCGAACGGGTGGAGCACGGTCGTGCCGAAGAGCCGCAGGTCCACGCCCGAGAGCAGCCACGAGAACAGCACGTTGATCGCGTTCACCCCGAGGGCGATGAGGGCCGGCCGGGTCGCCTCGCCGGCCCCGTGCATGGCCATGCCACCGACCATCATGAGGCCGCAGAAGGGCATCGAGATCGCGATGGTGCGGACATAGGTCCGGCAGCAATCGATCGCGGCCGGCGTCAGGTCGGCGACGCGGGCGAGCGGTTCGGCGGCGATCCACATGAGTCCGCCGACGAGCGCCCCCCACGCGACCGCAAAGGTCATCGACTGGCCGAGGGCCCGTTCGCTCTCCTCGCGCCGGCCGCCGCCCATGCCGCGCGAGATGATCGCCTGGGCCCCGACCCCGAGGCCGGTCATCGCGATCGAGATGAACCAGCCGACGTACGAGCCGATCCCGATCCCGTCGAGGGCCGGGACCACGATTTCGGCGGGGAGGCTGCCGGCGATGAGCTTGTCGACGAGGCCCACGAGAGCCCCGAGGAACTGCTGGAGGAGGACGGGCAGGGCGACGATCCACATCGCCGCCCACATGCCCTTTCCGGCCAGCTTTCCCGAGCGGATCGTGCCCGCCTCGTCGATCGTGGCCTCGACCTCCTCGAGGGCGAGGACCGGATCCGGCGGATCGTCGGGGGAGGCCGGCGAGTGGGAGACGGGCGGGTCGCGTCGCACTCGGTTCACGGGGCCGGCGGCAGGTTCACGCCGGGCGGGGGCGGCTCGCCCTCATAGGTGCGACGGACGCCGGTGAGCTTCATGCCGATCGGCACGCCCGGGTCCTCGAAGACGACCGGCTGCCAGAAGACGACATAGTCGATGAAGTCGAGTTCGCGGCGGAAGACCGGGTAGAGGTAGGTCTCCTCGTCGGTGAAGGCGTCCGGGGTCGCGTCCTTCCAGGAGATCCACGCGGCCTTGTCGAGCCCGAAGTCCTGCGCGGTGAGGGTCTCGAGCGAGTCGAGGGCGGCCCAGTTGACGCCGAGCTCGCGCTGGTCGAGGGCGGCCACGAGGGCCTGGAAGACCGAATCGGTCGGGTACTGGCCGAGGGCGACGGCGAGTTCGAGGCGGACCTCCGCATCTTCCGTCGCGTCGAGAAGCCGGGGCCAGATCGAGTCGGCCACGGCCGGATCGTGCAACCGCTGCAAGGCCCGGGCGGCCTCGAGCCGGACGAGCCGGAACGGGCTCGGAAGCTGCTTCGCCACGAGTTTCGCATCGCTCGCGTCGCCGTGGCGGCCGAGGGCCTTCAGGGCGAAGGCCTTCACCAGCGGATCGGAGTTCTCCTCGATGTACAGCCGGTACAGGCGCACATAGGCTTCGGCGCCGCCCCAGGGAGCGGAAGCGAGCAGTGCCACGCCCCGACGCTGGTTCTCGGCATCGGTCGTGTCGACCGCCCAAGTTGCGGCCTCGAGCGGCGTGGGCGGGGAGAAGCTCTCGCCGAAACTTCCGAGATCGCTCGAGATGGTGTCGCATCCGCCGACGAGCCCGAGCAGGGCGATCGCGAGCGTTGACGGTCGAACGGCGGCGGCGGAAGAAGCCACGCGGCGAGTGTACCGTCGATGCGGAGTACCCTCCGGGCATGGACGCGACGACCGGCGGCGACCCCCGACCCGAGATCACCACCTTCGCCCTCGGCGACTGGCAGACCAACTGCCATGTCGTTCGGGTTCCGGGGGCGAGGCCGCCGCACGATCCGCGGGAGTGTTGGATCGTCGACTGCGGACAGCGGCCGCGGCCGCTCATCGAGCATGTTCGCGCGGCGGGCCTGCGGCCGGTGGCGATCATCCTGACGCACGCCCATGTCGATCACATCGCCGGAGTCGACGAGGCGATCGCGGCGTTCGGTCCGCTGCCGGTGCTGGCCCACGAGGCGGAGCGGGACTTCCACGGGGAACCGATGCTCAATCTTTCCGCATTCGCCGGACGCGAGGTGCGGTCCTCGCCGCCGACCGCGTTCCTCAAGGACGGCGATCGGCTCGAGCTTGCCGGCAGCCGCTGGCTGGTCCGGCATGTCCCGGGGCACAGTCCGGGGAGCATCGCCTTGGTACACGTGGACGGGGGCCCCGCCGATCCGCCGGTCGCGCTGGTCGGCGATACGCTCTTTGCCGGCTCGATCGGGCGGGTCGACTTCCCGACCAGCGACCCGGCCGACCTGAAGCGGTCGCTCCGCGACGTGCTGCTCGAACTTCCCGACGCGACCCGGGTCCTGCCGGGCCACGGCCCGGAGACCTCCGTCGGGGCGGAGCGGCGGACGAACCCGTTCCTGCTCGATCCCGACGCCTGGTGAGATCGCCCTTCGGGCCGGAAAGAAGCCTTCCGGCCCCTATACTCCGGCCCTTCCCCCATGCCCTACCAGCTCCAACCCGACCAGGTCCTCGGCCTCGACATCGAAAGCACCGAGTACCTCAAGGACCATGTCCAGGCGCCTGACCGCTGGGTGCTCAATTTCGGTCCCCAGCACCCGGCGACCCACACCACCCTCCGGCTGGTGCTCGAGATCGACGGCGAGCGGGTCGCCCGGGCCACGCCGCACATCGGCTACCTCCACTCGGGGTTCGAGAAGCTCGGCGAGCACCACGATTGGAACCAGTACGTCTGCACGATCAGCCGGATGGACTACATCTCGCCGATCGTGAACGACATCGCCTGGCACCAGGCGGTCGAGAGGCTCTTCGACATCGAGCTCACCCCGCGGTGCAAGGTGCTGCGGACGATCATGGCCGAGCTCGGCCGGATCCAGAACCACCTGCTCTGCGTCGGGGCTGCGGCCCTCGACCTCGGTGGGTTCACCGGGTTCCTCTACGGCTTCAACGAGCGCGAGCACATCTACGACATCATTGAGTACGTCTCGGGCCAGCGGTTCCATCCCGACTGGACCCGGGTCGGCGGGCTGTGGCGGGACCTCCCCGACGACGACACCTTCCGGCGCATGATCCGGAACTTCATCGATGTCCGGATGCCGAAGGCCCTCGGCGACATCGAGACGCTGCTCAACCGGAACCGGATCTTCATCGATCGCCTGCAGGGGATCGGCGTGATCGACGCGAAGGAGGCCGTCGCGTGGGGCCTCAGCGGCCCGATGGCCCGGGCCTCGGGCGTGCGACGCGACATCCGCAAGGACGAGCCCTACCTCTGCTACGCCGCGAACTGGGACGGCGAGGGCGCCGAGCCGGTGCAGTTCAGCGTGCCGGTCTCGCAGGACGGCGACTGCCTCGCCCGCTACATGGTTCGCCTCGAGGAGATGCGGCAGTCGAAGCGGATCATCGAGCAGCTCATCGACCGCATCCCGCAGGGGCCGGTCAACTCGACGACGAACGCGAAGATCCGCGATCCCGAGAAGGGCGACATCTACGGCTCGATCGAGGGAACCATCCAGAACTTCGAGCTCCGGATGTGGAACCGGGGCGTCGACGCCCCGGTCGGCGAGGTGTATTCGGCGATCGAGAGCCCCAACGGCGAGCTCGGGTACTACCTCGTCGCCGACGGCGGGCGGTGCGCCTGGCGGGCCCGGACGCGGCCGCCGTCGTTCGTGAACTACTCGGTGTTCCCGCGGCTCATCGAGGGGCACCAGCTCGCCGATGTCGTCGCCATCATCGGGTCGATCAACGTGATCGCCGCCGAGCTCGACCGCTGACCCGGCCTTCCCCCGGACCACACGCATGACCTGGATCGCCAAGCCTTCCGCGACGACCAAGATCCCCACCCGGGCCGAGCCCTACCTCACGCCGGCGATGCGCGAGCGGTACGAGCGCGAGCTCCTGCCGCGGTACGCCGAGCGCAAGGGGGCGATGATGCCCATCCTGCATGATCTCCAGCACGACCACCATTGCATCCCGTGGCAGGCGATGCTCGAGCTCGCGTCGTTCCTGAAGGTCACGCCCGCCGAGGTGCTCGACACCGTCAGCTTCTACGACGAGTACACGCTCGAGCCGACCGGCAAGTGCGTGATCGGCGTCTGCCACTCGATCGCCTGCGAGATGTGCGGGGCGAACGAGGTGATCGCCGCGGCCGGCGAGCGGCTCGGCCTCGAGCCGCACCAGACCACCGCCGACGGGAAGTTCACGCTGCTCACGCTCGAGTGCCTCGGGGCCTGCGACGGGGCGCCGGTAGCGCTCGTCGACGGCGTCCTGCACGAGCGGCTCACGCCCGATTCGCTCGGCCGGATCCTCGACGAGGCGGACCGGGGCGGGGGACATCACTGAGGTGGAGATCCCGACCGCGATGCCCGACAAGCCGCTCATGCGCTCCCTCGGCGAGTTCTTCGGCCATGTGGTGAAGGGGATCCGCACCGATCCCGCGCCGCCCCGCCAGCGCACGGAAACGCGCCGCACCGTCGAGGAGGAGAAGCGACCCGACGGCATCGTCCTCCGCCGCACGACCATCGAGGAAGTGGAATTGCCCCCGCGAACGAACGGACCCGACCAGCCATGCCCCTGACCGAACCCGTCCTCACCGCCCGCATCCCCACCTACCCGTGGGGCGACCCGAAGAACCGCCGTACGGTCACCGTCGAGCAATACCTCGCGACCGGCGGGTATGAGGCCCTGCGCACCGCGATCGGGATGAAGCCCGCCGAGGTCGTGAACCTCGTCAAGGACGCGAACCTCCGCGGCCGCGGCGGGGCCGGCTTCCCGGCGGGCCTCAAGTGGAGTTTCGTCGCCCCGCCCGACGGCGGCAAGCGTTACCTCTGCATCAACTGCGACGAGGCCGAGCCGGGCACCTTCAAGGATCGCCTGCTGGTCGATTTCGATCCGCACCTCGTGCTCGAGGGCATCGCGATCGCCTGCTGGGCGTGCCAGCTCGACACCGCGTTCTTCTTCATCCGCGGCGAGTATGTCCACCAGGCCAAGGTCATGCAGCGGGCGATCGACGAGGCGTATGCGAAGGGCATCTTCGGGAAGCCGGGGCTGCTTTCGGGTGCGGTGCCTTTCGCGGTCGACTGCTACCTGCACCGCGGGGCCGGGGCCTACATCTGCGGCGAGGAGACGGCGTTGCTCGAGGCGGTGGAAGGCAAGCGCGGCTGGCCGCGGATCAAGCCGCCGTTCCCGGCCGTGAAAGGCCTCTTCGGCCGGCCCACGATCATCAACAACGTCGAGACGCTCGCGGCGGTGCCCCCGATCGTGTCGAAGGGCGTCGCGTGGTGGAAGGGTTGCGGCACCGAGAGCCGGATCGGCGGGGCCCCGTCGTACGGACCGAAGCTCATGGGCGTCTCGGGCCACGTGAACCGGCCGGGCGTCTACGAGTGCGACCTCGGCATTCCCCTGCGGGAACTCGTCGAGAACCACTGCGGCGGCATGCGGAACGGCAAGCGTTTCAAGGGCGCGATCGCCGGCGGCGTCAGCATGGGCATCCTCGGGCCTGACCAGTTCGACGCCCGCATGGATTTCGACATCGGCAAGACCTGCGACGTGCTCGGCCTCGGCACGGCCTGCCCGACGGTGTTCGATGAGGACACCGACATGGTCGCGGTGGCCCGCAACATCGCCCGCTTCTACAAGAACGAGTCGTGCGGGCAGTGCACGCCCTGCCGTGAGGGCTCGGGGTGGCTGCTGAAACTCCTCGTGAAGATCGAGCGGGGGGCGGGCACCACCAAGGACCTCGACCTCGTGCTCGAGATCGCCCAGTCGATGGGCCTCACGCCGGGCACCACGATCTGCGGTCTCGCCGACGGCAACAACTGGGCGGTGCGGACGATCGTGAACAAGTACCGCGGCGAGTTCGAGGCGCGGGTGAAGCCGCACCTCGTGGCCGTCTCGGTCGGCGGCGCGGGGCGGGTCGCCTCCCCGTCGTGAGCGGTCCCGCGATGGGCGCCGAGGTCTCGGTTGCGGTGCGTCCGGAAGTCGCGGCGGCGCGGCCGGCCCACGATCGCCGGGCGCTCGAGT
>JBIKVN010000270.1:0-4143 GCA_044356865.1 Phycisphaerales bacterium | reverse complement strand
CGGTCGCTTCGACGATGCGGGCGAGGACCTCTCGCGACTCACCGGCGACATCGAACGGCAGATCCGGGCCGCCGCCGAGAAGGCCGACCTCATCCTGCTCGTGACCGACGCCCGCGACGGCCTCACGCCGCTCGACGAGACCATCGCGGGATTGCTCCGCCGGCAGGGGCTTTCGCCGAAGGTCATCGCCGTCGTGAACAAGGTCGACGACGTCTCGTGGGAGGCCCACGCCGCCGAGGCGTCGTCGCTCGGATTCGGCGAGCCGCTGCTGGTGTCGGCCGCGAGCGGCTACCGGCGACGGGCGTTCCTCGAGTCGCTCTGGCACCGCGTCGGCGCGATCGAGTCGCAGCCGGTCTCCGACGCCGAGATGAAGTTCGCGATCGTCGGCCGCCGCAACGCGGGCAAGTCGAGCCTCATCAACATGCTCGCCCGCGAGCCGCGGGTGATCGTGAGCGAGATCGCCGGCACCACCCGCGACGCGGTCGACGTGCGTTTCGAGATCGACGGGAAGACCATGGTCGCGATCGACACCGCCGGCGTCCGCAAGCGGAAGTCCTGGGCCGACGACATCGAGTATTACGCGCACCAGCGGATGCTCGAGGCGATGGATCGCGCCGACGTCTGCCTCCTGCTGCTGGACGCGACCGAGAAGGCCTCGCAGGTCGAGAAGAAGCTGGCCGAGGAGCTCACCGACCGCTTCAAGCCGACGGTCATCGTCGTGAACAAGTGGGATCTCGTCGCGAAGACGCTCAAGCCCGCCGACTACCTTGACTACCTGACGCAGGAGTTCCCCGGCCTCGCCTTCGCCCCGATCGTCTTCGTGAGCGCGAAGAGCGGCGAGGGCGTCGCCGACCTGGTCCGGATGGCGTTCAACCTCCACCACCAGGCCGGCCACCGCGAGGGCACCGGCCGCCTGAACGCGGTCGTGCAGGACATCCTGAAGGCTCGCGGTCCGAGCGGCAGCCTCGGTAGCCGTGCGAAGGTCTTCTACGCCAGCCAGATTGACGTGCGGCCGCCGACGGTGGTGCTGGTGGTGAACAAGCCCGAGCTCTTCAAGGGCGGGTACGAGCGATACCTGCTCAACCAATTGCACGAGCACCTGCCGTACTCGGAAGTGCCGATCAAGCTCATGATCTCGGCCCGCAAACGGCTTGAGTTGAGCGAGCTGACCGGGCGAGGGAAGCCGAGCGGGGTGAAGGCAGGGGCCAAGCCGGGACCCAAGTCCGGCAAGGCCGAGAAGGGCGGTCGGAAGGCGGCGGGGCGATCGGAGCCCGAAGACGACGGTTGGGATCGGGACGGGGATTGAGTTCCGCCGCCCCGCGGACCGTTCCATTCCGTACCATCGGCGCATGATCCCGCTCGCCTTCCCGTTCGCGATCTCCGCCTCGATCGTCGCGCAAGCCCCGCCGGTGAACGGCATGCGACCGTCCGATCCGGGGCCGGTGGCCATCGTCGGCGGCACCGTGGTGCCCGAACCGGGACGTCGCATCGAGCGCGGCACGGTCTTGGTGCGCGACGGCGTGGTCGAGAGGGTCGAGGCCGATCTCGCGGCGCCCGCCGGCTATCGCGTCATCGACGCCACCGGATTGACCGTCTATCCCGGCCTCATCGAGCCGGCCCTCCTGGTGGACAGCGCCGACGCGCAGGCCAAGGCCGCGGCGGGCCGCGGCGCGCACTGGAACCGCCGCGTGGTACCGCAGGTGACCGCGGCGGACTTGCCGTCGCTCGACGCCGCGGCGTGCGAGTCGCTGCGGGCCCTCGGCTTCACCGTCGTGCACGCGATTCCCGAGGACGGCGTCTTCCGCGGCACGGGCTCGGTGGTGCTGGTCGACGAGGGCTCCGACCGGGCCCGCCCGCTCGTCGAGGCGCCGTTCGCCGCGATGGCGCTCGATTTCGGCGGCTGGTCGCGCGACATGGCGCCGGGCTCGTGGGATTCGCTGTCGTACCCGAGTTCGCTCATGGGTTCGATGGCGCTGGTGCGGCAGACGCTGCTCGACGCCCGCTGGCATGACGTGTGCCTCGAGGTCTGGGCCCGTTCGCCCGAGGGCCACCGTCCGCCCGCCGACGCGGCGGCGCTCGCGGCCCTGCGGCCGGTGGTGCGGGGCGATCGGCCGGTGCTGGTCGACGCCGCGAACGAGCTCGACGCGATCCGCGCCCTCGACCTCACCGGTGACTTCGGCCTGAAAACCGTGGTCCTCGGCAACGGCCTCGAGTTCCGCCGCGGCGCCGAACTCGCCCGACGGTTGAAGGAGCGCGACGCCGGCCTCATCGTGCCGGCCCGCTTGCCGCAAACGCCCGACGTGTCGAGCCCGGCCCGCGGCGAACGGGCGAGCCTGCGCGACCTCTGGACCTGGGAACTCGCGCCGACCAACGCGGCCCGCCTCGCCGCGCTCGACGTGCCGTTCGCGTTCTCGTCGGCGCGGCTCGAGGATCGCAAGGAGTTCCGCGGGAACGTCCGGCAGGCGATCCGGCACGGTCTCGACGAGGGCGAGGCCCTCGCGGCGTGCACCACGCGGCCCGCGGCGCTGCTCGGGATCGACGCCGTCGCCGGCACCATCGCCCCCGGCAAGCTCGCCAACGTGCTGATCGTCGACGGGGCCCTCTTCGGCGACGAGACCCGCGAGCCCGGCCCGATCCGCGCGGCCCTCGTCGGCGGCCGCCTCGTCGACGTCGAACCCGCGCCGCTCCTGCCCTTCACCGGCCCGTGCGAACTCGGCGTCGACGGCCGCGAGCCGCTGGCCGGTCGCCTCGAGGTCCGCAAGCCTTCGCTCTCGTTCACCCTCGCCGATGGCACGAAGGTCGACGCGAAGCGGCTTTCCGTCCGCGGCGATGCGATCTCATTCACCCTCGACGGCAAGGCGATCGGAATCGACGGCACGGTACGGGTGGGGGGCCATGCGGTCGGGAACGCCATCGAGTTGCGCGGCGAGACCGCCACCGGTCCGACCGCCGCCATGAAACTGGTCGCCCGCACGCCGGCACCGGACGAGAAGGCTCCGGAGCAACCCACGCCCGACGAGGATGCGGTCGGCCGTCGCCACGAACTCGCGAAGCGACCGTTGCCGTTTCCGTTCGGCGAGTACGGTCTTCTCGCCCCGCCGGCTCGCGAGGATGTCCTCATCCGCAACGCGACGGTCTGGACGGCCGGGCCGGACGGCGTCCTTGAATCGACCGACCTCCTCGTGCGCGATGGGAAGGTCGCCGCGATCGGCCGCGGTCTCGCG
Organism: Phycisphaerales bacterium; assembly: GCA_044356865.1. Taxonomy (GTDB): domain Bacteria; phylum Planctomycetota; class Phycisphaerae; order Phycisphaerales; family SM1A02; genus JBEIUL01. The sequence goes on along the minus strand of JBIKVN010000270.1, from coordinate 919 downwards.
GCGCCCGCCGGCGTCCGCACCGTCGACGCGACCGGCCGCCACGTCACGCCTGGCCTGATCGACTGCCACAGCCACACCGGCATCTCGGGCGGCGTGAACGAGGGCACCCATTCGAACACCGCCGAGGTCACCATCGAGGACGTCGTCGACGCCGAGGACGTCGATTGGTACCGGGCCCTCGCCGGCGGCCTCGTCGCCGCCAACCAGCTGCACGGCTCGGCCAACCCGATCGGCGGCCGCAACAGCGTGGTGAAGATCCGCTGGGGCGAGCCGGAGTCGGCGTTCCGCCTCGCGAACGCCCCGAAGGGCATCAAGTTCGCCCTCGGCGAGAACGTGGTCCGCAACCGCAACCGCTATCCGAACACGCGGATGGGCGTCGAGACCTGGATGCGCGACGCCTTCGCCGCCGCCGCCGGGCACGCGAAGGCCCACGCCGCCTACGCCGCCCTGCCCCCCGACGCGAAGGCCCGGACGATGCCGCCGCGCCCCGACCTCGAGCTGGACGTCCTGGCCGAGATCCTCCGCGGCGAGCGGCTGGTCCATTGCCACTCGTACCGGCAGGACGAGATCCTCATGTTGCTGCGGCTGGCCGAGGGCCTCGGTTTCCGCATCGGCACCCTGCAGCACATCCTCGAGGGCTACAAGGTCGGCGAGGCGATCGCGGCCCACGGGGCCGGCGCGAGCTCGTTCAGCGACTGGTGGGCGTACAAGGAGGAAGTGATGGACGCGATCCCCTACAACGGGGCGATCCTGCACGACCTCGGCGTCGTCGTCTCGTTCAACTCCGACTCGAACGAGCTCGCCCGGCGGATGAACATGGAGGCCGCGAAGGCCGTCCGCTACGGCAGTCTCGACCCGCACGAGGCCCTGAAGTTCGTCACGATCAATCCCGCCCGGCAGCTTGGCATCGACGGCTCGA
>JBIKVN010000269.1:0-4151 GCA_044356865.1 Phycisphaerales bacterium | reverse complement strand
AGGTTGTCCTCGGTGGTCTGGAACGAAAGGTTTCCAACGTAAAGCTTCATGACGCTCTGTCCTTGCTCGATGCCCGAATCAGGAGAAACCGTGCGCGAACCCGGGCGGAGAACAGGCGTCGGTCGGTCGCGACGGGCCCCACGCGGGTCCCAAGCGACACAGGGGATCAGTATGACCAACTTGAGGTCCGTTGTGGGCGCGGTGCGCGAGAATCCCGCGGTTTCCCCGGTCCGCCCGGACATAAGTCCACGTGGTGGCGTCAATAACGCGGTCGGACCGGTCCTCCGGGGCAAAAAATCGCCCCGGCCGAGGGCGCCGGGGCGAGGGTTCGAGAAGGCAAGGGGAGGTCAGTTCGACCAGGCGGCCAGCAGGAGGGTCAGGTCGGGGCTGTTCACGATCCCGTCGCCGTTCAGGTCGGCGGCGCCCGCGAGGCCCCAGGCCGCGAGGAGGAGATTCAGGTCGGCCGCGTTGATCACGCTGTTCCCGTCGAGGTCGGCGGGATTGTCGATGCGGATGATCCGCCCCTCGCCGCCCGCCGGATAGTCGACGGCCGAGATGACGCCGTCGAGCTCCTCGGTGACGAAGTTGTAGAGGGCCTGCTGGTACGAGACGCCGAGCGATTCGAAGGGAAGGCCGTTGAGCGGGTACTGGTCGCCGCCGGTCGCGAGGAAGTTGATCGTCGCCACCGCGATCGCCGGGGCGCCCGGAACCACCGCGAAGTCGTCGACGAGGACCGTGCCGTCGTCGAGCTGCACGCGGGCCACCCGCTGGCCGGGGGCCCGGTCGACCTCGTAGCGGAACGAGAAGCCGGCGATCTGGGCGAAGCGGCCGTTGCCGTTCGAGGGGAATCCGGGCGGCGGGCTCACGCGGCTGACCGCGTTCTCGAGCGTCGCCTTGATCGTCGCCGCGGGAACCTCGGGCAGGATGGCCACGAAGTTCGAGAACGGCAGGATGCCGAAGGTGTTCAGCTCGGTGAAGTTCCCGATCGGGATGATCGAGTTGTTCCGGATCCCGCCGCCGTTCTGCAGGGCGATCCGCGGCAGCGGGAGGCCTTCGCCCTTGGCCAGTTGCGAGGCCTGCCAGAGCAGGGCGTCGGCGCAGAGGTTCCCGAGGTTGGTCTCGACGGTGCGGATGGTCGAGGTGCGGCCGTCGAGCGGGGTCTGGTTCTGGGCGATGACGTTCGCGGCGAGCGAGGCGACCGAGGCCGCGACCGGCTCGGTCACCAACTTCGTGACCTCGGGATCGGCCGCGACCGCGTCGGGCAGCTTGCCGCCGGCGACGCGGACCGGGCCGCTGAGCGGGTCGAAGCCGAGCAGGTCGCCCGCGGCGTCGAAGTTCGCGACGAATCGTCCGACGTAGCGGTAGTCGCCGCGCGTGGTGATGACCGGCACCACCCGGCCGTCGGCGTCGACCGGCTGCAGCGGGTAAGGCCCGTAGCGGGCATCGGGCACGCCGTCGCCGTTGGCGTCGATCGCGTCGTCGGGAATGAGGAGCTGGCCCGGGTTCCACAGCAGCTCGTCGCCGCCGCCGGCGATGAGGATGTCGACGCCCCGCAGCTGCGGCACGAGGGCGAGTTCGGTGCCGATGCCCTGGAGGTGCGTCATGGCGATGATGATGTCGACGCCCGCGGCCTCGAGGGCGTCGACCTCGGCCTGGATGCGGGCGCGGACGTCGGGATCGACCGTGACGCTTCCGGGCGAGGAGATGAACGGAAGGTCGGGCGTGGTCGCGCCGACGAGGCCGATTGGCCGGCCGGCGGTCGTCACGATCCGGCTCGCGACGATGCGGCCGGAGGCCTCGAGGGCGACGAGCGACGGCTCGCCGGAGAGGTCGAGGTTCGCGCTGAGGAACGGGGTCCCGTCGGTGAAGCTCGTCACGAAGTTCGCGAGGATGTCGGGCCCGAAGTCGAAGTCGTGGTTGCCGATGCAGACGCCGTCGTAGCCGACGAGCTGCATGCCGATCGCGTCGTAGTAGGGCACGCCGTTCGTGAGGCTCGCGTTCCACTCCGGGCCGGCGAGGAAGTTGTCGCCCGAGCTCAGCATGAGGCAGCCGCCGTTCGCGAGCGCGGCGCCGCGCAGCTGGTCGACGAGCGTACGGAAGCGGGCGATGCCGCCGTACTGCGCGAGCGAGGGAGACGGGTAGAGCAGCTTCGACTCGCCGTCGTTGGAGTGGAGGACGGTGAGGGTGAAGGGGCCATCGGCGACGGCGCCGGCGGCGGTGGCGGCGACGGCGAGGCAGACGGTGGCGCGGACGGGCAGCGTGATCATGGTTTTCTCCGTGCGTTCGAGCGGCGGGGGTGCGGCGAACGGTCGCCGCGGCCGCAACTCGGGAACCATGGACGCGACGCGTGAGCCGCGGGTTGTCGCTTCGCGTGGACGGGACGAACGTTCCTCAAGCGCGGCGCGTGGCCGCGGTTGGTGTCGCGTCAAGGGACAAGCGGGGCGATGGCCGGGCGAGATGCAAACGCCGTCCGGACGGGAGTTTCGCGAGGCGCCAGAAAAAAGTCGGCAATTCCCGAAACGGCCGGATTCGGCTGTAGCGTGTCGGCCGGTTGCGGGAGCGATCCCGCCGCATCGAGTGCCGCCGTACCCGGGAGAAGATCATGATCCAGGACATCCTGTCGAACCCGCCGTTCCCGCGTCTGGTCGCCTCGGCATCGTTCGCCGCCTTCGGCCTCGCCGCCTCCGCGACGGCCAGCCTCACGGCGATCGCGGTCGAGCCCGGCCGGATCGAACGCGACGGACGGGTCCACTTCGTGTACACGCTCAGCGCCGAGTTCAGCTCGCCGCTCGACACCGTGCTGAACATCTACGGCGTTGCCGCGCGACCCGCGGGATCCCACGCCCATCGCGACTTTCTCGCCGGCGACGGGTCGGGCGGCGGCGGCACCTGGAGCCCGAGTCTCGTCGCGGCGTCCGACGTCGAGGTCGACTCCTGGTGCACGATCGGGGGAACCGCCGGCAGTTTCGCCAACCTGACCGCATCCGAGCCGGGTTGGGGGCCGCTCGGCTGGAACCAGCCCGGCATGCCGGCGCTGGCAGGTTGGTTCAATCCGAATCCGCCGAACCTGCAGGGGCGGGTCGATCCGGTCACGCGACGGACGGTCATCGCCCGCTTCGTCTTCCGCGACGCGGTGGAGCCGTTCACCACTCCGGTCACTGTCGGCTTCAACCAGGGATTGGGTACGCCCGCGCAGTTCGGCACCGTGTCGGTGACGGTCGCGGCGGACGGAGACGGCGACGGCGTGCCCGATCCATTCGACAATTGCCCCGGACTCGTGAATGCGGACCAGGCGGACGGCGACGGCGATGGCGTGGGCGACTCCTGCGACAACTGTCCGGACGCGGGAAACGCCACGCAGTCGGACGACGATCTCGACGGCGCGGGCGATGCCTGTGACGAGTGCCCGCTTGATGCGGACAAGGTTGCCGCAGGACAGTGCGGCTGCGGGGTGGCGGACACGGATTCGGACGGCGATGGCACGGCGGACTGCAACGACGGCTGCCCGGGCGACGCGAGCAAGGTCGCGGTGGGCCAGTGCGGGTGTGGCGTCGCGGACACGGATTCCGATGGCGACGGCACGGCGGATTGCCACGACGGCTGCCCGGGCGACGCGAACAAGGTCGCGGCGGGCCAATGCGGTTGTGGCGTCGCGGACACGGATTCCGACGGTGACGGCACGGCGGATTGCAACGATGGCTGCCCGAGCGACGCGAACAAGACGACGCCCGGTGAATGCGGTTGCGGCCATCCCGACCTCGACCGAAACGAAAACGGAGTGGCGGATTGCCTCGAGGACGACTCCGACGGCGACGGCGTTCCCGACGAGACGGACCGCTGCCCGAACGACGCCTTGAAGAGCTTTCCCGGGCTGTGCGGGTGCGGGGTTCCCGATACGGACTCCGACGGCGACGGCATCGTCGACTGCCTGGTGATCGCGAGCGTTCCGCAGCTCGGGCTGCTGCCGACGGCGGGCGTGCTTGCGGGCGACGACTTCGGCGGCGCGATCGCGTTGGACGGCTCGTTCGCGGTGGTGGGCCTGCCGCTGGACGACCTGACGGGCAAGACGAACGCCGGCACGGCGCGGGTTTACCAGTGGAACGGCTCGTCGTGGGTGCAGGCGGCGGAGCTGCTGGCGCCGTCGGCGGACT
>JBIKVN010000268.1:0-4153 GCA_044356865.1 Phycisphaerales bacterium | reverse complement strand
GATCCGGCGGCTCAGCTCGGGGCCCAGATCCAGGTGCTCGAGGAGATCCTCCGCTGGGGCAACCAGCTCGGCGAGCAGGTCATGATGGTCCAGTACGGCCGATACGGGATCCCGCCCAAGGAGTATCTCCTGCGCGAGATCGAGCAGCGCCGCAAGCAGCTCGCCGAGATCCGTCGCCAGCAGAAGGCGGCGGGCGGGAACTGAATCCCGGACCGCCCCGCGCGTGAGCGGCTTTCCGCCCATCGAACCGCTGCCGGTCCCGCCCGAGCCCCCGCGCTGGCCGCGGATGATCGGCATCATCTGCATCGTGTACGGCGCGGGCGGCGTCTTCCTTTACGGCTTCTGCGGCCTGGCGGGCACCCTTTCCCAGTCGTGGCTGCTCTCGATCTCGGGCATGAAGGCCCCGCCGATGCCGCCGGTGCTGCTCTGGACGACGGCGATCCAGTCGGTGCTCCTGGCGTTCCTGGGCGGTCTGCTGCTTCTTGCCGGCATCCGCCTCGTGCAGCGGCGGCGTTCCTCGCGTCCGCTTCTGGCGGTCTGGGCGGCGACCCGCCTCGCGATGCTCGTGGTCGGGGCCCTCTTGGGCGTGCTGACCATGCCGACGCAGCTGGACTACCAGGTCGCGATGAACGAGTCGGTCCGCGAGATGCTGCGGGAACGCAACATGTCGCAGGCCGACATCGACCGTTCGGCGCCGGTGGTGAAGCCGGAGGACCTCGAGGGCCGTCAGCGGCTCGTGACGATCGGCATGACCGTGCCCCTTGCGGCCTTCCCGATCTTCATCGGCCTGCTCTCGACGAGCCGGAAGAAGCGCGAGGAATTCGACGCGTTTCCCGCCCCGTGACGCTCAGCCGACCTCGCGGCGCTGGAAGAGCGCCGTGGCCACCGCGAGGATCGCGACGATCGTGCCGATCCCGTAGGGAATCACGAGGGCGAGGTAGGACGGCGGGATCGCCCGGTCCTGGTTGATCGCGTCGGCGAGCCAGAAGACCTGGAAGTTCGGCGTGATCGCGTAGAGCGTGCGGAAGCCGAGGGCCTCCGCCCGCTCGAGCAGGAGACCCGGGGCGTCGGGCCCCGCCGCCGCGATCGCCGCGTCGAGCGTCCGGAGCGGCCGTGCGAACAGCCAATCCGAGAGCAGCCCCAGCAGGAACACCCCGAGCGTCACCGACAGCGTGAGCACCTGCCCGAGCCGGGTGCTGGCCGCGAGGGCCACCGCCACGAGGATGAGCGTCGCCATCGACATGGTGCCGATCGCGATCCAGATCTGCCCCTCGAAGACCGGGTCGGGGCTGCCGCCGATCCCGATTCCCGAGAAGATCTCGGCCGCGGAAAGCGGCTTCCAGCCCGCGTCGAAGAGCATCGCGATCACGTAGGCCAGGAGCGACAGCGGGGTGAGCAGCACCGCCGCGGTCGCGACGAAGTTCCGGCCGTAGAAGTAGTTGGCCCAGGTCGCCGCCCCGATCCCGAGCAGGCCCGCGAGGGTGCCGAAGACGAGCACCGGCTGGTGCATCGGGGTGCGGGCGGTCTGGAGCACCCCGTGCATCTCGACCAGCATGAAGACATTCGCGAGGTAAGCGGTCGCGAGCAGGGTCGCCCCGGCCGTCCCGAGGTACTTCCCGAGCACGAAGGTCGGCCGGGCGACCGGCTTCGAGACCACGGTCAGGACCGTCTTGTTGTCGATCTCGCGGCTCAGGACATTGGTCGAGATGAAGGCCGCCACCACCGCGGTCGCGATGAAGATCGTGGACAGGCCAATGTCGACGAACATCCGCTGGTCGTCCTCGAGGGTGTAGGCCGCGAGGGGATTGCTCAGGATGATCAGGATCGTCGCCGCGACGAGCGCCACGAACAGCACCGGCTGCCGGATGCTCTCGAAGAAGGTGTTGCGGGCGATCGCGAGGAGCTGCTCGAGGTGGGTCATGCCGGGCGGCCGGGGGTCGGGGGCAGGGGGAGGGGACGGATCCGGCCGGGGACTCCCGGCCGTCGACGGACGGGCCCCATGCCCCGACCGCTTTGTTCTACAGTACGCGAGTCCGCGAACCCTGTCGCGCCGCTTCCGTACGCGGGCCGCGACAGTCCCCGACGCCCCGGCCCTCCGGCCTGCCGCCCCGTGCGGTCCCGTCTTCCGGAGCGGGGCGAGACCGGGGCGGACATTGGGAAGGGACTCGGCACCCACCGAACCACCGCGCATGGCACAGGCGATCCGAACCGATCATGTCTCCTACCGGCAGGCCGTCCGGGTCTGCAGTTTCGGCCTGCTGCTCCAGCTCGCCCTCGGGCTGGTGCTGCTGCTCTACGGGATCCTGGCCAAGGACTCGGCCTTCGTCGTGGCGTCGATGTACGCCGGGGCGGGGCTGCCGCTCTGGATCGGACTCCTGCTGACCTTCCACCAGCATGTCCTCGAGCGGATCGAAGCCCTCGAGAACGACGAGACCGCCGCGGAGGGGGCGGGACTCGCCGCGAGCATCTTCGCCAAGGACACCACCCGTCCCGCGGCCCGCCGCCTCGCGTTCATGCACGGCGTCGCGATGCCGGCGACGAGCCTCCTGGTCGCGGCGCTCCTCGTCGCGGCCGGCTGGTGGACCCTCGACTGGTTCGGGCGGCTCAAGGATCCGACCGCGACCGAGGTCGAGGCGTTCCAGACCGGGGCGAGCCTCGGCTGGCAGCTGGCGATCTGCATCGGCCTGGCCCTCGTCGCCTTCATCTTCTCGCGTTTCGTCGCGGGCATGAGCCGGCAGCCGGCCTGGGCGAACCTCCGTGGCGGGGCGGGCATGATGGTCGGGAACGCGGTGGTGCTGCTCGCGATCGCGATCGGCATCGTGTTCCTCTTTCTCGAGCGGCCGGCGGTGCTCGAGGGGATCGTCCGTGGCGTCGCGGTCTTCATGATCGCGTTCGCCGGCGAGATCCTGCTCAATTTCGTCCTGAACCTCTATCGCCCGCGGCGGCCCGGCGAGTTCCCGCGGCCGGCCTTCGACAGCCGCGTGCTGAGCCTGCTGGCCGCCCCCGACTCGATCGTGCGCTCGATCAACGAGGCGGTGAACTACCAGTTCGGCTTCGATGTCACGAGCAGCTGGGGCTACCAGCTCCTGCTCCGCAGCACCGGGCGGCTCGCCCTGCTCGGGGCGGTCGTCCTGGTCGGGCTCTCGACGCTCGTCGTCGTCGAGCCGGGCGACCAGGCCCTGCGGCTTCGGTTCGGACGCCCCGTGGACGGGGTGTACGAGGGGCGGACGATGGTCAAGCTGCCCTGGCCGGTCGAGACGGCGCAGATCCATCCGACGGGCCGCCTGCGCGACCTCGCCCTCGGAACCCGGCCCGAGACGCAGGGCGAGTTCAAGCCGTGGGGCTCGGAGGGGGCGCTCGATCCGGCCGCGAACCTCTACCTCGTCGCGGCCCCGACCCGCTCGGCCGCGCTCGAGAGTTCGCTCGCCGCGGTCGATGCGAGCGGAATCGCCGCCGGCGGCAACGCCTCGTCGCTCGCCGACCAGTTTGCCCTCGTCGACGCCGACATCGTCCTGCAATGGCGGGTCCGCGACGGCGAACTGCGGAAGTTCCTCGAGTTCAGCAACGACTCCCGCACCCGACGCTCGCCCTTCGACATGCGCGAACGGCTGTTGCGGGCGTCGGCGACCCGCGAGGTCACGCAGTTCCTCTCGACGCAACCGCTCGACCGGATCCTCGCCGCGGGCGAGTCGAGCCTCGAGACCGAGCTTCGCAACCGCATCCAGGCGGCCTTCGACGGGCTCGGCAGCGGCGTCGAGCTGGTCGGCGTGGCGATCCCCCGCCTCCGGCCGCCGGGCGCCGAAGCCGATCGCTTCGTCGAGCTCTCGATCTCGGTGCAGAACGCCCGCAAGGTCGTCGAGCAGGCCCGAAGCACCGTCAACACCACGATGGCCACGCTCATCGGCGCGGCCTCCCGGGCCCCCGAGGTGGTCGCCGCGATCGAGTCGCTGCGGCGGATCGAGCGCGAGAAGGGGCCGGAGTCGCCGGAGGCGACCGAGCAGCGGCTCCGCTGCGAGCGGGCCCTGTTCGAGGCGACCGCGGCGACCGCGAGCGTGATCAGCTCCGCCCGTGCCCGCCGCTGGGAACTCCACATGGACGCCCGCCGCAACGCCGCCGAGGTGCTGGGCGAGGCGGCGGCGTGGTCGGTCGATCC